>JAKAQB010000048.1 GCA_021811865.1 Actinomycetes bacterium | reverse complement strand
CACTCCCGGGTCAAGCAATACCTCAAGGAAGGGAGAGCCCTTCGCGTCGAAACCGTCGTCAACGACCCGAGGGACCTCGACGTCGCCCGCCGCCTCGAACATCTTCCCGAGCTCCAGGCCAAGGCACGCCAGGTCAACCACCGTCTGCTTATGATCGAGCGTGCCGGCCAGAGCTGTGCCATCGAGACCGCCCTCTTCGGGCGGATCTCACAGCCCTACGCAAGGGAGGGCCAACGAACCGGAGCACTGCGCTTCGGGGATCCACGCGTCATGGCCCTGGCCGGCGCGCTCAGCGTCATCGTCCACGCCGTCTCCGGCTTCACCGACAAGAGCCTCAGGAGCCTCGTCGCCGGCCTGCTCGGCGCGGACTACACCGCCAACCAGATGACCTACGACCTGCGCCGTCTCCGTCTCCACGGCCTCATCGAGCGCCTCCCTCACACCAACACCTACGTCACCACCCCCGACGGCCTGCGTGCCGCGATCTTCTACACCAAGGTCCACGACCGCGTGCTCGGCCCTCTGCTCAGCCCCGACCGACCCCCCGCACCTCAAGAGCTGCGTCGCGCCATCACGACGATCGATCGCGTCGTCGCTGACTACGTGGCCAGCGCGCGCCTCAAGCCAGCGGCCTGAGACTTGTCACGATGTCAAGAGTTCCCGCCCCATAGCAGAACTAGGGCTCGGTCCCAGCCGGAACCGTTCCGGCCGGCAAAAGGCCGTGGCCGAGGTACCACTCGTCGTACTCGGCGGCCCGCGACTCGTAGTAGCCGGCGGTGGCCAGGTCAGCGACGAAAGCTGGCGGACGGCTCGACGCGCCCGTCGAGTCTGCCAGCCTTGAGCGCAGGCCAGCAGGACTTCGGCCCACGAACGATCCAACCGATCCGAGTGCGGCCGTCTGGCCATCTCGCACCCATGCCGTCGTGTACTCGGCGCCCGATGGGCGAATCGAGGTCGAAGCAAGCGAGCTCCCAGAAGACCCTCGTCCCGGCGCCCTCTGGCACGAGTCGCCAAGTGACCTTGGTGTCGAGCGATCCGCTGGCGAAGCTGGCGGAGATCAGCTTGCCGGCGTCGACCTCGGTGACTCGGCACAGCTGCTCGCCGCCACCGGCCGAGGAGCTGGAGAGCACCGCATGCCGAGGAGGAGTCCCCCGACGCTGGGGACAGGGGATCCGTGGACTCTGACACATGTCATACGCAAGACGTGAGCGATTCATATGTGAGACGTGAGCGATCGCACTACCACTCGACGTCGCTGGTAGCCAAGATCCTCGCGTGGCTGTTGTCAGCGCCGAGACCGCCGGGATCAGGACAACCGGGCTGACCAAGTCCTACGGCTCGGTCCACGCCGTCCGCGGGATCGACCTGGTGATCGCGCCGGGCGAGACCGTGGCTCTCCTCGGCCCCAACGGCGCCGGCAAGACGACAACCGTCGACATATTCCTCGGGCTCGCCCGACCAGACGGCGGAACCGTCTTCGTCTTCGGAGCATCGCCGACGGAAGCGGTGAGGTCCGGCTGGGTCGGCGCCATGCTCCAGAGCGGGTCGCTGCCCGATCACCTCAGGGTGCGCGAGCTGGTGATGCTCCTGGCCTCGTACTATCCCCATCCGCGTCGTGTCGACGAGGTGCTGGACCAGACGGGCACCGCAGACATCGCAGGACGCTGGACGAACAAGCTCTCGGGAGGTCAAGCACAGCGGGTTCGCTTTGCAGCTGCGCTCGCCTCCAACGCTGATCTCCTGATCCTCGACGAGCCGACCGCAGGCATCGACGTGGAGGGACGGCGCGAGATCTGGCGGGCCATACGAGCTGTCGCAGAGCGAGGCAAGACGGTTCTCTTCGCCACCCACTACCTCGAAGAGGCCGACGCCAACGCAGACCGGATCGTGCTCATCGCCCGGGGAGAGATCGTCGCCGACGGCCCCGGCAGCGAGATCAAGGCGAAGGTCGGCTCGCGCACGGTCAGGGCGACGCTGCCTGGTGTCGAGCTTGCCGAGCTGCGGGCACTGCCGGGGGTGCTCGGCGCGGAGCGCCACGGGGAGGCGGTCACCCTGTCGTGCTCGGACACCGACGCCGCGCTCGGCGCGCTGTTCGGGTCGTTCCCCGCTGTCCGCGACGTCGAGGTCCGCGGGGCGAGCCTCGAGGAGGCGTTCCTCGAGCTCACCGGCGACGAGCACGGCGACCAAGATGCCAAGGTCGAAGCGTCGCGTCCCGGAAACGAGGAGCCCGGATGAAAGGGACCATCCACGTCCGCTACGAGATCCTCCGGTCGGCGCGCAATCCGCTGCTCCTGGGGATCTCCTGGGCGTTGCCCCTCGTGGTCTTCTACGCGGTGGCGCCAGAGCAGCGCCATGCGCTGGCCGACTGCCTTACGGCGCCGAACGGCCACGGGGTGACCGACTGCGTCTCGTTCCCGCTCTACTTCATGACGGCGATGGCCGCGTATGGCGCCATGTGGGCGACCATCGCCCCGGGCGCCCGGATCGCCCGCGACCGGGGCAAGGGCTGGATCCGCCAGCTGCGCACGACGCCCCTTCGAGCCCGCACCGAGGCCGTGGCCAAGGTCCTCGCGTCCTACCTGGGCGCGTTGCCGGCCTTGGTGTTGTTGTACCTGGCCGGCGTGTCGCTCGGGGTGCGCCTCGATGCCGCCCAGTGGTTCGAGATGACCGGCCTCCTCCTCGTCGGCCTGGCGCCGTTCGTGGCGATCGGCATCGTCTTCGGCCACCTGGTCCCCCCCGACGCCATCACCGTCGCCGAGGCGGGGTTCGTCGTCATCCTCGCCCTGTTGGGCGGCGCGTTCGGGACGCTCTTCGCAGGAGGCGTCATGCTCAGGGTCGTGAAGCTGCTCCCCTCCTACTGGCTTGTCCAGGCGGGCAAGACCGCCATCGGTAGCGGGAGCTGGCCTGCCGAGGCATGGATCGTCGTTGGGATCTGGACCCTGTGCTCGGTCCCTCTGGCTGCCCTCGCCTACCAGCATGACAAAGCCAGGGTCTGAGTCCCTCGGTAGGGCTGTACGCTGGGACAACGTGGGCAGCGACCCCGTGGCAGCCAGTGTGGCGGGTGAGCGTGAGCGGGTGGCGCTCAGGGGATGGCGGGGCGCGATCGTGGTCTTCGTCCCGCTCGTCTACGTGATCTACGTGGGTGCCGCGGTGGGGCAGTTCTCCCACGGAGCAGCGGCGGTGGGCGGCTTCGCCGTCCTCGCCGCCTTCTGCGGCTGCTACATCGCCTTCGCCATCGTGGAATCGAGCGGGAGGGGGACGGCGTGGAGCTTCTGGCTCCTGTGCAGTCTCATGTCGGGGTTGTTCGCAGCCGAGCTGCCCTTCGCCCATGCTGCTGGCTTCGTGCTGTGCCTGTACCTGACGATGATCGCCGTCGGCCGCTTCGGCGCACGGGCGGCACCGGTCGTCATCGCCTTCACCGTCGCCGCGATCGCCGTCCCGGTCGCCGTCGGGCCCTGGCACGATTCTCTCGGCTCGGCGATCAGCAACTTCACCCCGATCGCCATCCCGGTGGTCGCGGTCGTCACCTACGCCGTGGCCCGCTCGCTTCGCGGCGCCCTCGAGCTCGCCGAGGCGCGCGCGGCGCTGGCGAGCATGGCAGCGGAGAACGAGCGCAACAGGATCGCCCGCGACCTGCACGACCTGCTCGGCCACTCGCTCACGACGATCACCCTCAAGGCCGCGCTCGCCCGCCGCCTGAGCGAGCACGATCCGAAGCGGGCAGCGAAGGAGATCGAGGCCGTCGAGGACCTCTCCCGCCAGGCGCTCAGCGAGGTGCGCGCTGCGGTGTCGAGCTACCGCGACGTGACCCTCGCCGCGGAGCTCGCCCGCGGCAGGGAGCTCCTCCGGGCCTCGGGGGTGACCGCAGACCTCCCGACGGCGACCGACGTCGTCGACGTCGCGAACCAAGAGCTGTTCGGCTGGGTCGTACGCGAAGGCCTCACGAACGTGGCACGCCATGCGCAGGCGACGAGGTGCTCGGTGAGGCTGTCCCCCTCGGAGATCGAGATACGCGACGACGGCAACGGCGCTCCCGCAGCGGATGGAAACGGCCTCGCCGGGCTGAAAGAGCGAGTCGGCGCGGCAGGGGGAACCGTCGAGGCGGGCCCGCTGCGCCCGCGGGGTTGGCGGCTGCGCGTCGTGGTCGACCGGCCGCTCGCCACGGCACCGTGACGATCCACCTGCTCCTCGCAGACGACCAAGAGCTCGTGCGCAGCGCGCTCTGCGCGCTCCTCGAGCTGCAACCCGACTTCGAGGTCGTCGCCTCGGTCGGCCGCGGGGACGAGGTCGTCGGTGCCGCCGTCGCGCATGACCCAGACGTCGCCCTGCTCGACATCGAGATGCCCGGCGTCGACGGTCTGGCGGCAGCAGGGGCGCTTTCGAGCCAGTGCCCCAAGTGTCGGGTGATCATGCTCACCACGTTCGGCCGCGCCGGCTACCTACGCCGGGCGATGGAAGCCGGCGCCGCCGGCTTCGTCGTGAAGGATGCTCCCCCTGAGGTCCTCGCCGACGCCATCCGACGTGTCGTGCAAGGCGAGCACGTCGTCGACCAGGGACTTGCCGCTCTTGCCCTCGCCGCAGGTGACTCTCCGCTCACCGCCCGCGAGCGCGACGTGCTCGCCGTCGCCCGTTCAGGAGCAAGCGTGGCCGAGATCGCCGCCAAGCTTTTCCTCTCCGAAGGGACCGTCCGGAACTACCTCTCGGCTGCCATCGCCAAGACCGCAGCGCGCAACCGGGTGGACGCGCTGCGCATCGCCGACGAGCGGGGCTGGCTCTAGTCGAGCATGAGACGAACTGAGCGCGGCGGCGTGCGCACGGCGGACCGACCGGTCACTGCGATCACGCGCGCCCGGAGCTCGAGGAGGTTCGCACAGGCGCCCTGTGCCACGCGCGCTCTCGTCCCAGCACACCGACCGTCGGCACTCTTCGTGCTCGCGTCGGTGGCGGGTGCTCCAAAGGTGCGGGTCGAGGGCCGCGCGGGCTCCAGCCTGTCGAGGGCCGCGCAGCCCTATGTCCCCTCGACGGTCGTCACGCCGAAGACGACCCCTGTCCCCCAGGTGGCACCCGGCGTCGTCGGGATTGACTCGACGCGGACGTCGGCTCCGGTGTGGGGAGCGTCGATCATCTGACCGTTGCCGACGTACAACCCAACTCATGCGGGTGATCTGTCAAGTCGGAGTCGTGATGGAGCATTCCGTCGCCTGGCGGAATGGGCCGGGATCCTTCCGCGGTCGGTGACGTCGAGTCCCTGTGTGCGTGCCCAGGCCCGGATCTCGGCTGGTGTCGGTCAAGGGCCGTCTCGTCGTGGGCGCTCGACGACGGTGGTGGTCCCGATGCGCGCGAGGTGCTTCTGGGTTCTCCGTGGGTAGCCCAGCTCACGGGGTGATCGGGTAGAGCTGGAGACCTCCGAGATGGAACCAGATCGCGGTCTTGAAGTGCTCCGGGTTGCGATACCCGCGAGCAGACACCCGGATCGCCTGGATGCGTGAGCTGAGGCCCTGCGCGCCGGCGTTACTCACCCGGTGCGCGAAGTACGACATCAGGCCGGCCTCGTGGCGCTTCAAGGTCTTCGACGCCTCGATCACCGGCTGGAGGCGCGAGTGGGTGGCCCAGAAGTACCAGCGCTTCCAGTGCTTCTCGCCCCAGCCCCGACGTCTGTAGGACCAGAAGTGCCTCAGGCTCTCCTTGATCGCCCATGCCCAGGCGGTCTTCAAGTCGCCGCCACGAAGCACCGCGAAGCGGTCCTCGTGGCGCTCGGGAAGGTTTTCCGGCGAGTAGAGCCAGAGGTACCTGGTCCCCGAGAGGCTCTTGACTCCGGCAGCGGCGAGCGCCCGGTCCTCCTGCTTGCGCACGTGTCGACGGCTCCGGTCAGGTACTTCATGAGGTGGTAGCGGTCAAAGACGATCTCTTGGTCCGCGCCGGCGAGGTGAGTCGACGTTGGCGTAGTTCCCTAGCCGAGTGTTCACGGAATTCCCCACCGGCCGGGCTCCATTCGTTGTTCTAGTCGATACCACGTCCCTTCTTCCTTCCGTCGCTTGCGAGCAGGGCGGTGAGCTCTCGAGCGAGGTAGTCGGCCGACGGGCCGGCTCAGCTCGGACGCGACGACGACCGACTTCGAACGGCTCGTCAGGCGCACGAACCACACCGGTCCGAAGGGCCGAGCGTCGTCGCCGGTCTCGGGGTGGTCGACCTCGACGACAAAGCAGTTGGCGCGTGGCCGGTAGGCGGACGGCCGACACCCCGGCGAGCAGTAGATCGGCTTGCGCCCGCGGCGGCGACGGGACGTCGTTCCTACAGCCTGGTGCGGCACAGGTGCTCATCCGTCCGCCGCCTTCTGGCCGGGGCGCTTGTTCGGTCGGTAGCTCCGGCCGGCCGTCTCGATGTGGTGGGCGGTGTTGACGAGCCGGTCGAGGATGGACTCGGCGACGACCGGGTTCGGGAAGAGCGAGTACCAGTCCTTGGCGGCGTGGTTGGCCGTGCAGATGGTCGACTTTCCCGTCTGCTCGGTCACGAGCTCGTACAGGTCGTCGGCCTGGGTGACCGAGAAGTCGCGCATGGCGAAGTCGTCGACTGGGCGCGTGATCAGCCCCGAGGCGGTTGTCCTCCTCGTCCGCGCCGGTGGTTACCGGCGCAACCTCACCGTCACCGGTCCACACACCGGAGGCGAGCGTAGGGAGATCCGAAGACGCGACCAGGCTACGGGCGTCTTGGGCGGACTGACCAACGAGTGTCACGCCGCATGACCAGCACCAACCGGGCTCGTGGACCCTGTCAGCGGGCGGAGGTCGTCAGACACATGTCGTACAATGAGAGCTATGGGCTCGAAGCGCCTCGACCGTCAGTACCGCGCCGAGTACATCGCTTCGCGCTCCGCCAGGCACCCCAGCGACACCGACATCGAACCCGCGTGGGCCAACGAAGCCTTCGTGGACGACGACGCCCTCGTCGACTCGCCCGACCCAGCTTCTAAGTCCGGGAAGTCCGATCGCCTGGTCGGCTACTCGCGAACGGCTCCGTGGTCATCACCGTCGTCTACCTCCGCGACGGGCTGATCGGCGTGGCCACCTGGAAGGCGAACGAGACCCAGACCCGCAGATACTGGGAGGACCAACGATGAAAGAGAGGGAGCTTCAAGCTCTTGTCGACGAAGAGACCGCGGCATCCGAGGTGAGCCGGGACGAGGCGCTCTCAGAACGTACGGTGCGCAAGGGCCAGAGCCGTTCGGTCGTCTACTCCGTTCGCCTCACCCCCGAGCAGACCGACGAGATCCAGCGGATCGCAGACGAGGCGGGGATCCCCGCTTCTGCCTTGGTTCGTGACTGGGTCGTCGAGGGGCTCGCCGCAGAACGCGGCCCTGCGACCCTCGACTCGCTGGTGGACACGCTGTCGCGCGACGTCGACAAGCTCCGCCGCAGCGTTGCCCGACGCGAGGCGTCCTGATTGTCGCCAGGGGTTCAGCATCTGAGCAGGCCTTGCCCTGGGCAGTGCCCTATGCAGAGTCGGTGACCAGCAACTCAGCGGCCGAGTCGCCCTTCGCGTCGTGCAAGCGAGAGCTCGTCCATCGCTACCGCTTCGCTATGAGGGCGGAGGCCGTCGCTGCAATCACCGCCTGGACCAAGCGCTATAACGCCGTCAAGCTCTGCACTCGACCGTGGGCGATGTCCCGTCGATTGAGTGGGAGCTGCAGTATCGTCACCAAGTCCAGCCAGCCGCATAGCAATGTGTCCAGCTGGCCGGGGGAAGCTCAATATGCGGACACCCCGTGAGCGGCTCGTCACAGTCTTCGACTGGCTGGCGGTCTGCTACGCGAGCGGGGAGGGGAGACGGGGATGCGCGTTTGTGAATGCCACCGCTGAGGTTGCAGCCCCGGGCCACCCCGCCCGGGAGGTGGCCGTCGCCACAAGCGCTGGATGCGCGACTACATGGCTCGACTCGTCGGCAAGGCCGGGCGCTCCAATTCGAAGCGCCTGGGTTCAGATCTGATGCTCCTCGTCGACGGCGCGAACGCCCGAGCGACTGTCGATGGCAACCTCGCCCCAGCGACGGACGCCCGGCGTCTCCCTGCGATGGTCATCGACGCGTTCCGGGGGCAGCAAGCATGAGCGCACCGAGCCCAACGCTTCGACGGTCATGGCCGCGCAGGGGAGCGAGGCTTCCTCTTGGCTTCGCGACCGCTCTCGGCTTGGCGCTCGGGCCCGCGGTCGCGATCGGCCTGGCCCGCTTCGCATATGCCTTGTTGCTTCCCTCGATGCGTGCCGATCTGCACTGGTCCTTCGCCACCGCGGGTGCGATGAACACCGCAAACGCCCTCGGGTACCTCGCCGGGGCACTCATGGCAGCGGCGGTCGCGCGTCGTTGCGGAACACGCCGGGTCTTCGTCGCCGGCCTTGCGGTCACCGTACTGGCACTTCTCGCCACAGGCAGCACCGGAAGCACGGTGGCACTAGTCGCCTTGCGCGCCGTCGCCGGGGCCTCTGGAGCGGTCACCTTCATCGCCGGTGCCGGGCTTGTCGCAGCGGCCGCTTCGGCGACCCATCGGGCAACCACGCTGCTCGGCATCTACTTCGCCGGGGGCGGCGCGGCGATCATCGCGTCAGGCCTTGCGATCCCGTACCTTCTTGCCGCCACAAGCCTCACAGACGGCTGGCGATGGGGATGGGTTCTGCTCGCGGGGCTCGGTGCCGTAGCCTTTGCCGTCGCGACCCCCGTCGCCCTGGCCAGCGCCGAGCCACCGGCGCCGCCTCTACCCGACAGGCGCTGGCCGGCCCGCCACCTCGGACCGCTCCTCGTCTCCTACGGCCTGTTCGGGGCTGGCTACATCGCGTACATGACCTTCATCGTCGCATTCCTGAAAGGCCACGGCATGGGTCCTTCAGGGATCACCGCCTTCTGGGTGGTGCTCGGCGCGTCCTCGATCGCCGGTGCCTTCGTTTGGGCGCGGCCAATCGCCAGGCTGGGTCCGGGGCGCGCGCCCGCCATGGTGCTGGCCGTGCTCGGCGTCGGGGCGCTGCTGCCGCTCGTGTCCCGGTCACCGGAGGCAGCCATGGGATCGGCGCTTCTGTTCGGGGGGTCGTTCCTCTCGGTTGTCACGGCAGTCACGGCAGTTGCCCGTCAGTCGCTCCAGCCGCACCACTGGACCCCGGCGATCGCCGGATTGACGGTCGCCTTCGCTGCGGGCCAGTGCCTCGGCCCCGTGCTCGCCGGTGTGCTCTCTGACCGGCCCGCGGGCTTGATCGTCGGGCTCGCCCTGTCGGTTGGAGTGCTCCTTGTCGGAGCGATTGTCGCCCTCGCCCAGGGACACTGCGAGACGCCCAGCCACTCCGTAGCTGATGCAGCGGACCCGCCGACGGCGGTCTGAAGAGGGCGCCCTGGTAGTTCGTCTCGTCGATGCCGAGCGCACGGACGATACCGACGCGCGAAGGGTGCTCGACGAGGGGCGTGCCATTGACGCGCACCGCTTCCATCACGGTCCACCAGCACACACCGACCTCGCGGGCGAGGATGTCCCGCTCGGTGAGCTCACCGACACAGCGCCTGGCTTCGGCACCGGCACCGTCAGCACCGCTCGGGCGGACACGGCTTCTGGCGTCTGCTCAGGCCCAGATCTGCGCCGAGCACCCCTCTTCCCGCAGCCCCCCTTGAGCTTCGGCCACGGTGTAAATAGGCGACGGGCGTAGGTTCCTCTCGAAGCCTGGAGGCAGAGAAAGGAACCCCCGCCCGTGTCCACCCGAGTATCACCGATCGCGCCGTGAATGTGCAGGTTGTGCGGTTGGCCTATAGATGAGAACGGCACCCGCGCCGAGATTGACGACCTGTTCGGCTCCGAGCGGGAGCTGGGTGAGGTGCTGGAGGAGGTGGCCCGTCTGGGGGTGCGCCTGCTCATGCAGACTGCGATCGACGCCCGCGGCCCCGAGGTGGCGATGTCGAAGTCGACCGTCAAGTCGGGTGTGCGAGGCGGTCAAGGACGAGTCCGACAGCTGGAAGGCCCGGGGCCTCTCCGACGTGGCGCTCGAGTTCCTGTTCTTCAGAACGGGCTGGCTGCTCCGGCCCGGCCGTCGGTCATCGCAGAGCGCTTCTCGGCGCGGGCTGCCTCAGTGGCGAGGTCGTGCAGGGCGGCCAGCGCTCGAAGGGCGGCCAGCGCCTCTCGCAGCGACCTGGCCTGATCGTCGGGTAGGTCGTCTATGAGCGGAGCGAGCCCGTCGGCGCCGGTTTGGCGCCGCTCGGCCACGTAGCGTTCGCCGGCGGCGCTGAGGGCGACCAGCACGACCCGCCCGTCGTCCGGATCGCAGCGACGCTCGGCGAGCCCAAGGTCTTCGAGCTTGGTGACGAGGGCGGTCATCGACGGTTGCGTGACCCCTTCGAGCGCGGCCAGGTGGGTGACGCGCTGCGGACCGTGGCGTTCGAGCGCGTGCAGCGTCGCCGCGGCGGTGAGGCCGATCTCGCGGGGCATACGGTGCACGACCGCCGCGGCAAGCGAGTACAGCGCGAGCGCTACCTCGTTGGGGTCTGCGGCGAGCTTCAAACCCCGATGGCTCACGCCCAGAGACTATAGTTATGTCTATATAGATGCGTCGCCGGATTGGAGGTGGCGTTGGGAGCGGGGAACTCGGTCGTGACAATCTCGGCGACCTACGGGGCGGGTGGAGGCTTCGTCGCCCCGCAGGTCGCCGAGCGCCTCGGGGTCACCTTCTTGGACCGCGCCATCCCCGCCTCGGTTGCGGCAGATCTCGCCGAGCCTCCCGAAGAGGTGCTCGCCGTCGAGGACGAGCTGAGTCGAGGGTTCAGCCGCTGGATCTCGTTCTTCTCCGCCTCGGGGGCAGTGTGGACAGGGATACCCCCGCTCGAGCTGGAAGGGCACCACGACGAGGCTGCCTACAAGGAGCACATCGCGGCGGTCTTGCGTCGGGAGGTGCGCCACGGCGCGGTGATCCTCGGACGTGGCGCGGCGATCGTGCTGGCGGACCACCCTGGAGCCCTGCATGTCCGTCTCGACGGCCCGCCCGAGGCCCGCATCGCCCAGGTGATGGACCTCGGGGGCCTGGACGAGCGCAGCGCCCGTCGGGCGCAGCACCACACCGATACCGCCCGGCATCGCTACGTGCACCGCCTCTACCACGCCGATGTCGCCGACCACCGTCTCTACCACCTGTGGATCGACGCCACAGCCGTCCCGCTGGCGACCTGTGTGGACATCATCGTGGACGGGGTGCGGGGGCGAGACGAGCTCCGCCGTCTCGCGGCCGGCGATGGTGACCGATTCTGATCATGTCGCCAGAGCCCTGCGCGTAGACGGCGCCACCCGGGCGCGCAGCCGCGAATGCTGGCGTTTGGCGAGCCGGGGTCGGGGTCGGTGAGCCGGGACGACTCGACGAACCGAGGGGCCTACGAGGTGGCCTCGGGCGTCTCCCGGCAGCCACTGCCGCTGCGCCTGCGTACGGTCAAGTTTCTCCGCCCGATCCGGTGAGGTTGCCGGCGCCGGTCGGCTCGGCTGCCCCTCCGCCCTTCGCTCCGAGTCGGGCGCCCTTCGGCGTCGTCGTCTCGGGCGACCGGGCGCGTTCGGCGCCGTTGGTCGCACCCAGTTCGGCTGCCTCGGGGGGCACCGGACGTGCACCGTCGACCGAGGTACCGCCCTCACCTGCACCTCCCGGGCGAGAGCCGTAGTCGATGGTGGACCCGGCCTCCTCATGCACGAAGGGCTTGCCTCGCAGCGCCGAGGCGACCGCCGCGACGAGGCTCATGGCGGCGGCGAAGCCCAAGATGAGCACGAGTCCGTGTTTGAACGGTGCGCCGATCAACTGCGGAAAGAAGGCCCGGCTGGTGAGCGTGGCCGCCTGGTGGGCGGGGAGGGAGGCGAGGACCTTGGGGCCGAGGAGCTCCTTGAGGGGGTTGTAGCCCAGGAAGGAGGCGAAGAGGTAGCCAAGGGGGGGCAGGTGCGACAGTTGGGCGGCTGCGGTCGCCGGCACCCCGTGGGCGACGAGGCCGTGGCGCATGGCGGTGGGCACCTTGGCGTTGAGCCCGAACACCATGAGCGTGAAGAAGAGCCCCATCGAAAGCGGCATGCCGGCATTGCCGAACGTGACCCGCATGCCTGAGCCGACGCCGCGCTCGCGGGCAGGGAGCGAGTTCATGATGGAGGCTGTGTTGGGGGAGGCGAACAGTCCCATGGCGATCCCACTCACGAGCATCACCACGGCAAAGGGCCCATAGGCGAAGTTCGGGGGGAACGCCATCATGGCCAGGTACATGCCCGCCGACAGCAGCATCCCCGCCGTGGCGAAGGGCCGAGCCCCATAGCGGTCCGACAGCTTGCCCGAGATCGGTCCGGCGAGGACGAACCCTCCCATCCACGGCAGCATGTAGATCCCCGACCACAATGGGGTGTTCACGAAGTCGTAGCCGTGCTGGGGCAGCCAGATGCCCTGGAACCAGATGATCAGCATGAACTGCATGCCGCCACGCCCCACCGCCCCCAAGAACTGGGCCATGTTGCCGGCAGTGAAGGCGCGGTTGCGGAACAGCGACAGGCGGAACATCGGGTCTTTGACCCGTAGCTCGACGAAGACGAATACGACGAGCAGCGCCAGGCCGCCAAAGATCATCTCCAACACGAAGGGGTCGGCCCAGCCGGTGAGCGAGCGACCGTAGGGCTTGATCCCGTAGGTGACGCCCACGAGCAACATGCCGAGCCCCCCGGCGAAGGCGATGTTGCCCGCCCAGTCGAGCTTGGCCCGGATGTGGATGCCGATCTCCTTGAGCTTCAGGTAGGCCCAGACCGTGCCGAACGCGCCGACGGGCACGTTCACCAAGAACACCCAGCGCCAGCCGACCTGGGAGAGAAGCCCGCCGGCCAGGATCCCGAAGAAGCCGCCGAAGATGGCCGCCACCATGTTCGTGCCGAGAGCGAGACCAAGCTGTTCAGTGGGGAAAGCATCGGTGATGATGGCCGCCGAGTTCGCCATCAAAAGGGCGCCCCCGATCGCCTGGAACATCCGCATGAGCACCAGCTCGAGCGCCCCGGCCGACCCGTGGCTCCACACCAGCGACAGCAGGATGGCGCCCAAGGTGAACACGGCAAAGCCCAGGTTGTACATGCGCACCCGGCCGAACATGTCCCCGATGCGCCCCACGGTCACGACCAGCACGGCCGTGACCAGCATGTAGCCCATCATGATCCACAGCAGGTAGGGGAAGTTCGCAGGGTCCAAGGGATTGAGGCGGATGCCCCGGAAGATCACCGGCAGGGCGATGATCAGGCTGGTGGCGTTCATCGAGGCGAGGATCACCCCGATCGTCGTGTTGGAGAGGACAATCCACTTGTAATGCGGCCCCACCTCGTCGGTGCGGGGCGCAGAGAACACACTGCGCAGGGTCATCGCGTGACGGCCCTGCGTGAGACATCGCCTTCCGCATCGACACCGTCCGCGTCGCCGACCAGCGCCTCGAGCACGCCAAGGGCCTCGGCTAGCGTGGCCCGCTCGGCGCGGCTGAGACGGGCAAGGCGATCCGCCAGCCAGGCATTCCCCTTCCGGCGCTGCTCTTCGACGAACTCCTGTCCCTTCGGGGTGATCGCCACGTTCACTCCCCGCCGATCGTTCGGGTTTCTCCGCCGCTCGACGAAACCCTCCACCTCCAGCCGGTCGGCCGCCCGGGTGGCCGCCGACGAGGGAAGGCTCTCGGCATCGCCAAGCTCACCGATCGCCAGCTCACCGCGTGCCGCCACCGTGGCGAGCGCCGAGTACAGCGAGATGCTCATCCCTGAGGGGTCCTGGCGACGCAGCTGGCGGCCGAGCCGAACCATCGTCACCCGCAGCCGCCCTGCCAGCACGGACGGCCCAGTCGCATCCCCGAGCGCGGCCAGGCCATCGCAATTTGCGGCCCGTTCGTTCCACGCAGTCATCGACCACCTCCGGCCTGATGCGCTACGATGTCTATATCAGAGATAGCTACTGCGTAGTGTACATATCTCGCGGAGCTGCCGCAAGGTCTGTCGAACCCTGGAGGCGGTTCGACGGTGCCCACCCAGATCGATGGCAACGAGCTGGCGGCCGAACGGGGTCGTGCCGCCGGCCGCCGACGGTGAGAAGGCTCTCGGTGGGTGAGGGCGCTCGCAGACGAGCAGCTCTCACCTCGGCTTGCGCACTCTTGCCTGAGACCGGTCACGCCGTCGTCGCCGTCGCTGAGCGCGACGAGCTCGTCGGGAGCGGTGACGCGATCGGTCCTCCTCGAGGTAGCAACGAGCGAAGATCGCCCTGTTCACCTTGTCGGGTTCCCTCGGCGGGCACTGGCTCTGCGAGATCGCGGAGGTTCCTGGTAAGAGGCTTGATTCGGCCTATATATTGACAACAGTGAATATGACACCGTCCCAACGGAGGCACCTATGAACAAGGACCAGACAAGAGAGTCCGTCCGCCGCCGCTATGCCGAGGTGGCGGTCACCGCAAGCCAGGGGCTGTCCTGTTGCGCTCGGGACGAACGGGAGGCTTCCACCTTCGGCCCCTCGCTCTATGGCGCCCAGGAGCTGGGCGACGTTCCCGATGCCGCGGCCTATGCCTCCCTCGGGTGTGGCAACCCGACGGCGGTGGCCGAGCTGCACCCCGGCGAGATCGTCCTCGACCTCGGTTCTGGAGGAGGGATCGATGTCATCCTCTCCGCTCGCCGAGTCGGCCCGAGCGGTAAGGCCTACGGACTCGACATGACCGATGAGATGCTCGAGCTTGCCCGCCGCAACGCCGCTGAGGCCGGGCTGTCGAACGTGGAGTTCCTACAGGGCCAGATCGAGGACATCCCCCTCCCCGACGCGTCGGTCGACGTCGTCATCTCGAACTGTGTCATCAACCTGTCCACGGACAAGTCGGCCGTCATCGGCGAGGCGGCACGCGTCCTGCGTCCGGACGGCCGGTTCGCCGTGAGCGACGTCATCGCCGACCCTGGCATGGACGAGGCCACCAAACAGGACATGGCACGCTGGACCGGCTGCATTGCCGGAGCGCTGACCCGCGAGGAGTACTCGACGTTTCTCCAAGACGCTGGGTTCGTCGACGTCGAAATCGTCGAGACCCACCGCGTCCACGCGCATGCCGGATCGGCGATCATCCGAGCCCGCCGACCCTGACCGGGCCGAGCCGGACCTTTAGGTGACCTCTGGCTTCCACGGTGCACCGGTGCCTCCGGCGGTCTCCGAATCTGCCCGGCATCGACACCGAGCGTGGGTTGCGACCAGCGGCACAGGAGCCGGTCCGCAAGGACGTGCAGCGCCGTGCCCTCGACGCCAACCCCAGCCTCGCCCACTTCGAAGAGGTGGCGGGTCGCTCCGAGGAGGTAGAGGCCACAGGAGCCGGACAGTCGAGATCCCGAAGAGATCGACGTAGCGCCGCGGCGGGAGGGCCTGGTGAGACAGGTAATGACAGGCCCTCCCTGGTCGCGGGATGCGCCCGTAGGGTGGACGCATGGACAGCCGCAGCGAGGCCAATGAGTTCCTGACTTCGCGCAGGGCTCGGCTCACGCCGCAGCAGGCCGCCATTCCGGTCTCTGGTCGGAGCCGCCGCGTGAAGGGCCTCCGCCGGGAGGAAGTGGCGCTCGTAGCCGGGGTGAGCGTGGACTACTACATCCGCTTGGAGCGCGGCAACCTGCGCGGGGTGTCCGAACAGGTCCTCGACGCTCTGGCCCGCGCTCTGCAGCTCGACGAGGCAGAGCGGACCCACCTGTTCGATATGGCGCGGACGGCGAACGCCGGCCCCGCCGCCCGCCGGCGCACGGGCGGGCGACGGGTGCGACCGAGCGTGCAGCGCATACTCGACGTGGTGGCCGCGCCGGCCTGGGTGCGCAACGCCCGTCACGACCTTCTCGCTGCCAATCGGCTCGGCTACGCGTTGTACTCGGAGTTGCTGTCGGACCCGATCAGCCCACCGAACAATGCCCGCTACGTGTTCTTGAACCCCCGGTCGAAGGAGTTCTTCGTCAACTGGGAGCGCGCTGCCGATGACATCGTCGCCATGCTTCGCTCCGAGGCGGGCCGCGACCCCTACGACAAGGCGCTCACAGACCTCATAGGCGAGCTGTCGACCCGCAGCGAGACGTTCCGGACCAGGTGGGCCGCCCATGACGTACGTTTCCATCGCACTGGGAGAAAGCAGCTGCGACACCCCGTGGTCGGCGATCTGGACCTGTCGTTCGAGGCGATGGAGCTGCCCGACGAGGACCTGACGATGCTCGTCGCCGAGCCGAACTCGCCCTCACAAGAGGCACTCGACCTGCTGGCCACCTGGGCCGCCACCCTCGACCGCGAACGCCAAGACCTCCGAGCGCCGGTCCCTACCGAGCCTCCAGAGCGCTAACCGAGCCCGCCGCCGGGTATTCACCACCCCCTCAGGGGCTTGCGCCGGCGCGTCCAGAACCACCCGGAAAGGAACTGATAGATGCGAGCAACCGTCATCCACGGCGCTGGCGACGTCCGTGTCGAGACCGTCCCTGACGCGAGGATCATCGAGCCGACCGACGCCCTCGTGCGGGTCGTCGCCGCGTGCATCTGCGGCAGCGACCTATGGCCGTATCGATCCATGCCAGCCTCCGAGCAGGGCGAGCGCATCGGCCACGAATTCCTCGGCGTCGTCGAAGACCTCGGCGCACAGGTCGAGGGCTTCGAGGCCGGGGACCTGGTCGTCGCTCCCTTCGTCTGGTCCGATGGCACGTGCGACTTCTGCCGAGAGGGCCTGCAGACCTCTTGCCGCCACGGCGGGCTGTGGGGCCGCGACGGGATCGACGGCGGCCAGGGAGAGGCCGTGCGGGTCCCCCAGGCCCGGGGAACCTTGGTCAAGCTGCCCGTCGGCGTCGACTCCGCCCTCCTACCGTCGCTGCTCAGCCTCTCGGACGTCTTCCCGACCGGCTACCACTGCGCCCGCAGTGCCGGGGTGAACGAGCGCACCACCGTCACGGTGATCGGCGACGGGGCTGTCGGCCTCTCGGCAGTGATGTCAGCCAAACGGCTCGGCGCCGAGCGGATCATCCTGATGGGCCACCACACCGACCGCATCGACGTGGGCGCCGCCTTCGGCGCCACCGAGGTCGTGGCCGAGCGGGGCGACGAGGGCGCCGAGCGGGTCCGGGAGCTCACCCGCGGTGACGGCACCCACACCGTCCTCGAGTGCGTCGGGCTCGAAGCGGCCATCGAGACGGCGTTCGCCGTCGTGCGCGACGGAGGGACGGTGAGCCGGGTCGGAGCACCGCAATACGACAAGGTACCGATGGACTTCGGCGTGTTCCTCCGTAACGTGACCCTCACGGGCGGCGTCGCCCCCGCCCGGGCGTACATCGACGAGCTGCTGCCCGACATCCTCGACGGTCGCATCGAACCGGGGAGGGTCTTCGACCGCTCCGTCGGACTCGAGGAGATCCCCGCCGGCTACCAGGCGATGGCGGACCGCAGCGCCTTGAAGGTTCTCGTCCGTCCCTGACCTACCAGCAGCCGGGTACCTGTCTGATCGAGATAGAGAGAGGAACCACCCATGGAGATTCGACCCCTCGGACGCACCGGCGTCCACGTCTCAGCCCTGTGCCTCGGCGCCATGATGTTCGGCGAGTGGGGCACCAAGGACCACGAAGAGTCCATCCGCATCATCCACCGCGCCCTCGACGCCGGTATCAACTTCATCGATACCGCCGACGTCTACTCCCAGGGGGAGTCCGAAGAGATCGTCGGCAAGGCCATCGCCGGCCGGCGCGACGACATCGCCGTGGCCACGAAGGTCCACTTTCCGATGGACGACGACCCCAACCGGCGGGGCAACAGCCGCCGATGGATCGTCGCCGAGGTCGAGAACAGCCTGCGTCGGCTCGGCACCGACTGGATCGATCTCTACCAGGTCCACCGCTACGACCCGGCAATCGACTTGGAGGTCACCCTGGGCGCGCTCAGCGACCTGGTGCGAGCCGGGAAGATCCGCTACTTCGGCCACTCCACCTGGCCGGTCTCCGCCATCGTCGAGGCCCAGTGGACCGCCGAGCGACGTGGCCTGGAGCGACCGTGGACCGAGCAGCCCACATACTCGATCCTCACCCGTGGCATCGAACGCGACACGCTGCCCACGCTCGCCCGCTACGGCTACGGCGTCCTGTCCTACAGCCCGCTCGCCGGCGGCTGGCTGTCGGGTCGCTACCGCAAGGACCGCCAGACGGGGCCGGCGTCGCCCGCCCGCCAGCGCCTCGCCAATCGCTTCGACCTCTCGCTGGCGGAGAACCAACGCAAGCTCGACGCCGCCGACGCCCTGGCCCACCTGGCCGAGGAGGCCGGGCTGAGCCTGATCGAGCTCGCCATCGCCTTCGTGCTCCGCCACCCCGCCATCACCTCGGCGATTATCGGCCCGCGCACCATTGAGCACCTGGAGTCCCAACTCGGCGCCACGGAAGTGCACCTCGGCGACGACCTCCTCGATGCCGTCGACCGGGTCATCGCCCCCGGCGTCACGGTGAACCCCGCCGACGACGGCTGGGTCCCGCCCGCCCTCGACCCCGCCGCCCGCCGGCGCTGACCCCGAAGGAGGAAGGCAAGATGGAGATCTCTCCCAAACCGCCGACGGCCAAAGCGCCAGGCGACCTTTTCACCGGCGACGTGTGGGTGGACCCGATCACCCGCGGCCTGCCCGCCTCGCCACTCAACGTGGCTGCCGTGCGCTTCACCCCGGGCGCGCGCAGCGCCTGGCACTCCCACGACGGCGGCCAGACCCTCTATGTCACCGAGGGGCAGGGCCTTGTCCAGGTCCGAGGCGAAGACGCGGTCGAAGTGCGTGCCGGCGACGTCGTCTACGCCCCCGATGGTGAGGAGCACTGGCACGGCGCCACAGACGTGGATTTCATGACCCATCTGTCCATCACCGAGGGCGCACCGCGTTGGGGCGACCACGTCACCGACGCCGAGTACGCCGATGCCCGCCAGAAGCATGGTCAGTAGATGCCCATCACCGTTGGCGACGGGCCCGCACGCAGCCATGAGCTCCTGGAGCGCATCTGCCGCGCAAGCCGGGCTTGAGCTGACCCCGTCGGCCCCCGACGGCATCCGTGACCATGTGGGTCGTCACCGCCCCCGACGATCTCCACGGCCGCGCCACCGCCGGGCCGGAGCGGCCGTGGTACCCGGACCCCGGGATCAGCAGCAGCGCTATGGCGAGGCCGAGAAGCTCGCCGTCGCTTGACCACCTCATTGGTCCTCCACGCTTCTTTGACGCCCGAAAGCTGGAGTTCGTCCATCGAAGCTGGGTACCCGTTCCATGGGAACGGAGCCGGCGATACGGGCCGCGGGACCGGCACCCGGCTCGTCGCCGGAGGCTACGAGGTCGAGCTGGTCGACCAGAACCCCGAGGACTCCCGCACCCTCGCTGAGGAGCTCGGCAAGCTGGCGTCGTCAAGCCGGAGCGTGACCGGCGCGGTGGTGGTCATGGCGCTCCCCTGTCAGGCCGTTCGAGGGGCAGTCGCCGAGCATCAAGAGGGGATCGCCGGGATGGACATCGTGAACCCGATGGAATGGTCGGACGACGGAGAGGGTCACGAACGGGGGCGCGCGATCGGGGGGTGGGCAGATTCGATGTTGTTCACCGCGAGCACCCCCCAGCGCTCGTGAGACGCCAGCCAGTCCTGCCACTCGGCGTCGTCGAGCACGGCTCCCAGGGATGCGAGCATGTCAGTCTCCTTCGTCAGTCGGCCGGCTCCCGCTGATCAAGCGACGGACCGCTCGAACGTCGGGGCCGCGCTCTTGGAGGTGGACCACCAGCTCGTCGGCTGCACCGGCGAGCGCCTCGTCGCTCACCGGATCGAGTGCATCGAGAATGAACAGTGCCGTCGTGGTGCTCTCGCGAAGCCGAGTGCGCTGTGCTTGGCGCCAGTTCCAGCGCCTGCAGGTGACCCCGGCGTCGTCACACCACACGACCTCACCGGATTCCGGGTAGTCGGCCACCGCTGCGCCGTCCGCCACGGTGTCGAAGGACTCCCGGCCGCTCGCACGGACCAAGCGCGGGGCTCCGACGTAGCAGCTCAGGTCCTCCCCGCCGAGCGGCAGAAGGTGAGCGACAGAGACCGCGTTGTAGACGTCGGTGATCCTGTTCACACGCGGTAGTCCTCGCGGCACGCGACGCAAGAGCGCCTCCAGGCTGTTCCGCGTCCGCTGCGGTTTGGAACCGAAGGCCCGATAGGCGGCGCGCCATTCGGCTACATGGGGAAGCGCTTCTGGCGGGCGGTCACCGAGCACCTCACTGGCCGCCTCTTCAGCTGAGCGCAAGAGCGCGTCGCTCGCCTGGTCGCTCGGGCCAGAGATGATCCCGTCGACGGCAAGCAGCAACGCGCGGTAGTCGGGCCGCAGCTCGAACACAGCAGTATCGACATGAGCTGTGGCGAGGAAGGATTCCAGCACGGTTGGATCAACCATCGAGCGCCTCTGAGTGAGATCTCGGTGCGACACCCGGCTGGAAGACGGCAAGCGAGAACCTCGCCGCTCGCTTCTTGGAATTGGCATACGCATGGGCTACGTCGCCGGGGAATGCGAGCGCGTCACCGGCGCACAGGGTCACCGACTGGTCTTCGACCTCGACCGAGATCGTGCCCTGGTGGACCTGCAGCAACTCCTTGGTCCCCGCCGAGTGGGCTTCGCTTCCGTGCCGATCTCCAGGACCGAGCGTCCAGTCCCACAGTTCGACCACATCGGGCCGTTCCGTGCCGGCGACCAACTCGCCACAACCTCCAGCCGCGCTGCTCCAGAGTTGGGCACCCTCCCCGCTACGGGTCACCTTTACAGGCTTGGGACGCGCCCCCGCGATGAGAGCCGGCAGTCCCACCCCGAGGGCGTCGCTGAGCCGAAGGAGGGTTCCGATGCTCGGGTTCGCTGCACCTTGCTCGACCTTGACCAGCATCCGGCGGCTCACCCCGGCCGCCTCCGCCAGCTGATCGAGCGTCCAGCGCCGTGACTGGCGCTCCTGTCTCACCCGGTCGCCGACTCCTGAGGCCATCGCGGCGGTCTTCTCGTCCATCTGGGTACCATAGTGCATCATCTAGTGCACTCACGTCTCGCGGCCGTGGGTGTTCACCGCAGTCATCGACGCCCGATGACTCGTCCCCTACCGTCTGACCGTCGTCGCCTCGGTCCGCGCTGGAGCCCGCCCGAGGTGCGCGGTTGCAACAGCCAACGATCGCGAACACAGTTTGGGCGGTCGAGCTCGAGACGAGCTCGATCGCCTTGCTCATCGCCGAGCCGGCGGCAATGTCCGTCGTCAGCAGGCGCAGGCCCCTTGTGTCATGTCGCCTCGTCCTGGCAGGGAGCCGACGGCTGTTCGAGTCCGGATGCTTTTCAATGTGGTCCGAGAAGGCCGCCCCCTCGAGCTCGGCGATCTCGCTGGTGCAATGTCGACGAACGGGGACAGCCGAGCGGGCGACCACCCCGGCTGGCCGAACTCGGAGCTACGTGCCTCCTGGATCTGGCGAACGACGCTCGGGGTTCTGCCTCGCGCACCTCCGGCGCAGACCGAGGATCATCGATGCAGAGAGCTGGCAGCCGGCAAGACGAACTGTCCTCGTCCTCATCGATCGGTTCCCGCGCCGGGTCTGTTCGATCCGACGAACGGCATCCCCGGCACCACACTGGGCGGCGCAGCGGAGAGGTAACCGGTGTCGCGAGAGTACGGTGCCCGAGTGGCCGTCCGCCCTGATTGGGTCCTCCTCGCCTATCGCCTTCCGCGCGAGCCGTCGACGGCGCGGGTAGTGATCTGGCGCAAGCGGCGGCGCCTCGGAGTCGCCCACCTGATCGATGGTCTCGTCGCCCTCCCGGTCGACGCCCGAACGAAGGAGCAGCTCGGGTGGATCGCCGAAGAGGTGCTCAAAGCCGGAGAGGAGGCGACCCTCTGGCTCGGACGCCCCGGCTCGAGCACTGACGAGCGGCGACTGGCGGCGACGATGGCCACCGGCGTCGCGGCTGAGTACCGGGCCGTGCTCTCGGCTGTCGGGAACGCCTCCCGACGGCCGGACGCCTCAGGGCGCCGCAGCCTTCATCGCTTCGAGCGCGAGCTGCAGCGCATCAGCCGACATGACTTCTTCCCGCCGCCCGAGCGCGAGATCGCGCGAGCCGCTGCGCAGCGTCTGGCGGCCGACCTCGACGAGGTGGTGCCGTGAGACGGTCCACCCAGCCGGTGCCCGCCTCGCCAGGCCCGCTCGCGCACGGCTCCTGCGTGGTTGCCGACGATCGCCCACTTGGGTCTCCTCGGTGGCCTCCTCCCCCACATCGCCCCGTCGTCCGCGAAGCAGACTTGGCCGACGGCCGCCTCGGCGCCTGGGAGGCAGTTGGCCTCGAGGTGCCCCACCGCCTCCTCTCGAAGGCGCGCGATATTCCGCTCCGGATGATCCGGGCGCTCTTCGACGCCCGTTGGGAGGGCCGACGGCCTGCTCGGCGTCCCGGGAGGCAGCCGTCGTGAGAGTCGTCCCGCGCTCGGCTCGCCATGTGCCGGGTGAGCCCAGCCGACGGCGCGGCACCACGTGAGCGCGACGAAGGGGGCGCCTGCAGTCGGCGACGACGCGACCGCGCCGAGTCGCAGGAGGCCGTTCCTGCTCGCCCTCCGCCCCTACTTCCGCCAAGTGGCCGGGCTACTCGTGGTCGGCTCGTTCGCCGGGATCCTGATGAACGTCGCCATCGTGCTGCCGGCGGTGTTCCTCGGACGGGCGATCAACACCGTCTTGGCTTACGAACGGCACAGGGCGAGCAGCGGGAGCGTCACCGATGCTGCTGCCCTTTTCGTCGCGGCCACGGCGGCGACCCAGCTTCCCCGCATCGCCAAGCGGTACTGGCTCGGCCTTGCTCGCAACCGCCTGAGGGCGAACGTGCGTGCCGACGCGCTCCGCGGTGTGCTCGCCTGGCCGATGGACCGCCTCGCCGCCATGTCGGTCGGGGGCGTCATGGCACGGGTGATCGGCGACGTCGAGGTGCTCGGCACCGGCGTTGGCGAGGTCATCGTCGAGACATGGGACACCCTGCTCTTCTCGGCGTCCCTCATCGCCGCGATGTTCGTCTACGACCCGACGCTGGCTGCGATCGCCCTGTCCCCTGTTCCGGCGGCACTCTGGCTCGCGAAGGTTGCCGGGCGACTCGTCGCGCAGCGCACGGTGACAGCCCGCCAGTCCGACGCGGACCTCACGACGGTGTTGCACGAGCAGCTCGGAGGTCTGCGCCTGCTACGTCTGGCAGGACGCGCCCGTACCGCCACCGACCGCGTCGGGCTCTTGGCAGGGCGGCAAGCGGGTGCCGAACTCGATGCCATCCGCCTCGACGAGGCACTGTCGGCCATCTACACGGCGCTGCTGAGCGCTGGCGTCTTCTTCGTCATCTGGCTCGGGGGCCGCGACGTGGCCGCCGGTCAGCTGAGCGTCGGCGGTCTCGTCGCCTTCTTGCAGCTCTTCGTCCGCTTCGTCACCCGAGCGCCGCGTATCCCGCAGATGGCGAACCGAGTGCAGGCGGCCGGAGCTGCCCACACGCGTCTCGAACCTCTGCTGGCGCCGGCGCCCGAGCTCTCGATGGAGCCTTCATGGTCTTCGTTCCAGACGGCGCACGTAGCCGGCCTTGCTGTCGCGCCAGTCGAGCCACCGCCCCGGGACGCAGCTCCCGCGAGCCTCACGTTCGAGGGCGTCAGCTTCACCTACCCCGGCGGTCGCCGCGCCCTGGCACACTTCGACCTCGAGGTGCCGTCCGGCGCCTTCGTAGCCGTGACCGGCCCGGTCGGCTCGGGAAAGAGTGCCCTCGCGCGCCTCGCAGCGGGGATCCACCCGCCCGACCGGGGCCAGGTCCTCATCGACGGCACCCCGGCAGTCCTGCTCTCCCCCAACCAACGCGCCCGACGCGTCGGCTACCTCAGCCAGGAGCCCCGCCTCTTCTCAGGCAGCGTCCTCGACAACATCCGGCTGTCCGCCGATCCGGCGGAGACCACCGAGCCCAACGCCGCCGAGCGGCGAGCGGTCTCGCTCGCCGCCCTGGACCGCGACGTGGAGGCGATGCCGGAGGGCCTGGCCACGGAGATCAGCGAGCTCGGAGCTCGCATCTCGGGCGGACAGCGCCAGCGCATCGCCCTAGCCCGCGCCCTCGGAGCCGGGGGGCGGTCACCCGCCCTCCTGGTCCTCGACGACCCGTTCTCGGCCGTCGACGTACACACCGAGGCCGCCATCGTCGCCGGGCTGCGGAGAGCGCTCGGCGGGGGCGCCCCGGACGGCGAGCGGGCGACGGTGCTGCTGTTCAGCCACCGCCTCGCCGCCTTCCCCCATGCTGACCGGGTGGTGGTTCTCGACGCCGGCCGCCTCGAGGAGGAGGGGACCCATACCGAGCTGCTGGCAGCAGGCGGCCTGTACGCCCGCATCTACCGCGCCCAGGCCCGTTTGTCGATGGCCGGTCCCACGCAGCCGAGCGGAGGCGGCCGATGAGCAACGTCGAGGTGCTCGGCACACCCGCCGCGGCTCCGACCGAGGGCCTCTGGCACAAGGTTGCTGCCCTCGTCTCGCCCTGGCGGCGGCAGCTCGTCGTCGTGGCGGCCTGCATCGTGGCCTCGGCACTCGCCGAGCTGGTGCCGCCCTTCGTGGTGCGCTTCGTCGTGAACCACGACCTCGTGCCGAGGCGCACAACGGGCCTTCTCCTCGCAGCCGCCGTGTACGTGCTGGCCATCGCAGCGGACTCCGCCCTCAGTTTCGCCTACGGCTACCTGGCGGCCCGGGTCTCCCAGTCCGCCATCGCGGCGCTTCGGGTTCGCATCTTCGCCCACGCGATGGCGCTGCCCGCTTCCTACTTCGATCGCACCCCGATCGGGGACGTCATCAGCCGGGCGACGGCGGACGTCGAGACGGTCGACGAGCTCTTCACCGGCGGCATCGCCACTCTCGTCGGCCAGGTCGTGCCGCTCGTCGCCGTGGTCGTCGCCATGATCGCCTTGAGCCCGCTCCTCTCGGCTATCTCGGCCGTCGTGCTCCCACCGCTCCTTGTCGCCACGCGCTACCTGCAAGTGCGTGTGCGAGACGCCGAACGCAGGACGCGCCGTGCCATCGGCCGCCTCAACGTAGAGCTCTCCGAGGTGGTGGGGGGTGCAGAGACACTCCGCGCCTTCGGGCGGGAGGGGGCCTTCGTCGCCCGCTTCCGCCGGGCGCTGCTTCGCACGCTGTTCGCCCAGCGCGACTCGGTCAAGTACAACGCGTTCTTCGCTCCGGTGAGCGGTCTTCTCTCCTCGGTGGTGATCGCCGCCTTGATCTGGGTGGGGGCCGGACGCACGCTCGTCCACGCCGGGGTGAGTCTCGGAACCCTGACGGCGTTCATCTTGCTGTTCCAGAACTTCTTCGCCCCGATCGTCGCCCTCGGGGACGAGTGGCAGTCCGTGCAGGCCGCCATCGCCGGGGCCGAACGGGCTTTCGAGGTCCTCGATCTCCCAGCGGAGCCACCGCGCGTGGAGCCAGCGCTCGAGCCCGACCCCTCACGGGGAATCGAGGTCTGCGACGTCACCTTCGCCTACCTACCGTCCCGCCCCGTACTCGTTGGCGTGTCTCTCGTGGTGCGGCCGGGTGAGCACGTCGCGCTCGTGGGGCGTACGGGTGCTGGCAAGTCGACGCTCGTCTCTTTGGTCGGTGGCCTCTACTCGCCGGGTGGCGGCCAGGTGAAGATCGCAGGCGTCGATCCCCACGAACTCGGCGACTCAGAGCGAAGCCGAGCCCTCGGCATCGTGCCCCAGGTGCTCCATCTCTTCGGGGGCACCTTGCGGGAGAACCTCAGTCTCTTCGACCCGCTCGTCGACGATGCGTCGCTGGAGAGAGCGGGCGAGCTCGTCGGCATCGGCCCCCTGATCGCCGAGCTCCCCCGGGGACTCGACACGACTCTCGCCGGCGAAGGACGCGGCGAGGGCGCCGTGCTGTCTGCGGGTCAGCGCCAGCTCGTCGCCCTGGCACGGGCGCTCGTGCGCGAGCCGGCCGTCCTCCTCCTCGACGAGGCGACGGCAGCCATCGACGGAGCCAGCGATGCTGCCTTCCGGGCCGCCCTGCACACCACCGCGCGGCGGCGTGGTTGCGCCGTCCTCACCGTCGCCCACCGCATCTCGACCGCTCGGGAGGCCGACCGGGTGGTCGTGATCGAGGAGGGCCGGGTGGTCGAAGAGGGACGCCCGGAGGACCTCATCGCCCGCGGGGGACGATTCGCCGCCCTCGCCGAGCTGGAGGATGCCGGATGGGACTGGCAGGACGACAGCATGGGTACCCCCGACGCACCGGCGTGGGCGGACCCGACGACACCAGTCACGAGAGCGAAACCGTGACGACGCAAAGGGAGTGACGACCAATGGTCTTTTCCGACACCTACCTGCAGCCCAACGCCGAAGATCCCGTGCTGCCCGAGGAGGCGGTGGTCGAGGCCGCCCGCCGTCATGCCCCCGAGGTCGGACGGTTGCTCGAGGTCGACGAGTCAGGTGGTGAGGCCCGCGCCTACCTCCTCGACGGCGGCATCGTCATGAAGACCCAGCGTCCCCATCGGCTCCGGCCGCGCACGAGCCTCCGCAAGGAAGCCCTCTTCCTGGCCGAGCTCGAGCGCCAGGGCCACTTCCCTGTCCCGCGGGCGCTCGGTCACGGCGAGATCGACGGCATCGAGTACCTCTGCCTGACGCGCCTCGACGGGGTCGCCATCGAGCACGCCTCGGTCGATGCCGGGGCACGGATCGCCTTCCTCAACGAGCTCGGGCGGACCCTTCGCTCCATCCATGAGATCGAGCAGTCGGACCTCGCCGGCAGCGGGCTCGTGCCCGGCGACGACACGCCCGCCGACGTGACGGTCCGCCTCGCCGACGCCTTCGATCGCCTTGCGGCTGCCCTCGAAGCTGACGGGCCCTTCGCCGGGATCGACGTGGGGGCGATCGCCGCTCACTGCCTCGAGCGCACCCCGAGCAGCACACCACCGGTCGCCCTCCACTCGAACCCCGGTCCCGAGCACAGCTTCGTGGACCCTTCGACCGGGACCTTCGTCGGGCTCATCGACTTCGGGGACGCCTACCGCAGCCATCCGGCCCTCGACCTGCGCCCGTGGACGGAGGCAGCGGACGCAGAGGCGGTGCTTGCCGGCTACCGGTCGGCGGGTCCGCTCCCCGACGACTTCGAAGACGTGTGGCGGGCCGGCCTCGTCATCGTCGAGCTGGCGCGGGCAAGCCGGGGCGGCCGCAGCCCGGACGAGCTCAGCGTCTCGCTCGACCGCCTTGTCGGGTAGTCACAGCTCGCTGGCTGATCCGCCCCCGGCCTGCATGCCCGAATGCGCCACCAGCTCTGCACCCAGTGCTCGTGCTCGCAACTGGTCTTCTTCGCACACCGGCCGCGCGACACCGTGCACAGGCCCCAGCCGAGGAGTTCGACCTGGATCGGCAAGGGAACGGAAAAAGGGGAACGAGGGTGTCGCTGGTTCGTACGTCTGGACAGGTGTCTGGCAAAGTGCTGGGGCAACTCGCCACCGGTAGGCCGGCTTGCGCTGACCATCGGTGCCAACCCTCGGTGTCCCTGCGGTTGGCGCTCGATGGCTCGACGATCCGCCGCTGCGCAGACACCGTCCAAAGAGAACGACTCGGCCGCTGCCGATCGGACGCGGTCAGTGGACTCCGGTCCGACTGACCACGGACTCTGTCGTCCGTGGAGTGAAGATCGCAGCTGCGATCGCCGCCGCCTGCCCCATCGGTGACCGGGACGGGTTCGCGGGGCGCCGCCGACAGGTCGACTGGCCAGCCACCGAGGATGGAGACTGGCTTCACTGTCGAGTCGGCGGACGCCTTGGCGGGACCCGCTGGTGCACTTGTGGGCTCCTCGCGACCGAGGCCGATCCCGCGGTCTCGGAGAGCACGGCCGCCGAGCGACCCCCACACATCCTCGCTCTGACGACGGCGCAGATCATTGGAACCGACCGGCGTGCCCGATGGGACAGGGTGGGTGCCGATCCTCTGCCAACCTGCTCCGGCGGCTCCTTCGCCCAGCTTGTCGAGGCGCCCAACGAGCTCAGGATCCACACCTCGATGCGCGAGCGGGGCCTGTCGGGGACCCCGCTCCACCCCGAACTGCGCACTGCCCGCGCCGTCCGCGGCACGTGTCCTCGCGATCTCCGAGGACCCCTCGCGCCACCGCCTGGTCGACCGCACGAGGTCGTGCGGACCTTCCACCCGGAGCTCAACCCCCTCCAGGTACTGGAGCTCCTCCACCTAGATGCCGAGCTCTACGCATCGACCGGCTCAGCGTGAGCGGGGGGAGATGTCGGTCTCGAGAGGTGCGGAACGTCAGGAATGAGAGTGCCGCGGAGCCGCTCAGAACCTCGGAGCAACTCGGCATCATCGGCGGGAGGCGTGCGGGGGCGCCAGCAGACAGAGCCGGAAAACCCGGTGATCGCCGCGTCGTCGTACCCGGCGTCCGCTGCCGCTAGATGGCACCCGTGCCGAGGCCAGTCCCACTGTTCGCCTCCGGCCAGCCAAGGCGGTCGGCACCCGGTGTCTGTTTCCCTCCCCCAAGGAACACTCCACCCGCGATGTCCTGATCTCGACGAGGATGAAGCCGTGCTGAGGGAGGATGTCGCTGTCCGCCGTGACGTGGCCGTCCAGGCGCGCACCAACGGGCTCAATCGATCACTCGTGCCACGACGGCTATCGGCAGCGGCGGTGGTCGTCGCCGTGCTCGGCGGCCTCTCGCTCTGGTCTTGGCGCAGCCTCGTTTCGAGCGGCATCACGACACACCTGCCACCCTTCACCACTGTCGGGGACGTTGGTCAGGGCGTGTTCTTCATGGGGTGGCTGCCGTATGCCATCGGCCACGGGATGAACCCGTTCTTCAGTAAAGCGATGTTCGCCCCTCAGGGCGTCAATTTGTTGGCAAATACGAGCTTCTTTCTTCCAGCATTCGTGCTCTCTCCGGTGACCGTCATATTCGGCCCAATAGCAGCGTTCAATACCGCCATACTTCTGGGGCCAGTCATCTCTGGTTGCGCTCTCTATATCGTGCTCCGCAAATACGCACTCAGTCTCTGGCCGTCCGTGCTCGCCGCTGTCGTGTATGCCTATTCACCGTACATGGGACACGAGGTACCACTCGGACACTTCAACCTGACCTGGATGTTCTTTCCGCCTCTCCTCTTTTATCTTCTCGACGAAGCCTGCAGAAGACAGCAGAGGCGCCCGGTCATCGACGGCGTAATGCTCGGTCTGCTAGTCGCCCTACAGTTCTTCAACTCTCCCGAGATCCTGTTGGATTCCGCTGTCATTGCAGCCGTCCTACTCCTGCTTTTCGGACTATTGCATCCCCGTGCTGCTATCCTGAAGATACGGCATGCAGCTGCTGCCGGAGGAGTTGCCATCGCGGTCGCCGGGTCCGTCTTGGCTTACCCGTTCTGGTTTCTCGAGTTCGGACCCGAGCACGTGACGAGATTCAACACTGCAGTGTCGACTCTCGGGATTGCCGTCACGTCGGCGGTTTGGCCGTCTGCACCGCCGCCGCTCTTCGGGCGCAGCCCTCCGCTGCTCGGGCGGATCGACTCCGGTTTCGTCGGTCCTGTACTCGTGATCATCGCCGTGTGCTCCCCGCT
>JAKAQB010000130.1 GCA_021811865.1 Actinomycetes bacterium | reverse complement strand
TGGGCGGACGAGTCGAAGTCGAACGGGCAGTTCGGGGCGCTCGTGACGATGAGGGAGTCCTCGCTGCCGGTCGAGGCCCAGGATTGCTGCTCGAACTGAAGCCAGTTCGAGAAGTTGGGCACCTTGCCAACGGGTCTCGTCCCGTCGCTGCACGCGCTTGGGATTGGCGTGCTGCTCGACGCCGTGCCGACGACGTCGAAGCTGAGATTGATGATGGGGATCTTCCGCTTGGCGGCGACCCTCACCGCGGACCAGACCTGCGGATTGGTGCCCGCCATGGTGGTCCCGGGGTCGGCGATCTTGAGTGGGACGAGGCCGACGCGCCAGGCGGTCCCGGCCACCCCGATTCCGTTGTTCGTATCGGCCCCGATCAGCCCGGCGAGCGCCGTGCCGTGGCCCGAGTTGTCCTTCGGAAGATTGTTCCCGCAGCCTGGCGAGAGCTGGGTCTGGTTGGGATCGGTCGTGGCGCCGCAGGGCGTGAAGTCCCAGCCAACGATGTCGTCGACCAGCCCGTCGCCGTCTCCGTCCACCCCGTCCTGCCAGCCGTAGGAGTCCCCTTTGCCGTCGACGAGATCCAACGGCGTGATGCGCCCGTCGCAGTCGTAATCGCAGCTCAGGCCGCTGCTCGGGGAGCAGTTGGCCGGATGGGTCGAGCAGGCGTTCGCGTTCGCGGGGTCGTTCAGATCGCGGAAGGTGATGACGGCCGGGTCCTCCCTGTTCCGCGGGTCCACCGTTACCCAGGAGGGGATCTCGTGCTGGTTGAGCGCGATGTTCCCGACGAGGTCGGGGTTCGTCAGGTCGATCCCGGTGTCGAGGATGGCCACCTGGACCTCCGGGCTGCCGCGCAGCGTGTCCCAGCCATGCTGGGCATTGATCTCCGCCTTCTCGGCCTGCTTGCCGAGCTGCGGATCGTTCGGCGTGATGTCGAGCTCCGTGCGGTAGACGGGGAGGGCCCACGAAACGCTCGACTGCTGGGCGTAGTACGGCAGCACGACGTCCGCGGCGGCGCTGCCGTCGGTCCGGATCCACTCGGCGGGGACCTCGGGGAAGCTCACCTTCACGACCGCGTTGTACTGCTCGTCGATCGCGGCCATCTCGTCGGCCGTCGTCCCGGACTGGTAGCCGATGAAGTACTCGTTGGGGATGATGATGTCCCCGCCCTCGGGGAGCAGCTGGTACGTCGCGGGCACGTTCGGCTGGATGAAGAGCTTGCTGAGGCCGATGCCCTCTCCGGGTGGCGGTTTGCCTCCCTGGCCAGGGGGCGAGTGGCGCGCAATGAGCAGCTCGCTCGAGTCGAGGGCCGCGGTGACCACCGTGGTCCCGCCAGCCTGCACCTCGATACCGTTGGGGTCCTTCGAGAGCAGGCGGATGACTCCGACGCCGTCGCCACCGCTGTCGTCGTTGCCGTCGGAAGGCGCCATCGAGGAGGTGAGATCGCTACACTGCTCGGAGAAGAAGGCGGGCCGCTGCTCCCCGTCGAGCAGGGTGGTCCCACTGCCGACCAGGATGCGAATCTCCTGGATCCTCCCCGCGGGTAAGGAGAGCACACCTTCGCGCTGCGGCGTGCCGAAGTTGGTCGTGAAGTCGAGCTGAACGCTCTGGCCGCCATCCAAGGCTTGGGAGAAGTCGTTCTGCAGCTCTTGGCACTGAATGCCCAGGTGGGGAACCCAGCTCAGGCCAGGGCCGCCATCGGAGCCGACCTTTCCGGTGGGGCCTGGCGGAGTCGAGTAGAGCGCGTCGATGCGGGACACATCCAATTGGATGGAGCCCAGCCCCTGGACCGGCTGGCGGCTGAAGTCGAGCACGACGAAACCGTTCCCCGGCGGGTCGTGGCACGCGGCCGTGCAGACGAGGCAGAGAGCGGCGGCGGTGGAGGCAATCCCCTTGACGCGCATCTTCCCCTCCTTGGATGGTCGGGGTCGCGACGGGCGCGTCCGGCCTTCGGTGAGCCCTCGAACCGCTGGGGTCCGGGCCTTTGCGCACCCGCCTCGCGACGGGCTTGCCTTTGTCGAGCCGATCACAGCGTCTCGCTGTTCACGAAAGCTGTCAAGCCATCGCTTCTTGAACTACCCCGGAATTGGGAGGCGCAGGTGGCGAGAGGGAAAGCGGATGGGAAGATGTGGAGGTCCGCGGAACCAGCCGAGCTTTCGCAAGGAGGGCCTGGCCTGAAGGCAGATGGAGGCGAGAGCGACCGCTGGGAGCGAGGCTGGCGAATGGTCGCCGCCAGCTTCCAGGAAGTCCCGCTCGTGGTGACCGAGCATCGTGGCCTCGAGTGTGACGAGCAGCCAGGCTTTGCAGAGGCCGCGTAATGCCGACGTCGCGCTCTGCCAGGGAGGCCTTCGATGCAATCAGTTTCAGACTTGCACCCAATCCCGATGGCCACACTTCGTCTCGCGCGCGGCTCGGCGCGGGAGCGCTGGTCCGCGTCGGCGTGCTCTCGATCCTCCAGGTCCTTCGCGAGGAGCCCTTCGCGCCCTCGCTCTCCGCCGTCCCCCACGCGCCGGCGCCCACCGCCGAGCGGACCGAGCTCGCCCGCCCCGACGTGGGCGAGCCGCTCGCTCTCCTCGTGCGCCACGCGCGAGAGAGCTGCTCCTTCCCGCTCGAGGGGCGCGACATCCTCGTGGGGGGCTTCGACGCGAAGCAGAAGGATCACGAGGCACGCGAGGCGGAGCGGCTCCTCCACGTCCCCGACGCTTCGGTCTCCCGTCGCCGCCGGTCCATCCACGCGGACGGCCCCACGATCGATCTCCTCACCGTCCGCGAGCTCACGAACCAGCCGCCCGAGGACGACGCGCTCGCGGCGCTCGTCGGGCGGGCGTCTTGGTCGTCTGAGGGATCCCATCATTGCGCAAGCGATCGAGATGACTTAGGAAGTCGGTATTCCCGCACCTCGATGTCGGAGGGTTCGCGTCTGGTTGAACTCGACTGGGCGGATGACGCCGATGGCTCCCGGCATCGGATCGCGCGCAATCTGGTCACGAGGCACGGCCCGAATGGCTGGAGCAACGCCGTCTCGTGAGGAGGTTCCGACGTGAGTCGCCTGCCCGCCGCCTTCGCCGCCCTGGTGTCGCTCATCGTCGCCTGTGGCCCCCGCGCCAGCCGCATCGACATCTCCCCGGCGGCGGTCACCATCCGCACCCACGGCGGCGAGGCGACGATCAAGGCCGTTCCGATCGACGCACGCGGCTCGCCGATGAACGACCTCGCGGTCTCCTGGTCGAGCTGGCTTGACGGATGTGGCCGCGACGAGGTCTGCCGGGGTGACCCGGTGGCCTCCGTGGATGCGTTCGGGCAGGTCCACGCGCGCCGCTACGGAACGGTCGTGATCGAGGCGCGAGCGGGCGGGGCCGCGGGGAGCTGCAAGGTCTCGTCTCTCGTGCCGGCGACGCTCCGCATCGCGGCCGCGACACCGATGCCCGCGACGGGAATCGCCAGCGAGGTCCAGGTCATCGGCACCACCAATGAGGTGGCGGGGGGCTTCGAGGCCGCGGCGCCCGGCGACCCACCTTCGCGGGCATCGGTGTTCGTGGACAGGGTGCCCGTGGAGCTGGCGTCCAGCGCCCCGGCCGTCCTGAGGGTCGACCGCGGTGGCGTCGGCGGCGGCGTCCTGACGCCGCTCGCACCCGGTGTCGCAATCCTGACGGCTCGGAACGGAGATCTCTCGGTGTCGACTCCGATCACGGTGACCAAGCTCGACTTCGACGGCCTGGCTCCGGGCCTGACCGAGAAGACGGTTGCAGGGCTGCGCCGCTTTGCCAGGAGCACCGGCTCCAAGGTCTCGATCCCCGGGCGTGGCCCCGCAACCCAGCTACGACTCCGGGTGGGCGACGAGCGGCCGCTGACGGCATTTGCCACGCGTGGCGGGGAGCCGCTGGTCCCCGTGGCGGCGCATTGGCTCTCCAGCGCCGCACGATTCGTCTCCGTCACGCCTTCAGGGGTGGCCACCGCGGTTGCTCCAGGCAAGGCGATCCTCACCGCGACCTTCGACGGCATTCGAGGCGAGCTGCCCGTGACCGTGACGCGGCTGCCCTGAGCTGGGCCTCCGCGCCGTAGCCCTGCGCGCAGGCGACCCAGGGCCGCCCGTAGCCGTTCGGCGGCCCGCGCGCCCCGGCGCTTCGCACGGACTCAGCGCTTCTTCTTGCCGCTCGGCTGGCCCTCGGCGCCGAGCACGACCTGCCGCAGCTACCCGGTCGACCGGATCGCCTGCCGCTGCCGCGCGCCCATCGTGCCTTCCCAGCGCGTTGACGGCGAGCTGCGTCTCGGGGGAGGGCCTCTTGCGCCGCTCGGGGCGGATCCCGAAGTGGACCAGCTCGGCGAGCACGGCCGCCTCGAGCGCGACGAGCCGCCGGCGCGCCGCGACGAGGGCGTCCCGCTGCTCCTCGCGCCTCTCTTCGACGGCCCGAAGGAGCGAGAGCAGCGCGCTGGCCGTGGCGGCCTCTCCCTCGACCTCGAGCGGGCAGAAGCTCGCGCCGAAGCGGGCGCTGCCCGCCGGCGAGGGCCCGGGCCCTCTTCTCGAAGCCGTGCTCGATCGCCGACTGCGCCCGGCTCCTCGCCCTTCTCGGCATCGCGCGGGCCCTCCAGGGCTCTCATTCTACCTCATGGTGCCGGCCCCCACGGCTCGAAGCCGCCCCGGCGAGCGACTGGGGCCGGCCCCCACGGCTCGAAGCCGCCCCGGCGAGCGACGGGTGCCGGCCCCAGCGGCTCGAAGCCGCCCCGGTGAGCAGTTGGTGCCGGCCCCAGCGGCTCGAAGCCGCCCCGGTGAGCAGTTGGTGCCGGCCCCAGCGGCTCGAAGTGACCCCGGCGAGCGACGGGTGCCACGCCCCAAGGGCTGCAAGCCCTGCCGACGTGCGCCCAGTCGGCCGAATCGCAGAGCTTCAGGAAAACTCCGGAGAGGACGGCCGCGGCGGCCGCGATGTTGTTGCGACTCGCCACGTTGAATCGAGCCGATGGTCTACATGATCAGGGCGCCCAAGGGGCGGCCCGAGCGATGGAAGCGCTCGCAAGGCTTCGTGAGGAGCCCCGAGCCAATGCGGATCCGCCCGCCCGGGGTCTTCTACTGGGGAGGAGGCGCTACCCCCGGCCTCGACAGCGGCAACTCGGGGCTCGAATCGCTGAGCACGGTGACGGTGCAGGACGGGAGCAGCAGCCCGCTGTTCAACTACGACCACGACGCCTTCCAACGGCGGCAACTGAAGGCGTATCCTACGGGCGTGACGGACGAGTACTTCTACGACCTCGGGCACCAGCTCCTCGAAGACCGAGGGTCGTACTCGTCGAGCAGCTCGGCGCCGTACCCGGAGGACACCTACGTCTGGCTGGGCGGCCGGCCGGTGGCCTACGTGCGGGGGCAGATCTCGAGCAGTTGGACGCGGACGAACGAGCTGAGCTCGCCCGCGCCGACCTGCTCGCGGATGGGCGACAATCTGCCCTGCGGCATCTACTTCGTAGTCACCGATCACACGGCAATCCGGTGATGGCGCTGAACCCGAGCAGGCAGGCGGCGGGGCTCTACGACGACGACGTCTTCGGTGGGATGAACCGGCAGCCGATCCAGGGCGACAGCCCGCACCCGTACGGGTCCGGCGAGGGCACGGGCACCTGCGCGACGAACCCGAACGTCATCGCCGACGTGACGCAGAAGGCGGCGGCGAGCGGTCTCGTGGTGGACGCGCGCGCCCGCTTCCACTACGTCGACACGAACGCCGCGGACGCCTGGGCGAGTCTCGCGAGACGGGGACAGCTCCAACTGCCTCGAGGACCAGATCGGCGGGGCCCACCTCGGGGCGTTCGTCGGGAGCTGGCTGACGCCGCAGGCCGGCCACTTGCAGTGGCAGCCGCGATTGCAGTGTGCCGGAAGCACTGTTCTGGCGCTAGCAAAGCGGCATGCCCGGGCGCAGCAATGGCGGCCTTCATCGGCTGCGTCGCGCTACAAGGATAGCCCAGGATGTTCGAATACCTGAGGGCGTCTGCCATGTACGGCAAGGCATTCCGGCTATCTGAGTCTGGGCACTCCCGAGAGGCTGTCGATGTGGTTCAGTCCGCATTCGCATTACTGGAACGACGGACAGCCTATTATGAGAAGAACCCGCTTGCGTTTTCGTTGCTCGTGATGCTGTCTAGCCTGATGGGCACCATCTCCCCAGCAGGAGACTTCTCCTCGGTGGAAGAGCCCATTCTGCGGAAGGCTCTGGCTCTCTGGGAACGTTTCGCCTCTGGCCTTCGTGAGACTCCGCCGTTCTCTCAATGGGAGCCATGGGCCAGGCGGCGGATGGAAGTCCTCGAGCGTAGCGCCTCCGCGAGCCCGGCACAGAATACCCCAAGGACATCGCAGTGAGTCGAGTGCATCCACGCAGCGTCGTCGGCCGACGCGCGGACCTCGATGAATCCGCTGATGGTGTTCCATCTGTCGACCGAGTCCCTCGCTTCATTCTGACCCTCTTTCTCGAGGACCAGATCGGCGGGGTCCACCTCGGGGCGTTCGTCGGGAGCTGGCTGACGCCGCAGGCCGGCCACTTGCAGGCGACGTCCCACTCGGACGCCACGTCGAACACGACCGACGACGGGGCCTCGCTCGAGTCGATCGAGTACCGCGAGTACCAGGCCGGCGCCACCCCGCTCGCGCTCCCCCTGCGCTTCCCCGGCCAGTACGACGACCCCGAGACCGACCTCCACGAGAACTGGCACAGATTATACCACCAG
>JAKAQB010000129.1 GCA_021811865.1 Actinomycetes bacterium | reverse complement strand
CGGGTAAGCAGCAGGACGGGACGCCTCTTTCGACCTACCTCGGCCAGCCAGAGCTCGCCGCGTCTCACTGCTCGCCCCATGCTTCAACGTCGGTCCACGAGGTGTCTACGCGTTCGGGATGTCGCAGGTACGCCTCCCGATCTGCGCGCGCGAGGGCGGCACGTACGGCATCAGCGACTCCTTGGCGAGCGGCGGCCGAGATGTTGACGCCGAGTCGACGAGCTCGCTCAGCCAACTCTTCGTCCAACGTGAACGTCGTCCTCGGTGAAGCCATACGAGCATGCTACCAGGAAGTGATAGCACCGAGAGCTACCATTCCGCGGTGCGACCAGTCTCCGCGGTGATGCCATGGATGGTCAGTACACGTTCTCGCACGTCAGCAAGGTTCGAATACGAGTGTCTACGGCCCACCCGAACCTTTCGGTCGGGCTGTCAGCCGACGGGAGAATCCGTAGTGGACTCGAACCCGCTCTCCGGCCGCTATCGACCGAACCCGAGATCGGGACCGCGGTCGCGCCGGAAACCGCGGATTCGCTCTTGCTCACGCGCGTAGTCGAGCGCGCGCTCCTTCCACGTGCTGACGGCCACCTGGAGTTCGTTGAACCGCGCCTCGTCGAGCGCGAATGCCGCCCTCGGCAGCCGGTCGACCTTGTTGAGCATCTCCGCGAACACGCGTGCGTCGAAGCCTCGGTCCTTCTCCGCTGCGAGGTCGAGCAATTGGCCGAGCCCGTAGCGCCCTGCGACGGCGAGGAGGTCGACGAAGTCCCGCGCCTCCGCGCGTCCGAACAACGCGAGGAGCTTGTCGACGGCGAGCTCCTCGCCCGAGAGCACGCGGAGGCCGAGGCGTTCTTCGACCGGAAACAGCCGGGCGTCACTGCCGAGGTCGACTTCGGTTTGGTCGTTGCCGTCGTTCACCAGAAGGGGCGAAGCCGGGATGGTCGATCACTCGTTCGACGCGCAAACCGTCGCTGATCAGTGCCTGCTCGGCGGCGGGCACGAGTCGGTCGACCGCCGCAGCGCTCGGCCCGAAGAAGTCGAGGTCGCGGGTCCGGCGGTCGACTTCGCCGCGGACGATAAGCGCCGCGCCGCCAGCCAAGGCGAAATCGTCGGACTCGGCCAGCCCAACGACGATGTGCGCGACCTGTTCCTGGAGGGGGCTCAGCATTCAGGATCGACCCTGACCGCGCCGGCGAAACCATTCCGACCACGCGGCGCGGACGTAGGAAGGGAGGACGAGCTCGTCGAAGACGCGCGCCAGCTCGTCGGCGTCGATGTAGTAGCGGACGTCGTCTTCGGTCCCCTCGCGCAGCACCTGCTCGTAGACGCGCAGTCGATCCGTTCGCCGGCTCAGGTCATAGGTGAGGGACGGCTCGCTCCAGGCGATGTGAAGGGGCAATTCGACGAGGCCGGACGCCTTGGCGAGAGAGGGGTCGTCGATATCGTCGGGAATCGCCACCGGGCGCGATGCCGGCCCGATCCACGGGTTGCGAGTCCTTGCCACGTCCGGATCATACGGTCGGGGTGCGCTGCTGTAGGGATGGCCGCACCTTTGCCCCTCAGAGGCGCTCCTTGGGTCTATCCGGCAGACGAGCGAACAGGAGTGTCAACCGTTCTCGCAGGCCATGGAGGTTCGAATGCGAGTGCCTACGGCCCACCCGGGAGGTCTTCACGTTTCAGTGACGACCCGCATCACGTCTCGGCTGTGCGCATCGTCGCACCGGGGTGTGTCAACGCGCCGGAGGCGCTCCTTTCGGCCTGCGACAGGCAGCTCACCTGGGGCGCGCGCTTACACGGCGTGCTCGGCCGCACGCCTCGAGAAGTTCGTCGGCTCTATCGACTTGGACCTGAGATACGGACGTGGATTCGAGCGTTCAGCTCTTCGCGTCGCCGCATCCGGCCCGACTCCCGGTGTAGCTCCGCCGGGTCCCTTCGCGCTTTCCCGGCTGACCCTCGTCTTGTCGATCGAGATAGAGGGCCGCCCGCGGCGAGGATCGAACAAGGGGCGGAACGGCTCGAAGAAGCGTTTGGCTCAGATGATGAGAGCGCAGCCTTCACACCGCGAGATCACAGATTCGACCAGCAGCGGACTCGGGGGCGCTTCTGGCTGTCGAACTGGCCGCGGTGTCGTGTCGCGTGCTGCCTAGAGCCGCCGTGCGACTGCAGCCACTGCCGTCCGCCGCGGAGGACCGTGGCCCGTCGCTCCGTCCGTGCCGGCGCGTCAGGGAAGGCTGACGTAGCCGTGGCGCGCCTTCCACAAGAAGTACTTCTCGAAGGCGAGCTTCATGGCATGGGCCTGTGGTCCAGGGACGAGCACCCCGTGCTTGCGGGGCGGGAGCATCTTGTCGGCGAGGATGATCACCCCGTTGTTACCGGCGTCCATCACGCACACCGCCGGGATGTCGCCGAACTCCTCGTGGGCTCGCGGTTGCTCACCGCGGATCTGGGCCGCCACGTTCTTCGCCGCGACATGGGCCATCCGCTCGGTCGGGAAGCCGGTCTTCGGGATGCCGAGCGGGGTCGAAGTCTGCCAGGGCACCGGGACCGCGGCGGCGATGCCCACCGCGTAGACGTCGTCGTAGGCCTCGGTCTGGTAGGTGTCGCGTACTTTCACGTAGCCTTTGGCATCGGCGATCTCCGCCGCGGCGAGCACCACCTCCTGGCCGAGGAACGGCGGCACGAACATGGCGTAGGAGAAGCCGATCGCCTTATCGTCCGCCAGAACGACCCGGCCCTCTTCGACGCGCGCAACGCCGACGTCCATGTGGGCGGTGATCCGCTCCTTCTTCAAGAACATGCCGAGCAGGCTCTCCCCGTGCGGCAGGCCGCCGATACCGAAGTGGCCAAGGAAAGGCTCAGGTGAGACGAAGGTGAGCTCGACCTGCTTCTTCAGGCCCGCCTTGCGCAGCTGGTGGGAGACGTTGAAGAGGTACTCGTAGGCGGCACCGAAGCAGCCCGCGCCCTGGGTCGCACCGACGACGATGTCGCCTGGGGCCTTGAGGAAGCGCTGCCAGCCCTCGCCGGCCCGGATCGCATCCTCGAGCGTCGTGATCCCGTAGGCGTTCCCGCCCGGCCCGAGTCCCGGCACGACGGCGTAGTCGTTGCGATAGCCGGTGGCGATGACGAGGTAGTCGTAGCCGTAGGTGCCGACACTCGTCGCGACCTTCTTCCCCTGGAGATCGAGGTGCGTCGCCTCGCCGTGAACGAAGTCGATCCCGTGGGCCTCGAAGGTCGGCGCAAGCGGGAAGGTGATGTCAGCGGCCTTTCGCTTCCCGAACGGCAGCCAGATGAGCGACGGATTGAACAGGAAGTGGTCGGAAGCAGAGACCACGCGCACCTCCACGTCGCCCCCGAGCTCGTGGTAGACGGCCAGCGCGGCCGTCAGGCCACCGAAATTCCCCCCGAGCACCAGCACTTTCTTGCGAGCCATGGCGGCACCTCACCTCTTGCGATGGACCGTTTAACTCTTCCCCTGCCGATGCTGGTGGGTGGACTGCGCCGGTCCCGTGATTAGGCGGCGCTGGTGACGATCCGGCCTCGGCAGAGCGACTTCGGGGCCCGGCATGCCACCACGGCGGAGTGGCGATCGGCTGTCGATCATGGCCAGCAGATCCGCCAGCTCATCGGCAGGCGTCGGCACAGAGTCAATGATAGCCCTGCGAAGCCCGGGTACCTGGTGAGAGCAGGCTCTCGCCGGCAAAGGTGCTCGCTCCCTCACGAGCACCTCGAATGAAGAGGGTCGGCTGTCGAGGCCCCGCACCGATATGGCGCCTGGCAGGCCGCGTTGCGTCGACCCCGGTCGGGGGCGTCGGGCGGTGCCCGGCGTACCGGAGAAGCCCGAAGCGCCATCGCGGCCGGCGTGACCGGGGGTGGCGAGGCGCCCATCATCGGCCTCGGGTCGCAGGCTCGCTGCGCTTTGTCGGTTGCCGCCTGCTGTGTCAGGCATGGGGGTGGCTCGGCCCAGTTCTCTACTTCCCTCGCCGTCGGCCAGGCTCAGGTCGGTGGGAGATCGCTCAGGTGGCGCAACTCGAACAGGGTGCCGGCGGCGCTCTGGGGGACTGGCCGAGGCGGGGGCTCCCGACATGGCAAGGTGGGTCCATGCCTGCGACGCCTGACCAGCTGGAGACGGCGAAGCGCATCGCGGACGAGCTCGACGGGATCGGGCATCGTCCTGCCGGGCACCTTGTTGGAGCGCCGTCTCACCTGCACCCATGCGGGCTGGGGTGCGACGACGACCTGCCCCGTCTCCATGGTCCCTACTGGTGCTGGACGAGGGAGCCCCACGCGGAGGGCACCTGGCGGACGCTTCCTCGCGAGCAGGCAGAGGTGTACGGGGTCTGGTTCGAGAACGAGGAGGGCCTTCGAGCGCTTGTGGACCAGGGCGAGGTCCGGGGCGGCTCGCCCAGGGGATTGGGGCGTGGGCGCTCTGTTCGGGTGGGTCACCTGGGACCCGGCGGGTCAGCCGCTCACCACGAGCTTGATGGACTCCTGCTTTCGACGATGAGTGAGGTCCCTGCCCTCGGCCAGAGCCATCTGCAGACCCCGTCGGCGCTCGAGCCACTCGGCGAGAAGGGAGTCGCCGAGGGGCGGACGATCTCGCCACCGGCCGCCATCGCGGACGCGGTGGCGGCCGCGCTCGGGCCCGCAGGGCTCGGCATCGACGTCCCGCCGTTCGCACGCGGGAACGTCGCCGAGGTCGACCGCCCCCCGGGTGGGCTGGGCGCCGACGAGGCGGTGGGCAGATGAGCGCCATTGTTGGCAACCGACTCACGACACCGATCCTCGAGCTGTTCGACGGCAGGGACCTCGGGGCCAAGATCGGCCTGGCCTATCTCCTCGTGACCGCCGACGATGACGGTTCGCCGAGGCCGTGCATGCTCTCGGTCGGAGAGATCCTCGCTGTCGACGAACAGCACCTCCGCCTCGCGATCTGGCAGGGCACCCGTACCTCAGCGAACCTCTCGAGCGGCAGGTCATGTCTGTTCTGCTACATCGCGCCCGGCCAGGTCCTGTACGTGCGAGGCGCGGTGAAGACGCTCGGCCGGCTGGCGGAGCGCCAGCTCGACTGCTTCGAGATCGAGGTGGCGAGTCTCGAGAGCGACGATCACCCGGGCATGCCGGTGGTCGAGACGTTTCGTTTCGGTCTTACCAGCCAAAAGCCCGGCGAGATCAGCCGCGAATGGCAGCACCGTCTCGACGCGCTCCGCCAGCTGTAGGGACGTGACCGTTGCGTCTGTCCGCCGCTTTCTCCAGAGCGGACATGGGGCCTGGGGTGGACTGACGACGAGGTGTCCGAAGCAGCTCGGCTCGCCCGATCTCGAGTTGCAGACCCGGCGCGCGAGGACCACATGGCATCTCGGGGAGCTCCCGGCGCCTGCGCGCCCGCCGCGAGCTGCCGTCCGGCCAGCACCGGTGGACTCCACCGACGCCGGGTTCCTCTGAAGACTGCTCGGCTGTGGGCCATGATGAGGCCGTGGCCACGAGACGACGGGCGGACATGTTCACCGAAGATGGCGAGCCCTCGGAAGACGACCCGCGGGAGCATCGGCGCAGGTTGGGCGACGAGCGCGCCACGCTGGTCGAGGCGCTGCGGTGTGAGCGCCTCACCCTGCGGCTCAAGTGCGCGGACCTCGAGGCCGAGGCAATGGCTCGCCGTGCCGTGCAGCCGTCGACGATGTCACTGCTCGGAGTGGTACGGCACCTGGCCGAGGTGGAACGGGCGACGTTCCGCAAGCTGATGGCCGGCCAGGAGGTCTCGCGCCTCTACTGCTCCGACACGGACCGAGACGGCGACTTCGACGGGGCCGTGGCCGATCCCCGCGTGGTGGAGGAGGCGTGGCAGGCGGAGGTCGGCTTCGCGGAGCGACTCGTGTCCGAAGCGCCCAGTCTCGACATCACCGGCGACGACCCCCTCAACCAGCACGGCAGCGGGGGAGGGCTCACGTCGCTGCGCGAGGTGTCGGTCGGCATGATCGAGGAGCACGCCCGTCACATGGGTCACGTCGACTTGCTGCGCGAGCGGATCGACGTCCGCGTAGGTCAGTAGCCCGCCGAGGAAGTCACGCGCCGCCTGCTCGAGGAGCGCCGCCGCCCGCCGCGCGGTGCGGAAGTGACGATGTCGAGGTCGCCGACCACCGGCTGCAGCCCCGGCGCCGGGCTCGGCCGAGCATGCCGATCACGATGGGGCTCCAGCAGCGCCGAGTCGGATGACCGTCAGCCTCGTTCGGGCACGGCCAACTCGCTCGCCGGCCTTCGCTCAGCTCCCTGGCGCCTCCTGCAACGAGCTGACGCTCGACATCGGCAGGCAGGCGGAGGCAGGCATCGCCTTGGTCAGCTCGGCGATGCCGTCGCTCACGGCGGCGGTCAGCGCCTCGAGGGCCTCTCCCGTGCGACCCGCGTCGATCAGCCAGCGGGCTGCGGCGACCGCCTGCACCATCTGGTCGCTGATCCGGAGCGCGTGATCCTGCCGGTCGCAGAGCTCCTCGAGGAGCCTCCGCCGCTCCTCCAGGATCACTGCTGTCTCCTCGCGCTCCCGAGCGCGCTCGCAGACGTCGCCGAGCACGACGCCGACGAGGTACATCGTGAAGATGGGAGCTGCCCAGCCGGTGAAGTCGAGATCCCCGATGCCGTGGAGGATGGCGAAGGCGGCGAACAGAGCCGAACCGATGGTTGCGGCCGCGAGGCCGGCCTGGCGCCCGACTGTCAAGGCGACGAGG
>JAKAQB010000006.1 GCA_021811865.1 Actinomycetes bacterium | reverse complement strand
CATCGGTGTCGCGGCCGTCGAGACCGACTCACGCTCGGTCCGCCGTTCTCGCGGGCGCAAACCGGCTCCGCCTGCCTGATCGCTGTGGGTCCCCGGCGCTTATCCCGTGGGTGGGCCACCGATCACGACGCGAACGACCTGGTCAACCCCAAACGTGAAGACCTCACCGGACCGGATCTGTCACGGCGCGAGACGCCGACGTGGGTGCCCTGTCGGTTTGGTCGGGGTCGTCGGCCCGTGTGTCGGAGCTCCTACGGGGGAGGGAACGGGTCAAGAGTTTCAGCCCGGCGTGGTGCCGGGAGGTAAAGTGCTGACCGCGGGTGTGGGGAGGCAGCCACGAACGAAGGAGGGGGGATGAGTGACTCAGGTACCGGCACATCCTCACCGATGGAACGTCCGACACCGGGGTGGATGATCGTCTCGTACGCAGGCTCACTGGTCTTGGGTCGATCCGCATACGAGTTCGCGGTCTACGATGCCAGCACCGTCTTCGGTCGATGGCCTCTCTCCCCGGACGGAGAGCGCTACGCACGAGAGACCTACGAGGCCCACAGGCAATCCCTAGCGCACGGCCTCGCATACTCAGCGACTGGCTACCGCGATCCGGAGCGGCTGGGCCTCCCAACGGAGCCGGTCATGAAGGCGCAGACCTACGCCTCACCAATGAGCTACGTAGGTAGTACTCGACGGATCATGGCTTGGGCGAAGAAGGCGGGGGTGCGCAATGCCGGGCTCGCGGTCCTGGTCTGGGTTGTAGCCATCTTCTCGATGCTCCTCATGTGGTCCTTCCTGCTGTTTTGGTACCTCTTCATCTTCGGTCTCTTTGGAATCTTCGTCTTCCCATTCCGAGCTATCCGCAGAAGTCAACGGAAGTCACAGCACATCCAACGCCAGACTCTCGCCACCCAGCAGGCCATGTTCCAGCAGATGAGGGGGCCGCAAGCCGACATGCGACCGCCCCCCTCGGCACCTCTCCCTCCGCCCCTGCCGCCTTCGGCGGGCCCTCAACTACCTCCTCAACGAGAATCGCCTCAACCGTAATTCCCCCTTACCCCGGATCCACCCGGATCGGCGATCGCCTTCTAGGCGTGTCTCGTGCTGTTCGCGATCGGCGAAGGCGCGATGGGACTTCGAAGCCGGCTCAACCAACGCGGCTCCGCAGCCGAACCGGGGAGCCAGGTCGTGGTCGCCGTGGCGATCGTCGGGGGCTTGCTCGGTAACTTGAGCGCCGCCAGCGTCCAGTCGGCTGCACTCGTTGGGGGTCGGTGCCCATCTTCGTGATCGGGCTCATCGTGATGGTCACCGGCATCAGCGTGAGGCAGTGGGAGATCTTCACGCTCGGGCGGTTCTTCACAGCGGACGTCCGCGTCGAGGCGCAACAACCCGTTATCGACCGCGGCCCCTATCGGTGGAGCTGAGCGAACGATCGCCGCAAGGTGTCGCACTCGTGGACGGTGACGGGCTGGCGTTGAGTCCCCGGTAGCGAGGAGCGGTGATGTCGGGGCGGTGCTCCGGGTGATCGTGCACGTCCGGGCAGAGCCACGGCGGTAGGTGCAGCCCCGCCGCCAGCGAAGGTGGTCCCCACGAGATGGCTCTCGGCCCACAGCCGGTTTCCTCGCCAAGGTCATAGTCGCCAAGTTCTCACCCGGCCTGCCGATCACCCGGATCTGCGCGGCGCTTTCGCTGGCGGGGGCCGACTTCGCGCCCTCGAGTGATCGCGCGTTCTAGCCTGTCGAGTCCAGCAGTTCGGCAACGTCCCGGGCGATCTGCAGATCCTCGCGTGCCTCGATCACGAACGTGCGGACGGCAGCTCCGGGCCGGGTGATCTCGGCGTCGGGCCGGACTGACGCATTCACCTGCTCGTCCAGCGCCATTCCCAGGAACTCCAGCCCGGCCGCAGCTCGGGCTCGGATCGAGCTGGCTCGTTCCCCGACGCCACCGGTGAAGACCACGATATCCAAGCCGGCGAGGGCGGCAGCCATCGACGCTATGGCCGCCCGCAAGCGGTGCAGGTACACGCCAACCGCCAGCACGGCGGGCTCTTCCCCGAGCGATTCGGCATCGAGGACGGCACGCATGTCGGCGTCACCGGCCAGCGCGAGCATTCCCGAGCGGTGCTCCAGCGTTGCAGCGAGCTCCTCCGGAGGTAGACCGACGTGCTGTTCGAGCCAGAGAACCAAACCGGGATCGACCGAGCCCGAACGGGTGGCCATTGCCAGGCCCTCGAGGGGTGTGAATCCCATGGTCGTGTCCACCGACCGGCCGCCGAGCACCGCAGCGAGCGAAGCGCCGGCACCGAGATGGCAGGTGACGATCCGCAGCGAGGGCGTAGGACGCCCAACGAGCTGGCTGGCCCGGGCGGCCGCCCACGCGTGGGAGATCCCGTGGAATCCGTAGCGGCGGAGCTGCCAGCGGTGCCGCCACGCCGCCGGCAGGGCGTAGGTGCTGGCCGCTGCCGGCATGGCGGCGTGGAAGGCGGTGTCGAAGCAGGCGACCGCCGGAGTCTGAGGAAGCGCGCGGGTGACCAGATCGAGCGCGGCGAGGGACTTCGGGAGGTGCAAAGGGGCAAGGTCGACAAGCGCATCCAGGCGCTGGCGGACGCGCTGGTCGACCATGACGGGCTGGGTGAACTCGGAACCACCGTGCACGATCCGATGGCCGACGGCGTCGAATGGCCCATACCGCCCGATCACGTCTTGGACCTGGGCCGCGTCCGGCTCACCGCGCGAGAGCGGCAGGGTTTCGGCGCTGACCAGCTCGCTGCCCTCGAGAACCGAGAGCTTCAGACTGGAGGAACCGACGTTGACGACCAGGGTTCGCATGGGTTCAATGCGTTGGTTAGTGCCGCCACGTCCAGTCGCGAATGGCCGGTAGATCCTCGCCTACCTCCCGAGTGTAGGCACGAGCCTCGAGCCGCTCGTCGGACATACGCTGGTGCAAGGCGGCCGCCCGGGACCCCAGGCCGGGGACCCGGTCGATGACATCCATCACAAGGTGGAAGCGATCGAGATCGTTGAGCATCACCATGTCAAAGGGCGTGGTGGTGGTGCCCTCCTCCTTGTAGCCGCGAACATGCAGGTTGGCATGGTTGGTGCGACGGTAGGTAAGGCGGTGGATGAGGCCAGGGTAGCCGTGGTAGGCAAAGATGACAGGCTTGTCTGTCGTGAAGATCGTGTCGAACTCGCGGTCGGACAGCCCGTGATGGTGTTCAGTGTCGGGCTCGAGGCACATCAAGTCAACCACATTGACATAGCGGATCTTGAGCGTCGGCAGCTCGCGCCAGAGGATGTCGGTGGCAGCCAGTGTCTCCAGGGTCGGAACGTCGCCACAAGAAGCCAGTACCACGTCGGGATCGCCGCCGTCGTTGGATGCCCACTCCCATATGCCGAGCCCACGGCTGCAGTGCAGGACCGCCTCTTGCATCGTGAGATAGTTCAGTGCCGGCTGCTTCCCCGCCACCACCACATTCACATAGTTGCGACTTCGCAAGCAATGATCCATGACGGACAGGAGGCAATTGGTGTCAGGGGGGAAGTACACCCGGACAATCTCCGCCTTCTTGTTCGCCACATGATCGATGAACCCGGGATCCTGGTGGGAGAAGCCGTTGTGATCCTGGCGCCAGACGTGAGATGACAGAAGATAGTTCAGGGATCCCAGGGGGCGCCGCCAGGGGATCTGACGGGTGCTCTTCAGCCATTTGGCGTGCTGGTTGAACATCGAGTCCACGATGTGGATGAAAGCCTCGTAGGAGTTGAACAGGCCGTGGCGCCCGGTGAGCAGATATCCCTCGAGCCAACCCTGGCACTGGTGCTCTGACAGCATTTCCATGACTTGGCCATCCGGGGCGAGGAACTCATCGGAGTCCAGGCGCTCAGCGTCCCACTGGCGTTCGGTTACGTCGAAGATCGCCTGGAGCCGGTTCGAGATGGTCTCGTCGGGGCCGAACACCCGGAACTGCCGGTGATTGTCCTTGACCACGTCACGGAGGAACATCCCGGCGACGCGCGTCGCCTCCGCCTGAGTGACCCCGGGATGATCGACGGCCACCCCGTAGTCGCGGTAGTCCGGCAAGGAGAGGTCCTGCAACAGCAGCCCGCCGTTCGCTCGAGGATTGGCGCTCATGCGCCGGGTGGCTTTCGGAGGGAGCTCAGCCAGGTCGTCGATGAGGGTCCCGGCCGCATCGAAGAGCTCCTCTGGCTGGTAGCTGCGCATCCAGGCTTCCAGCTGGGCCAGGTGCTCTGGGTTGGTGCGCACCTCTGGTAGCGGCACCTGATGGGACCGCCACGTTCCCTCGGTGGGCAGGCCGTCGACTTCCTTCGGGCCAGTCCAGCCCTTCGGGCTGCGCAACACGATCATGGGCCAGCGAGGCCTGCGCCGGTCACCCTCTTCGCGGGCCCGCCGTTGGATCGTGGTGATTTCGTCTAGGACTTGTTCCAAGGTGGCGGCCATGAGCTTGTGCATGGTCACTGGATCGTCGCCTGAGACCCAGTGCACCTGGTGGCCGTAGCCTTCCAGGAGCTTGGTGAGCTCGTCGTCGCCGATGCGGGCCAGCACCGATGGGTTGGCGATCTTGTAGCCGTTCAGATGCAAGATCGGGAGCACCACCCCATCGCTCACAGGGTCCAGGAATTTGTTGGAGTGCCAACTGGTAGCAAGCGGCCCCGTTTCGGCCTCGCCATCTCCCACCACGCAGGTGACCAGCAGGTCTGGGTTGTCGAGCGCCGCGCCGTAGGCGTGAGAAAGGGCATAGCCCAGCTCGCCCCCCTCGTGGATCGATCCCGGGGTCTCGGGGGCCACGTGCGACGGTATGCCGCCGGGGAAGGAGAACTGACGAAAGAGCTTGCGAAGCCCGTTCTCATCCCGGGTGATGTGTGGGTAAACCTCGCTGTAGGTTCCCTCCAGGTAGGCGTTCGCGACCGCGGCCGGCCCGCCGTGGCCAGGACCGAAAACGTAGATCGCGTCGAGCCCCCAGTCGCGGATGACACGATTCAGGTGAGCGTACACGAAGTTCAGGCCGGGCGTGGTACCCCAGTGGCCAAGCAGCCGAGGTTTGATGTGCTCGGGCTTCAATGGCTCCCGCAGCAACGGGTTGTCGACCAGGTAGATCTGGCCAACCGAGACATAGTTGGCGGCCCTCCAGTAGGCGTCGAGACGGCGGGCCTCCTCATCGTTCAGGGGCTGCGCCGCATCGCCAGCGGGGTTCGCCGTCCCGGTCGAGGCAGTGGTCCTCGGTGTGCTGGGCATGGGACGACTGTACGCGGGCGCCCTCCGCCCGTCGAGGGGCAAATGGGCTGCCGAGATTTCGAATTCGGTCACTTTGGTGTTGCCGAAGGGCAGAAAGGTGATCAGGCCGCACAGAAGCCGAGCGGCGTATTGGAAATGCACTGTCGTCGGAGTAGTAGGTAGTAGAGGGTCGGACCAAGTGCCAAGATGTACTTGACGCGCATGAGGCCGGGGGTTCGATCCCCTCTACGCCCACCCCCCCACGCTCGGGGTCCGGCACAGGAGTGCGACCGCGTAGCACGCCTCCGCCTCGGCGTACACCCCGGGGTGCCGGGCGAGGTCCTCCTCGGAGAATGCGTTCCGCTCGATGAGGGCGGCGGCCAGGTTGAGCCCCTTGCGTTCGACGACGAGGAAGCCGGCGGACGTGACCTTGTCGACAAGTTCGGCGACGGTGTACTCGTACTTGTGGTCCGGGTCGATATAGCCCGTGCCCCAGGGGCGGTACTGCTCCACCCATCGCCGGGTGATCGACCGGTTGGGCGTGTCGAGCGCCAGCCAACCGCCGGGGCGCAAGATGCGGCGAGCTTGCTTCAGTATCACGCCGGCGTCGCCGGCAGGGAGGTGCTCGATGGACTGACCGGAGAACACCATGTCGAAGCTGGCGGCCGGGTACCGGTCGAGCTCGGCCATCGAGTGGTAGGCGTAGCGGACCAGACCCCGACCGACATCCACGTCCTGTCGCAGGCCCCCTTGTTGTAGCTCCGATGGCGCTCGTCGGGTGGGAGGTCGATGACGAGCAGCTCATCGAAGGGGTAGGGATAGCCCATGGTGATCAGGGCACCGTGCTCGTGTTGCAGGTGGGTGCCCCCGAGGTCCATGATCCGTCGGGCCGGGGGGAGGGCCCGCACCCAGTCGCAGCGGCTCCGGTGGAGGGACTCGCCGAGGCTGGTGCTCGCGGCCAGGACCCGGAACTCGTCGGAGTCCATGATCCTGCGGCCCAATTGCTCCACCGACAGCCCCCCCCACTTGAGTTGCGGCAGCCAGGTGGATCGGGCGTGCGGGTCGGGGGGCCGTTGCAGGAGCGCGCGGTAGGTGACGTCGAGGATCACCCATGGCTGCCCGGTCATTGCGCGCCGGGCCAAGGAGCACGCGCGGGTGGTCGAGCGATGGTAGAGGTTGCTGAGCGCCTCTCCGGTCATGGCCGACCGGTGGCAAGGAGCAACCCGTTCGGTTGCCCCCGCAAGAGTAGGGCACCATGCCCTCGGGACGGTCCGCCGCCCCGCCGAAGGTAGGTCCGCGTCGACAACGTCGGGAGCCTACGAGGCCATCGTGGCGGTGTGGGCGCGCCTGAGCCAGGGATGCGCCAAGGGCAGCGAAGGCGAACGTCACGCATTCAGCAACGAGGGCGTCGGCTGCAGCCGACGCGACATCGTCGAGAACCGCCTCGGCCCGTCAGGCAGCCTCGGGATCGGCGGCGCCGGCCGCCCCGTTCGCCCCCGCCCCGTTCGCCCCCGCCCCGTTCGCCCCCGCCCCGTTGGCCGCCGACGCGCGGACCGCCGCGCGGGCGCGGTGCACCCACACATCGAGCTCGAGGCGCCGAACGTAGAGGTGACCGCCGACGGGGTACGACTTGATCCGCCCGCCGAAGACCTCCACGCAGAGGAGTCCGTCCTCGAGGCCGGCGGTCGTCACCATCTCGCACGCGTCGGAGAAGCGGACCAGGTCGTGGGGCATCGTCACACCCACAGGCATCGGCCGGCAGGGGCCAGTCCTTACCTGCATCTGCCGGCCGATCGGACGTTCACCAGCATTCCGACGGCACCTCCAGCCCGAGCTGCTGGAAGGCACCGGTCAACCTGCGGTATGCCTCGGTGTCCACGCGGTCCCTGGCGGCAGCAAGCAGCCCCTCGATGGGCGCGATCTCGCCCATGGTCCACCGGGCGTACATGCCGTCGTCCATCCAGCCCGCCAGCAGCGGTGGGCACAACTCGCTCAGGGACCCATTGGCGACGGTCGCCCGCCGGAGCTCGCGCCAGGTCCAGATCTTGGGGGCGCGCTGCACGACGGTCTCCAGCGCGCGTCGCGGCAGCTCGGCACCGCCGTCGAGGATGAGGAGGTGGTTGGCCGGGTGCAGGCGCAGCACCTCGGACCAGGGGAGGCGGCCCCGGTGGCGGTGGCGGCCGCGGCCGGTGGCGAGGATGGCGCCGAGCCAGATGCAGGCAAGCAACTCCGCCGGGTCCCGTCCCTCCGGCGGGGTCGGCAACTCGAGGCATCGGAGGAGGATGTCGATCATCCTGCCCCCGGCCGGCCGCCGGGCACGCGGGCCCTCGCCGGCATCCAGCCGTGCCTCCATCCGGCCCTGGCGATCAACCGCCACGACGAGCGAGACCGCAGCGGGCTCCATCGAGTCCTCGTCGTCGGGCCACCTGAGGGGACGGCCCCTGTCGTCGCAGGCCGTCGCCGCTCCCGAACAGACCACCACGAGTCGCTCGACGTTGCGGGGAGCGGTCCAGCCGAGCAGCGACGTGGCCGGACGAACCTCCCACAGGTCCGGTCCGCCGGGCAGGTCCGGTCCGTAGCCGAGGGCACAGGACTCCCCGCCGGCGCCGAAGAGACGGAGATCGCCGTCGATCCGCAGCAGGAGGTCGCTGAGACCGCAGTCCGGCTCGGGCTGCACTGCCTCCGGCGCCTGCCGGGCGCCGTCTGCCGGAGGGGTCGAGGACGTTACGGTCATGGTTGGGGCTCCTTCTCCCGTGCGGCGTGTCGCCGCCGCGCTCCGGCAGCGCCGGACCAAGGTCGCACGGGGAGGATCCGAGCCCCGAGATCGTCCAGGGACCCCGAGGAGGACCATACGCCCCGGGTGTGACACCACCTCCGCATTGCCGTCGCGGCCGGCTACAGGTGGCCGGAGGGATCTCGCCGGAGGCATCCCGGCCGCGACAGCGCCAGAGCGATCCGGGCCGGCGACGGCGGGTGCTGCAGGCGCCGGCACACGGGTGACAGCCCCGCCCCATCGGCGAGGGCCCGCTCTCAGCTCAGCCGCTAAGGAGAGTGCTGATTTGGGGGTCATCCTGACGGGGGCCGAAATCGGCCTCCGTCAGGATGGCCGTAGGGTACTGACCAAACAACGCCCTCCGACGTCGCCACGCGCGGCTGGAGCCTGTGCGGCTGGGGCCCGGTCATGCGGGCCAAGGGCGATCCTTGCCGCCACCCAGCGCGGTTGGACACGGGAGGATGACCGAACCTTTGGAAGCTTGTTGTCGTTCAGCGACAACAAGCTTCCAAAGTTCTGCCGGGGGGCTCCGGCACGCTGTCGCCTCCACCACCTCGAGTGGTGACGACCGCCTCCAAGATCGCCAGGCTCACTTATCGCGGTCTCGGAGCGCCGCAGTCCGATGACCTCCGTCAGGCGTCCTTGCGGACGCCTCGACGAAGATCATCGACGAACATCATCGACGAAATCAGCCGTCTCCTATCCTGGGCATCTCCGGGAAGGCGAGCCGGGCCCCGAGGTGATCCGGGCCCGCCACGATGGTCCCGTCGACGCCGACCGTGCTCAGCACGGCGAGCACCTGGTGGGCATCCTCGAGCACTGTGGGAGCGCCGTCGAAGGCCTCGCAGGCGACGGCGACGTGCAGCACGCCGCCCTCCTGGCGCAGCTCGACGGTGTAGTGGTCGCAGCGGCGCACGACCGTAGCGAGCAGAGCTCGCAGGCCTCCCAGCAGCAAGAGGGCGTCGCCGGGGGTCGGCTCGCTGCGGAGCGCAGCGATGAGATGGCCGGGCGTGCCAGCTTCTTCACGGATCCGGATGATCTCCCGCTCGACGTCGCGCTCGACCCCGCCGGTGGCCGCGACGGGCGCGGTGCTGAGCGCCGCTTCGTCCCGGGCTGCCCACCGGTATTCGAGTTGCGTCAGGCCCCAGAGCGCCTCGAGCGCCCGGTCGTGGCGGTCGGCGAACCGGACAGCGGCCGCCAGGCGCTCCGCCTCCGCCTCGAGACCTCGAGCGTCGGCGGTGAGGCGGTCGTGCTCGGCGGTGAGCCGCCGGCGGTCGGCCGCCGCTCGGTCCAGTTGAACGGCGAGGTCCCGCGAGCGGGACTCGGCCTCGGAGCGGGCGGACTCGGACGCCGCCGCTCGTTGCTCGGCGTGGCGCTGCCGTCCGGCGGCCGTCGTGACGGACCGGCGGCCCCACGCGACGACTCCACCCAGGCCGAGGGCGAGCACGACGACGGCCCCGCCGAGGGCATCGGCGGCGATGGACGCGAGGAGCGAGCCGAGGCTCCCGGCGGCGGCACTCGACGAGAAGTGACCGATCACGACTCGGGCGGCAGGACCCTCAGGTGCAGCTCGCGCAGTTGCTCCCCGCTCACCGGGCTCGGAGCACCCATGAGGAGATCCCGGGCGGACTGGTTGAGCGGGAAGGCGATGACCTCCCGGATGTTGGCCTGGTCCTCCAGCACCATGAGGATCCGGTCGAAGCCGGGCGCGATGCCGGCGTGCGGCGGGGGGCCGTAGTGGAAGGCGTTCCAGAGGGCGGGGAAGGACCGGCGGATCCGGTCGGGGCCGTAGCCGGCGATGGAGAAGGCCGCCTCCATGATGTCGGGGCGGTGGTTTCGCACGGCACCGGAGGACAGCTCGACCCCGTTGCAGACGAGGTCGTACTGGTAGGCGAGGATCTCCCCGGGGGGCAGGTCGCGCAGGGCCTCGAGGCCGCCCTGCGGCATGGAGAACGGGTTGTGGGCGAAGTCCCAGGCGCCGGTGGCCTCGTTCCGCTCGAACATCGGGAAGTCGACGACCCAGCCAAACGCCAACGTCTTGGGGTCGGCCAGCCCCAGCTCCCGCCCGAGCTGGCGGCGGTAGCCCCCGAGGAGCGTGGCCGCTGGAAGGCGCGGCCCGACGGTCACGAGAACGGCATCGCCGGGCCCAGCGGCCGGCCGCTCCGCCACGACGCTGATGTCCTCCTCGGTCAACCGCCGCGCCAGCGGCCCTCGCGCGCCGGCCGGGTCGAGCTGCAGCCAGGTGCCGACCGCGCCGGACTTTTTGGCGTCGTCGGCGAAGGCGTCGAACCACTTGCGCGGCCGGTCAAAGCCGGCCGGCACCCGCAGCGCGCGGATGACGTGACCGGCGCCGGGCGCATCGGCGAACATCGGCAGCCCGGTTCGCCCCGCGAGTGCCTCGGTGAGATCGGCGAGCTCCAGGTCGAAGCGCAGGTCGGGCTTGTCGGAGCCGTAGCGGTCCACCGCCTCGGCGAAGGTGAGGCGGCGGAAGGGCGCCGAGGTAACCTTGTCGGACATCTCCTCGACGACGGCCGCCATGAGGAGCTCCACTTCGCGGAACACGTCCTCCTGGGTGGCGAACGCCATCTCCAGGTCGATCTGGTAGAACTCGCCCGGGCTGCGGTCGGCGCGGGAGGCCTCGTCGCGAAAGCAGGGGGCTATCTGGAAGTACCGCTCGATGCCCCCGACCATGAGCAGCTGCTTGAACTGCTGGGGTGCCTGGGGGAGGGCATAGAACTCGCCGGGGTACTGGCGCGAGGGGACGAGGAAGTCCCGGGCGCCTTCCGGGGAGGAGGCGGTCAGGATCGGGGTCTGGACCTCGAGGAAGCCCCGGGCGGCCAGGTGGGTGCGGACGACGGTCGCGAGGCGGGCGCGGCGGGCAAGGCGCTCGGCGAGCGGTCCCCGGCGCATATCGAGGTACCGGTGGCGCAGGCGAGACTCCTCGCCGACCTCCGTATCACGCTCGACGGGGAAGGGGAGCACGTCGGCCGAGGAGAGCACTTCGGCTGCCTCCACGCCGACTTCCACCTCCCCGGTGGCGAGGCGTGGGTTGACGGTCTCGGCGGGGCGGGCCCGGACGGTGCCGCTCACGCTCACGACGCTCTCGAGCCGGACGGCCTCGAGCACGGCGAACGCCGGTTCGTCGGGGTGGGCGACAAGCTGCACGAGGCCGGCGGGAACGAGGCCGGCGGCGTCGCGCAGGTCCACGAACAGCAGGCCACCGTGATCCCGCTTGGCGGCCACCCACCCGGCCAGGCGGACGTCTCGCCCGATGTCGGCCTCGCGGAGCTCCCCGCAGCGGCGATCGCGGTAGCGGTTCTCGACGAAGGGCGGAGCGGGGTCCATCACAGCGAGGCTATCGGCGGGCCGCGCCGGGGCAGGGAGAAGGGGCAGGGAGAAGGGGCAGGGAGAAGGGGCAGGGAGAAGGGGCAGGGAGATGCTGTAGGGGCCCGCGGATGACCGCGCTCTAGTGCGGGCGGCCTACTCGAGCACCGAGCGCAGCTCGTCGACGTCGGCCCGGAGGCGGGCGACCTCGGCGCGCAGGGCGGCAAGGTCGGCTTCGAGGGCGGTGACGCGCTCGGCGTTGCCGGAGCGGGGCGCTCCGGGACCGGTCGGCACCGACAGGATCTCGAGCACCTCCCCGGCCAGGAGGTGGGCCCAGCGCTCCTCCCGCTGCCCCGGCTGACGCTCGAGGCGGACGACGTAGGGGTCGTCGTAGCGGTTCTTCAGGCGGTGCACGACGCCCTCCACCCCGCCCAGGTCGTCGAGGCTCGGGTAGCGCTCGGTGCGGGTGCGGATCTCGTTGACGGTCTGCGGGCCACGGAGCACGAGCACGGCGAGGACGGCCAGCTCGGCGCTGGTCAGGCCCCACGCCTCGTCGAGGACGTGGCGGTACTTGTCGGCGCGGTTGCTCGGGCTGTGCACCACGCGGGCGAGGCCCAGGGAGCGGAGCTCGGCGAGGACTGTGCTCACCTCTCCCGGGCTGTAGTCGGTGACGGGGTTGCGGTTGGAGGTCTGGTTGCAGGCCAGCACGAGGGCGTTGAGGGTGAGCGGGTACTGGTCGGGGGTCGTGGCATCCTTCTCGACCAGGGCACCGAGCACCCGCAACTGGTCGGGGGTGAGGGGCTGCACGGCACGGAGCTTACGGAGGTGTTTGGCCACCCCGCCCGGCAGCGGGCCAGACTGGCGCCGCACCACCCGCGACGACGAGGAGGCCCCCATGGCGAGCGACAGTCGGGACAGCTTCGGGGCACGGGCGCAGCTCGAGGTCGGCGGCCGCCGCGTCAGCTACTTCCGCCTCGATGCCCTGCAGGAGCGCTTCGACGTCGCCCGCTTGCCGTACTCGCTCAAGGTGCTGTTGGAGAACCTCCTGCGCCACGAGGACGGTGCGACGGTGCGGGCGGAGGACATCGAGAGCCTCGCCGGGTGGGACCCCCGGGCGGAGCCGGCCGACGAGATCGCCTTCGCCCCGGCCCGGATCCTGATGCAGGACTTCACCGGTGTCCCTGCCGTCGTGGACCTGGCGGCCATGCGCGACGCCATGAAGGCGCTCGGCGGGGAACCGGCGAGGGTCAACCCGCAGGTACCGGCCGAGCTGGTGATCGACCACTCCATCATCGCCGACGTCTACGGGGTGCCTGACGCCTTCCGGCGCAACGCCCAACTGGAGCTCGCCCGCAACGAGGAGCGCTACCGGTTCCTGCGGTGGGGCCAGACGGCCTTCGACGCCTTGGAGGTCGTGCCGCCCGACACGGGGATCTGCCACCAGGTCAACCTCGAGCACCTGGCACGGGTCGTGTTCGACGTCGACGGCGAGGCCTTTCCCGACACCCTGGTCGGCACCGACAGCCACACCACCATGGTGAACGGGCTGGGGGTGCTCGGCTGGGGGGTCGGGGGCATCGAGGCGGAGGCCGCCATGCTCGGCCAGCCGGTGTCGATGCTGATACCACGGGTGGTCGGCTTCGAGCTGATCGGGTCCCTGCCCGAGGGCTCGACGGCGACCGACCTGGTGCTGACCGTGACGGAGGAGCTGCGCCGTCACGGGGTGGTGGGCAAGTTCGTGGAGTTCTACGGGGAGGGCATAGGGGCGGTGCCGCTCGCCAACCGGGCGACCATCGGGAACATGTCCCCCGAGTACGGCTCGACGTGCGCCATCTTCCCGATCGACGAGGAGACGCTGGCCTACCTGCGGCTGACGGGGCGGACCGAGGAGCATGTCGCCCTGGTGGAGGCCTACGCCCGGGCTCAGGGGCTGTGGCACGAGGCGGGCCACGAGCCGGCGTACTCGGAGCGCCTGTCGCTCGACCTGTCGACGGTCGTGCCGAGCCTCGCCGGTCCGTCACGGCCCCAGGATCGGGTGCGCCTCGACGAGGCGCGCCAGCAGTTCCGGGCCGCGCTGCCCCGGGTCCTCGGGAAAGAGGGAGCCGGCGACGTGACGACCCAGGCGGTCCCGGTCACGCTGAAAGACGGGTCACGCTTCGACCTGGACCACGGTCACGTCGTCATCGCCGCCATCACGAGTTGCACCAACACGTCCAACCCGTCGGTGATGGTGGCCGCCGGGCTGCTGGCGAAGAAGGCGGTGGAGCGCGGCCTGTCCGCCAAGCCGTGGGTGAAGACGACCCTCGCTCCGGGCTCCAAGGTCGTGATGGACTACTACGAGCGCGCCGGTCTCACGCCCTACTTGGAGAAGCTCGGCTTCCACCTCGTCGGCTACGGCTGCACGACCTGCATCGGCAACAGCGGGCCGCTGCTGGCGGAGATCTCGCGGGCCGTCGACGACGCCGGCCTGGCGGTCGTCTCGGTGCTGTCGGGCAACCGGAACTTCGAGGGCCGCATCAACCCGGACGTGCGGATGAACTACCTGGCGTCCCCCCCGCTCGTCGTCGCCTACGCCCTGGCCGGCACGATGGACATCGACTTGGTGAGCGAGCCGCTCGGCACCGATGCCGAGGGCAACTGCGTCCACCTCCGGGACATCTGGCCGGCGCCCCAGGAGGTGGCGGCGGTCGTGGACGAGTCGATCGAGTCGGGGATGTTCCGGTCCTCCTACGCTGACGTGTTCACCGGCGACGACCGCTGGCAGCACCTCGACGTGCCGGGGGGCGACTCCTACGCCTGGGACGACCGCTCCACCTACGTCCGCAACCCGCCGTACTTCGAGGGCATGCCCGCCGAGCCGGCGGCCGTGGACGACGTGGTCGGGGCGCGGGCGCTGGCGGTGCTCGGCGACAGCGTCACGACCGACCACATCTCGCCGGCGGGCAGCATCCGCGCCGACAGCCCGGCGGGGCGCTGGCTGATCGACGGGGGCGTCCAGCCCGGCGACTTCAACTCCTACGGCAGCCGGCGGGGCAACCACGAGGTGATGATCCGTGGCACGTTCGCCAACATCCGGATCCGCAACCGGCTGGCGCCGGGGACGGAGGGCGGCTTCACCCGCCACCTACCCGGCGGTGAGGTGATGTCGGTCTACGACGCCGCCAAGAGGTACGAGGCCGACGGCGTGCCCCTGGTGATCCTCGCAGGCAAGGAGTACGGCACGGGGTCGTCGCGGGACTGGGCTGCCAAGGGAACGGCCCTGCTCGGCGTGCGGGCTGTGATCGCCGAGAGCTTCGAGCGGATCCACCGCTCCAACCTGGTCGGCATGGGGGTGCTCCCCCTGCAGTTCGCCGGCGGCCAGTCCGTGGGGTCGCTCGGCCTGACGGGAGAGGAGGTGTTCGACATCGCCGGGCTCGCCCGGCTGCCGCGGCATCTCTCCGTGCGCGCCGACGGCAAGACCTTCGACGTCGTCGTGCGGATCGACACCCCCAAGGAGGCGGAGTACTTCCGCCACGGGGGGATCCTTCCCTACGTCCTGCGCCAGCTGCGCGACCGGCGCTGAGCGCCGGCACCTCCCTCGGTCGGCGGGGGTGCCGCACCCTCACCCATCATCGGCCGGGGCGGCCCGGTGGATGCCGTGCTCGATGCCGACACGTCCGTCGACCACGTCGCTCAGCAGGCCCAGCACCGCCCGGGCCGGGGCACTGGGTCGCCACCGCCTCCTGGTCACCGCCCCGACGCGACGCCGGGGCAGGCCGCCGACGGTGATCCGGGCGAAGCCGTCGAGGCCCTCGGCGGCCGTCGTCGCCGGGAGGATGGACGGGCCCAGCCCGCGGGCGGTGAGCGACGCCACCAGGCGCACCCCGTCCACCTCGGCCCGCGCCACCAAGCGGACGCGGGTGTCCCGAGCAGCGTCGTCGAGCTCCTGGCGGAACGTCGTGCCCGACGCCGGCAGCAGCAGCTCCAAGCCGTCCAGGTCGGCGAGGCGGACGGCCCCTCGGGCGGCGAGCTCGTGGTCTCGCGGCACCACGAGGATGAGGTCCTCGTCGAACAGCGGTATCGCCGTCAGCTCCGGCAGGTTGTGCGGCAGGTTGACCACCGCCACATCCAGTCCCCCGGCGGCGACCTGGGGCTCCAGGGTGGCGGAAGTACCCTCGCCCACGACGAGCCGGACGGCGGGGTGAGCCACGGCCAGGGCCTCCAGGAGGAGGGGGGTGAGCCAGCGGGCCGTCGTGGCGATTATCCCGAGGCGGACGGTGCCGACGACCTCGGCGCGCAGCGCGGCGACGTCGGTGACGATGGCGCCGACCTCCTCGGCGATGTGCCTGGCCCGCGCCACGACGGCGGCTCCCTCCTCGGTGAGGACCCCCGCCTGGCGGTCGACGAGCTGGACGCCCAGCTCCCGCTCGAGGCGGGCGACGTGGCTCGACACGTTGGATTGGACGGTGTGAAGGGAGGCGGCGGCAGCCGAGAAGCTGCCGGTATCCGCGATCGCCACGAGCGCCTGCAGCTGCCGTAGGTCCATCGCCCCAAGAGATAGCACCTTCGGTGGTGGCGCTCTGCCCGGGCCGCCCGGCGGCTCAGGCCGGGGGCGTCGCCCGGGCGACGTCGCCGGCGGTGGGGACCCGCCGGAGGTGAGCCTCGGGCGGGAGCAGCCCGGCGATGGCGTCCATGACCCGCTCGGTGTCGGCCCGCATGCTCCGGGCGTGCAACCCCGGCACCGGCGGACCGACCCGCACCCGGACCAGAGGCGGCCGGAGCAGGTTGGCCACGCCCGGCACCCGGGCGGAGCGGGGCCAGACGGCCTCGGTGTTCCACACGGCGAGCGGCACGACCGGGGCCCCGGTCGCGGCCGCCAGGCGGGCGACGCCGGTCTTTCCCACCAGCTTCGGCTCGAAGAAGGCCTCGCCCCGTGGGATGGTGCCCTGCGGCATCATGACCAGGCACTCGCCGGCGCGCAGCGCCTCCTCGGCGGCCCGCAGGGCGGCGACCCGGTCCCCGGTACGGTCGACGCGGATGCTTCCGGCGGCAACCAGCAGCGGGCCGATGAGCGGGGCGTCGAAAAGCTCCTTCTTGGCGAGCCCCCTGGGCCGCCGACCGGCTTCCAGCAGCGTGAGGCCGACGGCGACGACATCGAAGTAGCTGCGGTGGTTGGCGGCCACGATGACCTGCCCGCGACGAGGCAGGTGCTCGGTGCCGGCGATGTCGAAGCGGGCGTAGGGGAATGCCCGGCGGGGGAGCAGCAGCTTCACGAGGTCCAGCGGCTCGACGCCGAGCAGCTTGGGCACCCCCGGGGGTGCGTCCAGGTGCAGGACCGGCCACCGCCGGAGGGCGGCGACGGCGAGGAGACGGGCGTCGGGGTGGACGGCGGTCGGGTGGCCGACGCCCATCAGCAGCGGGAGGTCGAAGAAGCTGTCGGAGTAGGCCCAGCTCTCCGCCAGGTCGATGCGGTGGTGGGCGGACCACTGCCGCACCGCCGCCAGCTTCCCCCGCCCCCATGCGAACCTGCCGTCCAGGCCCCCCGTGTAGCGGAGCTCCCCTTCGTGGTCGACGCGGGTCGCCCAGCGGGTCGCCACCACGTCGTCGAACCCGAGCCTTCCTGCCAGCGGGAGGACGAGCTCGAGCGGCGACGTCGTCGCCAGCACGAGGCGGCGGCCCGCGGCGCGGTGGCGCCGGAACAGCCCCGCCGCCCAGGGCTCCAGCTCCTCGGCGAGGGGGCCGGCCGCGGTCTCGGCGGCGGCCGAGACGGCGTCGACACGCCGCCCGCGGACGGCGAGCGCCGACGCCCTGGCAACGAGCATGGTCGGCACCGTCTCGCCGACCAGCTCGTAGGTACGCATCCACAGACCCTGGCCGGGCAGCCCGGCGCGCGCCGAGAGGCCGGCCTCGAACAGCGCCTCGTTGAACGCCACCGCCGACGAGCCGGGCAGCAGGGTGCGATCCAGGTCGAAGAAGGCGGCGCCGGCAGCCACGAGCCCCGACGCTACCGCCGGGGCTGCCTCACGGCTTGGGCCAGCGCGCCTCGCCCGGCGGGCGGCGCCGCTCACCCCCGAGGGCCCACGACCGCCGCCACGCCCCGGCGTCGCCCGGCCCCGTGAGCGGCGGCGTGGCTCCCGACGCCGCCCGGCGGGCGGCGCTCCACCAGTCTGTGGCCTCCTCGTCGGCGAGCACGGCGATCGCCGCCTCGAGGCGCTCTGCGAGCTCCCGGGCGCCGGCGTCGGCGGGGCGTATGGGGCGGCCGAAGCGCACCGTCACCCTCCCCGGGCGGGGACGGCTGGCGTGGCGGGGCAGGATGCGCCGGGTGCCCTCCAGGTGGACGGGCACGAGTGGCCGCTGCGTGCGTTCCGCCAGCCATGCCGCACCCGCCCGGTGTGGCTGGCCCCACCCGTCAGGGCTGCGGCCGCCCTCGGGGTAGATCAGGAGGCTCCAACCCTCCTCCAGGAGGGCGAGGAGGCGTCTCGCCGACTTGCGGTCCACCCGCTGGCGCTCCACCGGGACCGCGTTCAGCAGGAAGGCGAACGTCGCCGACTTGACCCGCGTGTCGAAGAAGTAGTCGGCGGCACTGGCGACGACCATGCGGTGCCGCCAGCGCTCTGGTACGACAGACAGCAGCAGGGGCGTGTCGATGTGGCTGGCGTGGTTGGCGGCGAAGATGGCCGGGCCCCGGAGAGCGGCGATGCGGTCGCGTCCCTCGACGCTGGGCCGGGTCAAGGCGGCAACCGCCGGCCGGGCGACCGCTTCTGTCAGGGCAGCACGGGCGAGGCGGGCCGGATAGCGGCGCGCCCAGTCGGTGTCGTAGTCGACGCCGACGTTCCGCTCGGGCGGCGGCACCGGGACGGTGCCCGGGCGCGTCGGCGCCGCCCACGGGAAGCCCCGGGGCCGGGGCAGGCGAGCGGCGGCGATGGCCGCGGGTGTCACCGGCAGGCGGAGCCGGGGCGGGGTCGACCCGGACGGCTCGCCGGCGCGGGGGAGGCGTCGCTCGATCACCGCACGTCGGCCATCAGGATCGGCGGGCAGTGGAGCTGGGTCGTGGTCGGGTGCCGCCCCACGGTGTCGGTCGCCATCTCGAAGGCGTCGTCCATGGTGGACGCCGGCAGGAACCCGAGCCGCCGGACCGCCGCGGGGTCACCGCCGACGATGATCACCCGGCCTAGGTGCTCGAGGGCGTGGGCGCCCCAGTACCACATGTAGAAGGGGTGGACGCCGTGGTAGGCGTGGCCGGTCCGGTACAGGTGGCGGTACCACTCGTCCGTCGCGAACCGCTCCTCATAGGTCTTCTCGATCTCGAGCGGGTCGGTCGTGTCCGCCAGGACCTCCTCGAAGAAGTCGATGTAGCTCGGGTGGTGGACCGGGTGGAACGACCACGGGGTCGGATGGCACAGGATGGCGACGCCGCCCTCCCGGACGATCGGCCGGCCGCGGTACAGGTTGAACAGGTAGCCGAGCCCCATGCACATGACGAGGATCGGGTTCATGATCGAGTTGACGTTGTAGGGGGATATGTGGGGCACGCCGAAGACGGCGATGTCGGTCTGTCCCTCCACCTCGACCAGCTGCTGGCGGTACACCGCCTCCGTAGTCGCCGCGTGGACGGCCTCGACCTCGCCGGCGTGCACCCCGGTCATGGCATACGGGGCCTTCACCGACTGGAACACCGCCCGGTTGAGCCGCTCGTTGCCCGCCCGCATGGCGGCGGTGGCGGCGAGGTACCCGGCCCGGTCACGGGCGGTCCACTCCCACTCGCGCTTTTGGAGGAACCCGACGGCGGGCGGGAAGGCATCGTTGTTGAGGGTTGTCTCGATCTGGAAGACGTCGATGCCGCTTGCCGCGATGAGCCGACCCATGCGCCAGTTGGAGGAGTGCAGCTCCGAGCGGTGCTGGTCCATGAACGACCGCGAGTGCCGCATGGTCCTCACGTTGTGGTGGTGGCGGAGGCTGCGGTAGCTCGCCAGCCCCGTAGCCACGCTCTTGTGCCCGCCGTCCATGGACACCAGGTTGATGTTCACGTACACGAGGAGGTCGGAGTGGGCGGCCCGCTTGTTGATCTCCACCTCCTCCCCCTGGTCGGTGGTACCGAGGAAGGCCAGGGCGTCGGGGTCCTCGGCGTCGTGCTGCAAGAGGCGCCCGTGCGGCGCGAACGCCTCGTAGACCCGGTCCCCGATGGCGTGGCGCAGCTCCGCCTCGGTCATCCGGCGGTGCAGTGCGAGGGCTGCGATGAGCACGACATCGTCCACGCCGGCGACGGCGGCGGTGTCGAGCACCGCCTCGATGACCCGCTGGCGGTTGTCGGGCCGGCGCATGGGCGGGAGGGGCAGGGACACGTCGTCGAAGGCGATGGTGAGGCGCATCCCGGGGCGCAGCAGCGCGGCGAGCGGCTCGGCGTCGAGGGGGTGGGCGAGCGCCTGGCGTATGGCTTCGTCGGGGTCCTCCAGCCCCGGCAGCGGCTCCGGGGCGTAGATCACTCGGGACCGGTCGGCGGGCAGCCGCTCGAGTCGGAACCCGTCGCCGTGGAAGGTGAGGATCGGCGGGGTGGAGCGGTCGACGTCGAGCACGAAGCCGGGACGGGGCATGGTGACGTTCCTTCCCTCTAGCGGTGCGGTCGCCGCAGGTCGAAGACCACCTTCACCGCCCCGCGCCGGCCGGCGTCCGCGGCGTGGGCGATGGCCTCGGCGAACCGCCCGATCGGGTACCGGGCGCTCACCAGGCGGTCCAAATGAGCCGATTGCACGAGGTCGAAGGCGAGATCGAAGCTGTGGCGGCCGCCGGCGGACGGCTCCGGGCCGTAGGCGTACGCGCCCTGGAGCCGGACTTCCCGCTGCCACAGCCCGGTGAGGTCGACGCCCACGTGGCCGGCCATCCCGACGAGCACGACGGTGCCACCCGGCGCGGCGACGGCGACGGCGTCGGCCAGCGAGCGTGGCGTGCCGACGCAGTCGATGACGAGCTCGGCCCCACCGGTCAGCTGCCCGCTGTCTAGGATCCACGAGCCGGTGCGGCGGCGGACGGCCCGGCGCATCTCGCCGGGAGCGACGACGACGGTTGCGCCCAGCCGACCGGCCAGGTCCCGCTGCACCGGGTGCTTGCCCGCCACGATCACAGTCGAGGCGTCAGGGCGGTGCGCTGCGAGAGCGGCCACCACGCCCAGCCCAAGGGTCCCGGCCCCGATCACCACGGCGGTGAGGTCGTCGCCGGGCGGGCCGGCCAGGGCGCCGTGCACGGCGCACGCCATGGGCTCGACCATCACAGCGGCCTCGTCACTCCACCCGTCGGGCACGGGGTGCAGCTGGCTCTCGTGAGCGACGAAGCCTTCGGACCAGCCGCCGCCGGTGTCGGCGCAGTAGCCCGTCTGCAGCCCGGGTCGCAGGTGACCGCCGGCTAGGTGGGCGCAGCGGTTGTTCGCCCCCCGGGAGCAGGCGGCGCACGGGGGATCGATGCCGCGGGCGACGCAGCCGAGCACCGGCTGGACCACGACCCGCCGCCCGCCGTCGTCGCGCGCCACCACCTCGTGGCCGGGCACGAACGGGAAGCTCACGACGGGCTCGAACCACCGCGACGACCGCCCGTCCACCGTCGACAGGTCGCTGCCGCAGATGCCGGCAAGCAGCGGGCGCAGGCGACGCCAGCCCGGGCCGGGCAGCTCCGGGGGGTCGAGGTCCACGAGGCGGAGCGGGCCGACCTGGGCGCCGCCACCGGCCCGCCACCCCGACGCCACCCGTGCCACCGCGAAGCGGGCGACGGAGCGCTCGACGCAGAGCGCCTTCACGGCCGCACCCGGGGCCCGAGCGGGAGCAGGGGCCGGGGCCCACCGGCGGCACGGGGCCAGTGCTCGACGTGCCATCCCCGCCGGCGGGCTATCGCCGCCAGCTTCGTCTCCGGGTTCACCGCCACCGGGTGACCGGCGGCCTCGAGCATCGGCAGGTCGCTGGCCGAGTCGGCGTAGGCCACCGCCTGCCCGAGGTCGAGACCGTGTTGAGACGCGTAGGCCGCCATGAGCAGGGCCCTCGCCTCACCGGTCGGTGGGGCATCGACGAGCTCCCCGGTGCAGCGGCCGGCTCTTTCTCCGAGTCGTGCGCAGACGATCTCGTCGAAGAGGGGCCTTAGCGGCTCCACGACGACATCGAGCGCCCCGGTGATGAGCAACGTCCGGTGCCCTGCCGCCCTGTGCTCACGCACCCGTCGAAGGCCGTCTGGGAACGACTTGGTGAGCAGCAGGTCGTTCCACAGCTCCCATCCGTCCTCCCGCAGCCGGCCGACGGGCGCCCCCTCGTAGCGACGGTAGAACGCCCGCAGGAAGTCACCCCGGTCGACCCTGTCGGCGGCGAGCATCCCCGGCGCCTCCCGCAGGGTCCTGAGCACGAAGCCGAGGCGGGCGCCGTCACCCTGGTGTCGGGTCGCGAGCCACGAGTACGAGTCGACGACGTTGGAGGCGATGAGCGTGTTCTCCAGGTCGAACACGGCGAGCTGGCGGTCCCGCGACAGGATCGCCCTCCGGCCGCGCTCCTCACGGGTCATCCCGGTCGCCCCCTTGGCCGGGCGACGCCGACCGCCGTCCCCCAGAGGTGCCTGACGCACGCGGGCGTGGGCGACGACCGAGGGGAGGTAGATGTCACGGCAGAACCGGCGCCAGTCGATGACGGCCGGATCCATGCCGAAGTCGCTCTGATCCTCGGGCGCCAGGCTGCGGTGCAGCGCCAGGAGGCGCTCCACCTCGAAGACCGCCTCCGTCTCGGTGTAGGCGCCGTACAGCTCCACGTAGCTCGAGGCCCGCTGAGCCTCGTCGCGCCGTTCCTCCAGGCGGGCGGCGAGGTCGGCCCGACCGCCCCGCAGCGGCAGCGACTGCAGCACCCGCTCCGCGGCTCCCAGCGTCCTCGTAGCACGGCGCAACTGCCGCTGCACGGTGCGCCGCCCCGGAAACGACCACTCCGGCACGGCGATCGGCTGGTCGTGGGCGTCCGCCAGGGGATGCTCCGTGAACCACTCGCGCACCAAGTCGACGAGCTGGCGGTACCGCAGAGGGTTGCGCGCCCCCGAGGCGGCGTGGATCACCTCGGGCCGACCGTCGGGCTGCGGCCCGCGAGCCGCCACCGCCAGCACGGCGGCCACGACGAGATCCACCGGGATCACGTCGATTATCCCCTCCGGCAGCCCCGGGAACTCCCGGAGCAGGCCGCGCGCGTAGCCGATGATCACCGGATCGGCCATGCGGAAGCCGCGGATCCATCCTGGCACCGGTTCGGACAGGGCGGACTCGATGATCGACGGGCGCACGATCGAGACACGCACCTCGCCGCGGCTGTCGAGAAGCGCCCTCTCCCCGAGGGCCTTGCTGTAAGCGTACGCGTCCGGCCACCCGAGCCCCTGGGCGCGCGCCTTGCCCAGCTCGACCATGCGGGCGTCGACCCATTGCTGGCGGGCGCGTTCGGACCGGGCCGCGAGCAGCGGCGTCCCCGCCGCGCCGAGCTCGGCGCGCGCCTCGCGGTGGAAGCGGGCCAGCAGCCGGGGGCTCCGGCTCTCGTCGTCGACCTGGGCACGGGCGCGCCGGGCGGCGTCCACCTCCGGGCGCCATGCCACCTCCGTCGCCCAGGGAGTCTCGGGGAGGATGCGCTCCGGGGCCGGCCCCCGCCGAGCGCCGGCCACGTAGGCCGTGGACACGGCCACGAGGTGGGCGGTGGGGTTGAGCCGCCCCAAGGTGGTCGCCACACGCGATGGGCCGAGCAGGTTCACCTCGACGGCGGCGTCCAGCGGCGAGTCGAAGCTGACCGTCGCCGCCGAGTGGATGACCGTCGCGCAACCGGCCAGCACCTCCTCGCCGGCAGGGTCGAGGGCCAGCCCGTCCACTCCGACGTCGCCCGCCACCACGTGGAGCCGGCGCCCCACCTCGCCCTCGAAGTCGTCGCCGAGCTCGCTGCGGAGCCGGTCGAAGCAGTTGTTCCGCAGCACCTCGCGCCGCACGCGGTCGGCGGCGCCACGCCGGCCGGGCCGGACCACGACGGCCACCTCGCAGCCCGGGACGGCACGCAGCAGCCGCTCTACGAGCGCCGTGCCGAGGAAGCCGGTCGCGCCGGTCACGCCAACCCGCCGCCCGGCCAGCGACTCACGCAGCATCCAACCTGTCTACCATTTGGTCAGTGCCGGAAGCGAACACCGCCGAGCGGGTCCTCGACGCCGCGCTCCACGCCTTCGGCACCGCCGGCTACGAAGCGACCTCCCTCGACGCGCTAGCAGCGGAGCTCGGCATCCGCAAGCAGACGATCCTGTACCACTACTCCTCCAAGGAACAACTCCTCGACGCGGTGATCGACGAGGCCGGGGCCGAGCTGATGGCGGCCGTCGACACGGGCCTGGACGGCGTCGGGCCCGGCTGGGACCGGGTGGAGGCGGTGGTGAGATCCGTGTTCCGCCTGGCCGGCCGCCGGCCTGAGCTGCCCGGGTTGCTCCGTGAGGTCAGCCGCCTCGGGGCGCCGGCCGCGACGCGCTTGCGGCAGCGGCTCGAGCCGTTCGTCGAGACGGCGACCGCGTTCTTCGACCGGGAGGTCGCCGCCGGCCACATGCACCGCCAGGACAGCCAGCTGCTCCTGCTGACGGCGTACTCGGCTGTCCTCGGAGCGGCGACCGAGGTGGAGGTGCTCCGGGCCCTCGGCGTGGAGCCGACGGCGCGGATCCTCGTACGCCGGCGGCGAGACCTGCTCGAGCTCCTCGCGTCGGCGCTGCGCACCGACGAGGGGTGAGGGGTGAGGGGTGAGGGGTGAGGGGTTTTTGCCGGCCGGGGGTGGGGTGGGGGCCCGACGGCCGGCGGGGCGTGCGGTGGGGCGTGCGGCGGGGTGGGGTGCGGCGGCCGGCGGCCGGCGGGGAGGCCAAACCGCGCGCACCGACCTCAACTGCGCGCATGGGCGACGGTATGCGGTCCTCCCTGCGCGCAGTTCGCTTGCCTGCGCGCGGTTACCCTCTCAGCGCCTCCGAGTTCGACCTCAGCGCGCCAGTTCTCCGGTCCACTTTGGCCCCCTACGGGGCTCGTTCCATCAGGTGCACCGCTGCTCGCCGTCGCGTTCGACGGCGCCGGCTCAGCCGCCCGCTCAGCGGCGCCGGCTCAGCGGCGCGCCCGCCCCCGCCCCGACGTGGCCTTGGTGGCGTACTTCGGGGGGGTGTAGCGCCGGTTGGCGGACGGCTTCTTCTGGGCGTCCTCCGCAGCCGCGCCCTTCCGCCCGGCGGTGCTGGCGGCCGCGCCCCTCCGGCCGGCCCCCCCGGTGGCCGTCGCCGCTCCCCGTCGGCCGCGGCCGGGAAGGAGACCGAGGGCCTTCTGGTCCCGGCGTTGCCGCATCGTGAGCGCCATGGCAAAGCCGAAGGCGCCGAAGATCACGATGTAGTGGGCGATCGACAGCGAGTTGGGGCCGCGACCGAGCGTGTCGAACATGCCGCCGAAGATGGCGACGAACGGTGAGACCAGACGGTTGCGCCACCGGATGCTCACCGTCAGGCCGGCGGCGAGCACCACCGCGACGTAGGAGGGCCACAGGAGGGGATGAGCGGGGGCGCCCTTGCCCTTGGTGACGACGAGGTTGAGCACGGCGCCGGCGGCGATGACGGCGGCGGTGGCGTACCCGTAGAGCGGCTCGCGTCCCCGCATGCGCGACGGCGGGCTGGGCGGGTGCGCCAGACCCGAGTCCCGTGCCTCACCGGCGGGCCCCTGCTGCTCGCCGGCGAGGCCTCCGCCAGCCACGCTGGCGCCGCCCGTGCGCCGGCCGAACGGCAGGCGGGCCATCACCGCTCCTTGCGCCCCGAGCGGCGGCGCCGCTCCCGGGAGGGAATGGTCGTGGCTGGCCGGGCCGATCCCTCGGCGCCGCCGCCACCCCCGCCGCCGGCGCCGCCGCCGGCGCCGCCACCTTCCCCGTTGGCATCCTCGATCAGCCATGGGCGGACGCGCACCACATTGTGCTTGGGCAAGGGGTCCTCGAGGTCCGCCTCGACCGGCAGGTCGCGAGGCGGCGCCCCGGAGGTCTGCAAGACGACGGCCGGCTCGTTGCGCTCGGCCTCGAGCACCTCCCGCAGGCCGAAGGCAAACCCCGTCAGGATGGCCCCCGTTGCGCTCCGCCTCCGCCACGACTCGACACGCCGGGGCAGGCCCGTGGTGAGGGCCTCTTCGTCGGCCTCCGGGAGCTCTGTCTCGTCGGGGAACTGCGACGCGATCTCCGCTCGCCGCCGCTCGGCGGCGCTCCCGTCGCAGCCGGACGGGCCGAGCCCAGAACTGCCCTCGGCGTCATCTGGGTGGCGTCCCACCCCGCCACCGTACCGCCGCCGGCAGCCCCATCCGCCGATCCGTGGCGCGAGTTGCGGCCGGCGGGTTCAGGCGGGGAGGGGGGAAGGCAGCATCGTCCGGCCGGCGAGGGACCGGTCGACCGCTGCGGCGCACGAGCGCCCCTCGGCGATCGCCCAGACGACGAGGCTCTGGCCGCGGCCGGCGTCGCCGCACACCCAGACGCCCGGCGCGCTGCTGGCAAAGCCGCTGCGGTCGACGGTGCCGCGGGGGCCGAGGGTGGCGCCGAGCGCGATGGGCAGCGCCGGCTCCGGGCCGCTGAAGCCCATCGCGAGCAGGACCAGGTCGCAGGCGAGGAAGAGCTCGCTGCCCGGCACCGGTTCGAAGCGGCGCACCGGTTCCAAGCCGGGCGCCGGCTCGTCGCTGCCAGCCCATCGCACCCGGCGTGCACGCAGGCCGGCCACGGCGCCGGTGCCGTCGTCGGCGAAGAGCTCCGTCTCGATGGCGAACAGCCGCTCACCGCCCTCCTCGTGGGCAGGCGAGGTGCGGAACAAGAGGGGCCACATCGGCCAGGGCGTCGAGGGGTGGCGCTCGTCGGGCGGCCGGGGGAGGATCTCGAGTTGGTGCACAGATGCGGCGCCCTGGCGGTGGGCCGTGCCCAGGCAGTCGGCTCCGGTGTCGCCGCCGCCGATGATCACGACCCGCTTGCCGGCGGCGCAGAGCGGCGACTCGGGGAGGTCCCCCTCCTGCACTCGGTTGGCGAGAGGCAGGTAGTCCATTGCCTGGTGGATGCCGCGCAGGTGGCGACCGGGGACGGTGAGCTCCCGCGGCACGGTCGCGCCGGTGGCGAGGATCACGGCGTCGTGCGCGGAGCGGAGTGTGCCGACGGACAGGTCGCGCCCCACGTCCACACCGCAGCGGAGCTCGACGCCCTCGGAGCGCAGCTGGTCGAGGCGGCGGTCCAGCACCCGCTTCTCCATCTTGAACTCTGGGATCCCGTAGCGCAGCAGGCCGCCCGGGCGGTCGGCGCGCTCCCAGATGACCACGTCATGGCCGGCGCGTGCCAACTGCTGGGCGGCGGCCAGTCCGGCCGGGCCGGACCCTACGATCCCCACCCTCCGGCCGGTCCGGGTGCCCGAGGGCACGGGGGTGACCCACCCTTGGTCCCAGGCCCGGTCGATGAGGGCTATCTCCACCTGCTTGATGGCGACGGGCTCGGCGTCGATGCCGAGCACGCAGGCCGCCTCGCACGGCGCCGGGCAGAGCCGGCCAGTGAAGTCGGGGAAGTTGTTCGTGGCGTGGAGGCGCTCGATCGCTGCCCGCCATTGGTCGCGGTGCACGAGGTCGTTCCAGTCGGGGATGAGGTTCCCGAGGGGGCAGCCGTCGTTGCAGAAGGGGACGCCGCAATCCATGCAGCGGGAGGCCTGGAGGGCGAGGCGCTCGGCGGGCAGCGGGTCGTAGACCTCCCTCCAGTCCCGCAGGCGCACGGGCACCGGGCGCCGGGGCGCCGTCTCGCGGGCGTGCTTCATGAAGCCGCGGGGGTCAGCCACGGGCGGCCCCCATGATCGCCTCCTCGACCGGTCGCCCCTCGCGCTCGGCGGCGCGGGCAGCGTCGAGGGCCCGGCGGAAGTCGGTCGGCATCACCCGGACGAACTGCCCGACGGTCTCCGGCCAAGCCGCGAGCAGCCGGCCGGCGACGGCGCTGCCCGTGAGCCGGCGGTGCAGGACCAGGCGGTCGTGCAACCAGTCGGCGTCGTCGTGGTCGGGTTGCTCCAGAGCGACCATCTCGGGGTTGGCGCGGGCCGGCAGTCGGCCGTCGGGGTCCCACACGAACGCCACGCCACCTGACATGCCGGCGCCGAAGTTGCGGCCAGTAGGTCCGAGCACCACGACGCGCCCGCCTGTCATGTACTCGCAGCCGTGGTCGCCGACGCCTTCCACCACGGCGAGCGCGCCGGAGTTCCGCACGGCGAAGCGCTCGCCGACCCGCCCGGACAGGAACGCCTCGCCGCCGGTGGCGCCATAGAGGATCACGTTGCCGGCGATCACCTGCTCCTCGGCCGCGAAGCCAGCGGGCTGGGAGGTCGCCGGGCGAAGGACCACCCTGCCCCCGGAGAGACCTTTGGCGACGTAGTCGTTGGCGTCGCCGTAGAGCGTGAGGGTGATGCCTGGGGGGAGAAAGGCCCCGAATGATTGGCCGGCGGACCCGGAGAACGTCAGGTCGATCGTGTCGGGCGGCAAGCCGATGGCCCCGTAACGGCGCGTGACCTCAGCACCGAGGAGCGTGCCGGTGGTGCGGTCGACGTTGCGTATCGCGAGCTCGGCCCGCACGGCCTGGGCGTCCTCCAGGGCGGGGCGACAGGCCTCGATGAGGCGCCGGTCGAGCACACGCTCGAGCCCGTGGTCCTGTCCTCGCAGGCATCGACGCGGCCGCCGGTCATCGGGATCCGGCCCGGCCAGGAGGGGGCGCAGGTCGAGACCCGATGCCTTCCAGTGGGTGACCGCCGGCGACGTGTCCAGTAGCTCGGGGTGGCCGATGATCTCGTCGAGGTGTCGGAAGCCGAGCACAGCCAGGAGCTCGCGCACCTCCTCGGCCACGTACTGGAAGAAGTTGACGACGAACTCCGGCCGCCCGCTGAACCTCTTGCGCAGCTCCGGGTTCTGGGTCGCTATGCCCACCGGACAGGTGTCGAGATGGCAGACGCGCATCATGACGCACCCGCTCACGACCAGCGGGGCGGTGGCAAAGCCGTACTCCTCCGCTCCGAGCAGGGCGGCCACGACCACGTCCCGCCCGGTCTTCATCTGGCCGTCGACCTGGACGACGATCCGGTCCCGCAGGCCGTTGGCGAGCAGCGTCTGTTGTGTCTCGGCCAGGCCGAGCTCCCAGGGCGTGCCGGCGTGCTTCAGGGAGCTGAGCGGGGAGGCCCCCGTCCCGCCGTCGTGGCCGGAGACGAGCACCACGTCGGCGTGCGCCTTGGCGACGCCGGCAGCGACCGTGCCGACGCCGACCTCGGACACGAGCTTCACGTGCACGCGGGCGCGGTCGTTGGCGTTCTTCAGGTCGAAGACCAGCTGGGCCAGGTCCTCGATCGAGTAGATGTCGTGGTGCGGCGGGGGAGAGATCAAGCCGACACCCGGCGTGGAGTGCCGGGTCTTCGCTATCCACGGGTACACCTTGTGACCGGGCAGCTGGCCGCCTTCGCCCGGCTTGGCGCCCTGCGCCATCTTGATCTGCAGGTCGTCGGCGTTGACGAGGTACTCGCTGGTCACCCCAAACCGGCCAGACGCCACCTGCTTGATCGCACTCCTCCGCAGGTCCCCGTTGGGGTCGGGCGCGTAGCGGGAAGGGTCCTCGCCCCCCTCGCCGGTGTTGGAGCGGGCGCCGAGGCGGTTCATGGCGATGGCGAGGGTCTCGTGGGCCTCGGCCGAGATGGAGCCGTACGACATCGCTCCCGTCGAGAACCGCTTCACGATGTCGGATGCCGGCTCCACCTCCTCGAGCGGCACGGGGGTCCTGCCGGTCTCGTCCGCGTCCCGCAGCCGGAACAGGCCCCGCAGCGTGGCGAGCCGGCTCGCCTGGTCGTCGACGGCGCGGCTGTAGGCCTTGAAGATGTCGTAGCGGCCGGCGCGGGTCGCGTGCTGTAGCCGCTGGACCGTCGTCGGGTTGAACAGGTGGTGCTCGCCCTCCCGCCGCCACTGGTACTCGCCACCGACAGGCAGGTCCCGGTGGGCGAGCTCGCTCGGACGGTCCGGCCAGGCCGAGGCGTGCCGGGCAAGCACCTCGGCGGCGACCTCCTCCAGGCCGATCCCGTCGATGCGGCTCACCGTCCCGGTGAAGTAGCGATCGACGAGGCGCCGGGACAGCCCGACGGCCTCGAACACCTGGGCGCCGGTGTAGGAGGCGACGGTGGAGATCCCCATCTTCGACATGATCTTGAGCACACCCTTGTCGCACGCCTTCACGTAGTTCCTGGCGGCACGCAGGGGCGTGACGCCGCCGAGCAGCCCGTCGCGGAGGAGGTCGTCGATGGACTCGAAGGCGAGGTATGGGTTCACCGCGGCCGCCCCATAGCCGATGAGCAGTGCCAGGTGGTGGACCTCGCGGGCCTCGCCCGTCTCGACGACCAACCCCACCTTGGTGCGGGCCCTGGTCCGCACGAGGTGCTGGTGGACGGCACCTGTGAGCAGGAGGGCCGGGATGGGCGCCAGCTCGGGCGAGGTGTGCCGGTCGGAGAGCGCGATGATCTTGGCGCCCCCGGCGATCGCTGCGCTCACGCGCTCGCACACTCCGTCCACGGCGGCGGCCAGGCGGTCGCCTGGCGTTCCCTGGCCGCGGGTCTCGAACAGCCCGTCGATCGCGAAGGTCGCCCATCCCGGTCGGGTCCCGTCCTCGTTGACGTACAGCAGCTTGGCCAGCTCCTCGTTGGTGAGCACGGGGTGGGGGAGCACGATCTGGTTGCAGCTGGCGGGCTGCGGGTCGAGGAGGTTGCCCTCTGGTCCCACCGTGCCGGCGAGGGAGGTGACCAACTCCTCCCGGATGGCGTCCAACGGGGGGTTGGTGACCTGAGCGAACAGCTGCTGGAAGTAGTCGTAGAGCAACCGCGGGCGGGCGGACAGCACGGCGACGGGCGTATCGGTCCCCATCGACCCGACCGGCTCCGCCCCGGAGCGCGCCATGGGGCCGACGATGATCTTCAGGTCCTCGTCGGTCCACCCGAAGAGGCGCTGGTGCGTCACGACGGACGCATGCTGTGGGGTCAAGGTGAAGCGCGGCGGCAGGTCGTCGAAGTGGATCTGCTCGGCGGCGAGCCATTCGCCGTAGGGATGCTCGGCTGCCAGCTCCGCTTTGATCTCGTCGTCGCCGACGATCCGCCCGGCCGCGGTGTCCACGAGCAACATCCGCCCCGGCTGCAGGCGGCCCCGCGTCACGACCCGCTCCGGGGGGATGTCGAGCACCCCAACCTCCGACGCCATGACGACCAGGCCGTCGTCTGTCACCCAGTAGCGCGACGGCCGCAACCCGTTGCGGTCCAGGACGGCGCCGATGACGGTGCCGTCGGTGAAGGCGATCGACGCCGGGCCGTCCCACGGCTCCATGAGGGCGGCGTGGTACTGGTAGAAGGCACGCCGCGCCGGGTCCATGAGGGAGTCGTTCTCCCACGCCTCGGGGATCATCGTCAGCACGGCGTGGGGAAGGGACCGCCCGGCGAGGTGGAGCAACTCGAGCACCTCGTCGAAGCTGGCCGAGTCACTGGCACCCTCGGAGACGATGGGAAAGGCGCGGGCCAGGTCCCCGGGCAGGTGGTGCGACCCGAGGAGGGCCTCGCGGGCGCGCATCCAGTTGCGGTTCCCGCGCAGCGTGTTGATCTCCCCGTTGTGGGCCACGTACCGGTACGGGTGCGCGAGCGGCCAGCTCGGGAAGGTGTTGGTCGAGAAGCGGGAGTGGACCAGCGACAGGGCCGTCTCGGCCCTCGGGTCGGTCAGATCGGCGAAGAACCCCTGGACCTGTGGCGCGGTCAGCATGCCCTTGTACACCACGGTGCGGCACGACAGGGAGGGGAAGTAGACCCCGAGGTCGTGCTCGGCGCGCTTGCGGAGGAACCAGAGCCGGCGTTCCAGAGCGAGCCCCGAGGCTGCCTCCATCGACGCTACGAACGGCTGGCGCAGCGCGGGCATCGCGGAGCGGGCGGCGGCGCCGAGCTGGGATGGGTCGACGGGGACGTCGCGCCATGCGAGGACGCTCAGCGCCTCTTCCGCCGCCAGGCCCTCCAGGGCCTCACGGGCGGCTCTCTCGGCGCCGGGATCGGGGGGGAGGAATGCGATCCCGGTCCCGTAGGCCCCGGCAACGGGCAGTTGCACGCCGGCGACGTCCTGGTACAGCCGGTCGGGAACCTGGAGGAGTATCCCGGCACCGTCGCCGGTGTCCGCCTCGGCACCCGACGCCCCGCGGTGCTCCAAATGGCAGAGGCTCGTGAGACCGAGCTCGATGATGCGGTGGCTGGCACGGCCGGCCATGTCGACCACGAACGCGACGCCGCACGCGTCGTGCTCGAAGCCGGGCTCGTAGAGCCCGCCGGTTGTTGGGGTGAGGGCCATGTGTCCTCCGGGGTCGCTGCGGCCTCGGGTGCACGAAGAGACGACGCTGGCCCTCGTGCGGGCGATGATCCTAGTCGCGCTCCGCGAGCACGGCCGCATAGGTCCCGGGCGCAACGTTGCGCCCGGTGAGCAGCACGACGAGCCTTCCCCTGCGCTGCGCACGGCCTGCCAGCACGGCGGCCCGGCCAGCACGGCCTGCCAGCACGGCGGCCCGGCCAGCACGGCCTGCCAGCACGGCGGCCCGGCCAGCACGGCCTGCCAGCACGGCGGCCAGTCCTGCGGCGCCGGCCCCTTCGACCACCAGGCCCTCCGCGGCGAACAGCCAGCGCATCGCCGAGCGGATCTCGTCCTCGGTCACCCGCTCGATGCGCGCCCGGCCGGCGGCCACCGCCCCGCCGATGACGGCCGGGGTCGGCGACCCCTCTTCCAGGTTTCCCGACAGGCCGTCGGCGATGGTCGCTGCGACGTCCACCGTGACGATCGCGCCGGCTTCGACCGCCGCGCCGACAGCCGGGGAGGCCACCGCCTCGACAGCGACGACGGTGACGTCGGGCCGGCCCTCCGCCCAAAGGCACAACCCCGACGCCAGTCCGCCGCCCCCGAGGGGGGTGACGACGGTGAGCGGGCCGCCGTCTTCGGGGAGCTGGTCCCCGAGCTCGGCACCGAGGGAGGACTGGCCGGCGATGACCGCCCAGTCGCTGTAGCTCGAGACGTACGTGGCGGCGGCAAGGTCCATCTCCACGAGACGGCGGGCCGCCGCCTCGGCCTGCTCGTAGGTGGCACCTTCCGTCCGGAGCGTGACGCGGCTCCGAGGGACGGCTTCCCAGCGGCGCAGGGCGGCGAGCTTGCTCTGCGAGGCCGTCGCGGCGGTTACGACGGTGACCGGCCGGCCGAGCCGGTTTGCGGCCCAGGCCATGCCCAGGGCGTGGTTGCCGGCGCTGGCGCTCACGGCGTGGGCCTCATCAGGCAGGCTCGTCAGTGCGGCCAGAGCACCGCGGACCTTGAAGGCACCGGTCGGCTGGGCGATCTCGAGCTTGAGCAACGCCGGCGTCGGCCCGCCGGGGGTCGGCACCTCCGTCGCCCGGAGCGGCGTGGGCGGGAGATGGTGGGTCACCGCAGCGAGGGCGCCGGCTCGTTCTGCCGCCGTCGGCGGCCGGAGCCGGTCCGTGACCGCTCGGTGTGACGTGGCCATGGGAGCCCGAAGCTAGCGGCAGTACGGTGGGGTCATGACGACGCGCATCGACCATTGGATCGACGGGAGGCGGGTGGCCTCGAGCTCGGGGCGGACCGGTCCCGTCTTCAACCCCGCCACCGGCGTGCAGACCGCTGAGGTGGGGTTCGCATCCGCAGCAGAGGTCGACCGGGCAGTTACGAGCGCCCGGGAGGCGGCACGGGAGTGGCGGCGGGCGTCCCTCTCCCGTCGCAGCGCCGTGCTCTTCCGCTTCAGGGAGCTCCTGGCCGATGGAGCGGAGGACCTGGCGCGGATCGTCACCTCCGAGCACGGCAAGGTGCTCTCCGACGCAGCCGGCGAGGTTGCCCGCGGCCTGGAGAACGTCGAGTTCGCCACGGCCGTCCCGCAGCTGTTGAAGGGCGGCTACAGCGAGCAGGCGTCGGCCGGCGTCGACGTCTGGTCGATCCGCCAGCCGCTGGGGGTGGTGGCGGGCATCACGCCGTTCAACTTCCCGGCGATGGTGCCGCTGTGGATGTGTGCCAGCGCCATCGCCTGCGGCAACGCCTTCGTGCTCAAGCCGAGCGAGAAGGACCCTTCCGCCTCGCTGCGCCTAGCCGAGCTGTGGCAGGACGCGGGCCTGCCCGACGGTGTGCTCAGCGTGGTGCAGGGCGATCGTGAGGCGGTCGACGCCCTGATCGCCCACCCGGCCGTCGCCGCCGTGAGCTTCGTGGGCTCCACGCCGATCGCCCGCGCCGTCTACGAGCGCGGCAGCGCCGCTGGCAAGCGGGTCCAAGCGCTCGGGGGAGCGAAGAACCACATGGTGGTGCTCCCCGACGCCGACGTCGACCTCGCCGCCGACGCCGCCGTCTCCGCCGGGTACGGCTCGGCGGGGGAGCGCTGCATGGCGGTCTCAGTGGTCGTCACCGTCGGCGACATCGGCGACCGGCTCGTCGACGCCGTCGCCGCCAGGATCCCGAAGATCCGTGTCGGGGACGGGGCGGACCCCGACACGGAGATGGGTCCTCTCGTCACTGCCGAGCACCGCAACCGTGTCGCCGGGTACATCGAGGCGGGCGCCGGGGCGGGCGCGACCGTCGTCGTGGACGGCCGGCGCGCTGACCTGCCGCCCGGCGGGTTCTTCCTCGGCCCGACGCTCATCGACGGAGTGACCCCGGGGATGAGCGTGTACACCGACGAGATCTTCGGCCCGGTCCTCTCCGTCGTCCGGGCGGAGACCTACCCGGAGGCGATCGAGCTTGTGAACGCCAACCCTTACGCCAACGGCGTCGCCGTCTTCACGAGGGACGGGGGCGCGGCACGGGGGTTCCAGTTCGATGTCGAGGTCGGCATGGTCGGGATCAACGTGCCGATCCCCGTACCTGTCGCCTACTACTCATTCGGAGGATGGAAGGCGTCGCTGTTCGGTGACACCCACATCTACGGCCCGGAGAGCGTGAGCTTCTACACCCGCGGCAAGGTCGTCACGGCCCGGTGGCCCGACCCGGCGACGTCGGCGGTGGACCTGGGCTTCCCCCGCACCCGATAGCCCGCTCTCGCCCCGATAGCCATAGCCAGTTCCATGCGCTAGGTTGACTGATCGTTCAGGCAGCTTCTGTGGAGGCAACCATGGCGACGACCACGTCCGAGATCGACCAGCGGCTCGAGGAGGTCGTCGCCGAGCAGGAGCGCATCTTCGTGCGTCGCCAACCGGGCTCCGCCCAGAGGGCGGTGCGGGCCCTGGCCCACCTGGCCGGCGGGGTCACCTCCAGCTGGCAGATAACCCGACCCCAGCCCGTGTGGTTGAGCCACGGTGCCGGCTCGAAGATCTACGACGTCGACGGCGGCGAGTACGTGGACATGCACGGCGGCTACGGGGCGGGCTTGGCGGGCCACGCCCACCCGGCAGTGGTCGAGGCGGTGCAACGCCAGGTCGCCCGCGGCACCCACTTCGCCCAGCCCACCGACGACGCCATCGCAGTATCGGAGCACCTGGCGGGGCGGTGGGGCCTGCCGCTGTGGCGGTTCTGCAACTCGGGGACCGAGGCGACGATGGACGCCGTGCACCTGATGCGGGCGTTCACCGGCCGCGACCTCATCCTCAAGGTCGAGGGTTGCTACCACGGCCACCACGACTCGGTCCAGGTGTCGGTCGCGCCCGACGCCGGAGACGTCGGCCCGGCCCTACAACCCAACGCGGTGGCGGCGAGCACCGGCATCCCGGCCGCCATCCGGGAGCTGACGGTCATCGTGAACTTCAATGACCTCGGGAGCGTCGAGCGCGCTCTCGAGGCGCACGCCGGCCAGGTCGCCGGCATGATCATCGAGCCGGTGATGATGAACGCCGGCATCATCCCCCCGGACGAGGGCTACCTCGCCGGCCTGAAGGAGCTGTTGCACGGCCACGGGGCGCTGCTCAGCTTCGACGAGGTGAAGACGGGCCTGACAGTCGGCCCCGGCGGGATGACGGCTGCCTCCGGCGTGCAGCCAGATCTGGTCACCCTGGCCAAGTCGATCGGCGGCGGCCTCTGCTGCGGCGCCGTCGGCGGCACGGACGAGGTGATGGGTTTCGTCGCCTCCGGAGGCTACGAGATGGTCGGCACCTTCAACGGCAACCCGCTTACGATGGCGGCGACGCGTGCGGTCATGGAGAGCGTGGCGACCCCCGCGGCCTACGAGCGCATCGCGCTGCTCCACCGCCGCGTCGAGGAAGGTTTGGGGGAGTCGATCGCCGCCCACGGCCTCGTCGCTCACCCGGTGATCGTCGGGGCGAAGGGGTGCGTGACGTTCTCCGCCCACCTGGTTCGCAACTACCGCGACTTTCTCGACGTCGACGGCCGCTACAACCATGCCCACTGGCTGTTCCAGCACAACGGAGGGGTCTTCCTCCCGCCGTGGGGCAAGACGGAGCAGTGGCTGGTGTCGGTGCAGCACGAGGAAGCCGACGTCGAGCGGTTCCTCGACAACTTCGAGCGGTTCGCGGGCGCCGTCGGCGGCTGACGCGCGCCGCCGGGGACCTCCACCGGTGCCTTGCACGCCCGGCACCGGCATGGTTTACTTCACGACGCTGACTAACCGTTCAACCATTGGGCCGGCGGCTTCCTCGGCAACGAATGGGATGAGGAGGGGAAACCGATGAGGCACCCGCGAGAGGGTTGGAACGAGGGGCATCGGGGGGCGCGGACCGAGACGCCGACCGGCGGCCGGGCGCCGGGCCGGGGGAGGCGCGTTGGCGGTCCGGTCCTCGTGTGCGTCCTCGCGCTCGTGCTCTCCGCTTGCGGCGCGGTGTCGCACCCCACCAGCACGACGTCGGGGGGCAAGCCGCTGAACGGCGGTACCGCCAGCTACGCGATGCCCGCAGCCGGAGACGAGTTCAGCTGGATGCTCGGCCCGTTCGTCAACCAGGCGAACTTCGAGCCGTACGAGGCCAACATCACCAACGGGATGTGGCGGCCCCTCTATTTCCCGGGCGGGCCCGCCAACCCTGGGGTCGACTACGGGATCTCGCTCGCCTACCCGCCGGTGTACTCCAACCATGACTCGACGGTCACCGTCACCCTCCGCCGGGACTACAAGTGGCCCGACGGCACGCCGGTCACCACGGCCGACGTGCAGTTCTGGTTCCAGCTCGAGGCGGCCGGCGTGCAGCTCGGGAAGTACGCCCCGCACGCACCGGGTGAGATCCCCAACGACATCAAGAGCATTGCCTACAACAGCCCGTACAAGTTCACCATCCAGCTCATCCACTCCTACAACCCCGTGTGGTTCACAAACAACCAGCTCACCTACGTCTACCCCGTGCCGCGCCAGGCGTGGGACAAGACGTGCGCCACCTGCACCGTGGGCAACAACGCTGCGACGATGTCGGGGGCGGAGAAGGTCTACAACTTCCTCTACGGGCAGTCCGAGAAGCTCGCCACCTACGCGACGAACCCTATCTGGAAGGTCGTCGACGGGCCATGGGTCATCTCCTCGTTCAACTCGGCGACCTACCACACGGTCATGGCCCGGAACAACAAGTACACCGGTCCGGGCATGCCCCACCTGAGCTCGTATGGGGTGTACAGCTTCAACTCCGACACCGCCGAGCTGGACGCAGTCCGCTCAGGGGTCGTGACCTATGGATGGCTCCCGCACAGTGACGCCAGCATCGCGAAGACGTACGAAGCCCAAGGATTCTCCTTCAAGCCCTGGTACTCCTTCTACAACCAGGACATCGAGTTCGGCTACACGAGCAAGCAGTGGGGCCCGATCGTGAGCCAGCTCTACGTGCGCCAAGCCCTGCAGCACCTCGTGGACGAGTCGCTCTACATCAAGTACGCGATGCATGGCTACGGCCTCTACGAGTGGGGGATGGTGCCGGTCTACCCGGGCAGCAGCTACGTGTCGCCAGCCATCACTCACCCGCTCTACCCGTACTCGGTCAGCGCGGCCGAGAAGCTCCTCGCCGCGCACGGCTGGGTGAAGGGCTCCTCGGGCGTCGACGTCTGCGAGCGCCCAGGCAGCGCGAGCAACGAGTGCGGGGCGGGCATATCGAGGGGCGAGCCGCTCAGCCTGCTGTTCATGTACTCCACCGGCTCGCCGAGCTTCCTCGCCCAGGTCGAGGCGTTCGCCTCGACAGCGAAGAGTGTCGGGGTCCAGATCAGCCTGGACGGCCAGACGACCACATCCATGTACTCGATCGCGGGCGTGTGCCCGCCGGGACCGTGCAAGTGGGGGATGGCGGGCTATGCCGACTTCATGTGGGACTACGGCGAGAACAACATCGTGCCCGTTGGCACCGAGCAGTTCGGCAAGGGCAACTACTGGGGTGGCGGTTGGAGCTCACCGACCGCCCAGAACCTCATGAACCTTGCTCACGACGGGACCGGCTCCGCCCCGATCTTCCGGGACGAGAACTACATCTCCCAGCAGGTGGCCTCGCTGTGGTGGCCGGTCCCGGCACAGGAGCTGCTCCTCGTGAGCAACAAGCTGAAGGGTTGGACACCACTGCAGGCCTACGTCGACCCCATGCCCTCCCGGTGGTACTACGTGAGCAAGTGAGCCAGCGGGTGAGCGGGAAGGAGTGAGGCCGCACAGCCCCCCCGCCACCCGACTCTGCTTGTTCGTCTCCCACTGGCCGGCTGACCGTGCGCGCAAGCATGCGCCGATGGCGCGGGGAGGCGCGCCCAGTGCCGGCGTAGCACGAGCGAGCCGGCGTGTCGCCGGCTGACGCGCTCCGCCCGGGGAGCTCCAGCGGGCGCCTTGTACGCACCGGTGTTCCTCGCTAACGCTAGCTGAAGCACCGGGTCTTCCTGTTCGGGTCTTCCTGTCCTGCAGTTCGCCGTCGCTTGCCCCGCCCGCCGTGGCCGGCATTCCCCATGTGAGCCCCGTTGTCCGGGACTTTCGCCGAACAGGACCATTTGCACTCCTATTGCTTCCGCCAACACCACGGGGAGCGGCGGGAAGTGGTCCCTCGCTGCGAACTTTGGAAGCCCGTTGTCGCTGGACGACAACAACCTTCCAAAGGTCCATCAGGCCGGCAGCTTGGCGACCACTCTCGGTGGGCGCGGTGGGCAAGCTCGCAGTGACAGCGTCTGCTCCGCAGTGCAGCGTCGTGCTCCGCTGAAGCTGTTGAGCTCGGTTCCTGGTGGACAGTTGAGGTCACGGTCCCTGCTGGCCTCCTACTGTACCGTCCAGACGGTACAGTAAGGCTGTGGCCGCCACCCCTTCGCATTCACAGTCTGGGACCAAAGAGCGCATCATCCGCGCTGCAGAGGATCTCGTCATCCGCGACGGGGTTTCCAAGCTCACGATCGAGGCGGCCGCCAACGAGGCAGGGCTGAGCAAGGGGGGCGTGCTCTACCACTTCCCGAGCCGGGACGCCCTCGTCTCGGCGATGCTGGCCCGCTTCGTCGAGAGCTTCGACGAGGATCTGGAGCACCACGGTGCCCTCGGAGACCAGCCGGGGGACTTCACCCGGGCCTACGTCGTAGCGACGCTCGAGCCCACCGACGAGCCCGACGAGCCCGACGTGCCTGACGAGCCCGACGACGTGCGGGACCGGAGCCTGAGCGGCGCCCTTCTTGCTGGCATGGCCTCGGACCCCCGCCTGCTCGCACCGCTCCGGGAGCGCTTCGACCACTGGCAGGCACGGATCGAGCGCGACGGCCTCGACCCGGCGATCGCCACCCTCCTGCGCCTCGCGGCCGACGGCATCTGGCTGAGCGACCTCTTCGGCGTCGCTCCGGTCCACGGCGAGCTCCGCAAGCGGGTCGGCGAGGCACTGGCCAGGTTGCTGGAGGACTCGATCGACGCGGGACCGGGGCGGGGGAAGGGGGCGCAAGGATGACGGCCTTCGATGCAACCGAGGTCCGCCGGCCAGGTGCCGCCGCAAGCTCCGCCGAGGGAAGCGCCGCTCGGGGGCCCGGCGGCTGCGGCGACAGGCGGGCCGCCCGGCGACTCGTCGTCGCGCTGTCCCTCTCGGCCTTTGCCGAGTGGGGAGGTGCGAGCGCCATCCTGCCGCTGCTGCCGGTCTACCTCCGCCGCCACGGGTCCTCGGTGCCCCTCGTCGGGCTCACGATGGGGGCGTTCTTCCTGGCGGCCGTCGCCGTCCAGTACCCGCTCGGGCGGCTCTCGGACCGGATCGGGCGCCGGACGATCCAGGTCGCCGGCCTCGTCACCTATGCCGTCGCAACCGTGCTCTTCTTCTTCTTCTCAGCGCCGCTCGCGACACTCGCCTTCCGCGCCGTCCAGGGGGTCGGAACCGGCGTCGTCGACGTCGCCAACGCCGCCACCATCGGAGAAGTGGTCCCGAGAAGGGCCCAGGGCCGTGCCTTCGGCGCCCTCTACGGGATGCAGACAGTCGGCATGGCGATCGGTCCGTTGTTGGGCGGGCTCGCCGGCCTCGGCGGCATGCGATGGCTCTTCCTCGGCGCGGCCGGTGCCGTCCTGGCAGCGGCGGCCCCGATCGCCGCCTTCGTGCCAGGCGGCCGGAGGGCCGAGGCAACCCCCGACCAGCCTCGACTGCCTCTTTGGAGGAACCGCTCGGTCCTCGGGGTCGTCGTCGCCTTCGTTGCCGTCGGGATCATCACCGGCATGTACGAGGTCTGCTGGAGCCTGCTCCTCGTCCTTCGCGGCGCGACCCCATGGGAGATCGGGCTCTCCTGGACCCTGTTCGCCCTGCCGTTCGCGGTCGTGTCGCTGCCAGCGGGATGGCTCGTCGACCGTCTCGACCGGCGCCACCTCGTGGTCGTGGCGCTGGCCGGAACAGGTGGTTTCGCGGCCGCCTACCCCTTCGTCCACTCGGTCGCCTGGCTGATCGGGCTCGGGGGCGCAGAGGCCGTGATCACCGCAGCAGGCTGGCCGGCCCAGTCCGCCCAGCTCGCCCACTCGGTCCCTTCCCGTGACATCGGCCGAGCACAGGGGGCCGCCGCGACCGCGCAGACCGCCGCCATCGCCGTCGCAGCGACGGTCTCGGGAGCGCTCTTCGGCGTCGCGCCGGGCCTGCCGTTCCTCCTGTCGTCCGGCGCAGTCGCGCTCGGCCTCGGCGTGCTCACGGTCATCTGGCGGGGGGTGCCCGGGCGCGGCCCTGCCATGACCGCCGGTCAGGTCACTTCACGAAGTACCACCGGGACACCTGGTAGTTGGCGTACGGACTGAGGGGGTACCAGCCGCCCAGGTTGTTCTTGGCGGCGAGGATCTGGAAGTCGGTCACCGGCCACCACAGGGACGCCACGTCCCGGGAGATGTAGGTCTGAGCGGCGTAGAGCGGCGCGAGGCCGGGGGTCGCGTGGTCAGCGGCGATGAGCCTCTGTGCCGTCGGGTTGTTGTAGCCGCCGCCCCAGTAGTTGCCCTTGCCAAACTGCTGGCCGCCACTCGGGATGACGGTGTACTGGCCGAAGTCCCACATGTAGCCGCTGTAGCCGGCTATGCCCCACTTGCACGGCCCCGGCGGGCAGGTGCCGGCGATCGAGAACATGGTGGTCTCGGTCTGGCCGTCGAGGGGGATGGCGATCCCAGCCTGCTTGGCGGAGGTGGCAAACGCCTCCACCTGGGCGAGGAAGCTCGGGCTGCCCGTCGCGTACATGAACAGGATGCTGAGAGGCTTGCCCTTGGGGATACCCGGTCCGCACTCGTTGGGCGCGCTGCCGGGGCGCCCGCACACGTCGATGCCACCCGGGCCCTTCACCCAGCCGTGAGCGGCCAGCAGCTTGGCGGCGGCCGAGACGCTGTATGGGTATGGGTCGGAGCGCAGCGCCGGGGCCACGAGGTTGGAGCCGGGGTAGTCGGGGGCGAGCCCGTAGTTGACGAGCCCGTAGCCGTGGAGGGCCTGCTTCACGTAGAGCGGCTCGTTGACGAGGTGCTGGAGGGCCTGGCGGATGTAGAGCTGGCTGACCAGCGCCCTCCACGGGCCGGTGTAGCCGAGCTCCATGGCCTCGTTGTAGAAGTTGGGCCAGGCCATGACGTTGTAGCCGCTCGACTTGAAGTGCGAGATCTGGCCGACGTCACTGAAGGGGATGTAGCCGAAGTCCACCTGCCCCGAGCGCAGGGCGTCGAGCTCGGCGGTGTTGGACGAGAAGCTGTAGATCTGGTAGCCGGCCAGGTGGGGCTTGCCCGGACCGGTGTAGTGAGGGTTGGCCGAGAAGACCGCGTGGTAGGTGGTCGGGTTGTACGACTTGATGACCCAGGGACCGTCGACGACCCTCCACAGCGGGTTGGTGCTGTACGTCGACACCGACTCGGAGGCCTTGTAGAGGAAGTTGAAGACCGCGAGGGCTCCGGCAGGCGTCGAGGCGTTGTTGCCGACTGCACAGGTCGCGCAGGTCTTGTCCCACGCCTGGGGTAGCGGGATGACCCAGCTGAGCTGGTTGCCGGTGAACCAGGCGGGGTTGTACGCCCGCTTCAGGTGGATCACGAACTGGTAGGCGCTGGGGTAGCTCACGCTCGCGATGTCGTCGGGCATCTCGCCGGGCAGGTAGGGGGCGTACTTGCCCGCCTTGGCCCCGGCCGCCTCCAGCTGGAAGAACAAGCGCACGGCGGCGCTCGTCACCGGGGCCCCATTGGACCAGGTCCAGCCCTTGTTGAGCGTGACGGTCACCTGGGTGTTGCCGTGGGAGTACACCGGCTTCTGGCCGATCGACAACCCGTAGTCGATCCCGGTCGTCGGCCCCCCGGCGAAGTAGAGCGGCCGCCACATCCCGTCCTCGACGTTGAAGTCCCAGGGTTCGTAGTTGGCCTGGTTCTCGAGGGGCAGCATCCACGTGAAGTCGTTGCCGACAGCAAGGGAGTAGCTGGCCACGCCGCCCTTGATCGGCGCGCCCTTCACGACCGGCTTGGTGGTCTTGGTGGCAGACGGGGAGGTGGTGCCCGATCCGCACGCCGCAAGCAGGAGCGCCCCGACCGCAACGAGGGCCAGCACCCCGAAGCTGCGCCGGCAGCGGCGCCCGCCGCCGTGGTCGGCAGCTGGTGGCGGCTCGGGCAGTGCCCGCCCGGGATCAACGCTCTGGCCAGCTCCTCGGTGCCTCATCGTTCTCCCTCCCGTTGCTAGGCGAGGAGACCGCCCGGCCTTCGGTTGAACAGTCAGTCAGTCAGTCTCCGTGCGGAGTCAACCATCCCGGCGCCGTGCGCGCAAGGCGCCGGAGGGCTCGCAGGCTGATCGCTGCTCGCCCTCGACCCGCATGCCATGGCCGGTACGCCTCGTGCTACGCCCGGCGCCGGCGCACCCGCTGCGGGGGTTCCCAGGCGAAGCCGAGCAGCCGGGAGGCGAACCGCATCGCCGTCTCGAAGGCCCGCTCCTCGGTGACGGCCGGGTCGCGCAGGGCGAGCTGGACCGACAGGCCGTCGAGCAGGGCGGAGAGCGCGACGGCGACCTCGTCGGCATCCACCGGCTCGAACTCACCGGCAGCCTGGCCGTGACGCACCACCGCCCGGATCGTCTCGCGCCAGTGGGCGTCGAACTCCTCCCGGACGGCGGCGACGGCCGGGCGGCGCAGCGCCTGGCACCACAGGTCGATCCACAAGGCCCACGACTCGGAGGACAGGCCGACCTCCTCGTCGGAGAGGCACGTGATGCGCACTAGGGCCTCCAGGCGCCCGCTGGCCGTCGGTATCGCCTCCATGAGGCGGGTGCCGTCCACGTACCAGAGATCCTCGGCGTGGCGGATCGCCTCGGCGAGGAGCCGATCCTTGGTCTTGAAGTAGTACATGACGAGGGCCGGGCTCACGCCCACTCGCTCGGCGACGTCGGCGATGCGGGTCTCGCTGTAGCCGCGCTCCGCGATGACCTCGAGAGCGGCGCGCAGGATCTGGGTGCGGCGGGGGTCGAGCTCGTCTGTTGCGGCACCGGCGGCGGTGGAGGACATCGGCGCCATCCTTCCCGGTCGTGGGGCTGGCGCGCCGGGGTTGCCGACGAGCTTGCCCCCGACGCTAGCGTCTTCCCCATTCTGAACAGTCAGTCAGTGCTGCGGTGGCACCGGATTCACGGAGAGCACGCATTGGACCGCCCGACCCACGAGCCGCCGGCCCCCACGAGCAGCCGGCGGGCCGCGACTCTTCGCAGCATGCTCGAGGCCCGCTCGGTGGCTGTCGTCGGCGCCAGCGCACGGCCCCACAGCCTCGGGTCCCGGCTGCTGGCCGGCCTGGACGCCAGCCCCTGCCGACCGGAGCTGCACCTGGTCAACCCCCGCTACGACAAGATCGGCGGCCGGCCGTGCCTGCCGAGCCTCGATGCCGTGCCCGGCCCCGTCGACCTGGTGGCCCTCGCCGTCGGCGACGCCAGCCTCGACGAGCAGCTGGCCATCGCCGCGGCGCGCGGTGACCGCGGGGCGGTGATCTTCGCCAGCGCCTTCGCCCCCGGCTTGCGGGAGCGTCTCGCCGCCACGGCGGCGGGCGCGGGGATGGCGGTGTGCGGACCGGCATGCATGGGCTTCGTCAACCCCGTCGCCGGCCTGCGCGCCGTCGGCTACCTGGAGCCGGACCCGCTGCCTGCCGGGCCGGTCGCCCTCGTCACCCACTCCGGCTCGGCGTACTCGGCGTTGCTGCGCGCTGAGCGCCGCATCGGGTGGAGCCTGGCGGTCTCATCGGGCCAGGAGCTGGTGACCAGCACCGCCGACTATGTCGAGTACGCGCTGTCGAGCGGTCGGACCGGTGTGCTCGCCCTCTTTCTCGAGACGTTGCGGGACGCGCCCCGGCTGCGGTCGCTGCTCGCCGGCGCCGCCCGGGACGGCATCCCCGCCGTCGTCCTTCCCGTCGGCGCCTCCCCCGGAGGGCGGGCGATGGTCGAGGCCCACAGTGGGGCGCTGGCTGGCGACGATGCCACGTGGGAAGCCCTCTGCGAGGCCACCGGCGCCATCCGGGTGAGCGACATGTCGGAGATGACCGACACCTTGGAGCTGCTCTGCGCCGGGCGGCGCCCCGCTGCCCGGGCCGACGGAGGCCCCGGGCGGCTGGCCTCCGTGCACGACTCGGGCGCCGAGCGTGCCCTCCTGGTCGACGTCGCCGGCCGGGTGGGTATCCGCCTGGCGGCCATCGGGCCCTCGACCCGGGAGCGCCTCGCCGCCGTCCTCGACGAGGGCCTCCAGCCGGACAACCCACTCGATGTGTGGGGCACGGGCGCCGACGCCACCGCCGTGTTCACCGAGAGCATCCTTGCCCTCGCCGACGACCCCGACACGTCGGCCACCGTGCTCACCGTCGACCTGGTGCCCGAGGTGGGGCGCGAGGACTCCTACGAGGACGCCGCTCTTGCGGCCTTCGCCCGCACCTCCTCGCCGCTCGCCGTGCTCTCCAACCTACCGAGCGCCATCCACCTCCCGACCGCCCGCTCCTTGCGCGCTGCCGGTGTTCCCGTGCTCGAGGGCACGGAGAGCGGCCTGCGCGCCCTCGGTCACCTCCTCTCGTTGGAGGGGCGGCGGCGGCGCCTGCACACCGAGCCTCCGGCGCCCGACGCCGCCCGGCAGGCCCGGGGACTGGCGGCCCTGTCGGACCCCGGCGGTGTGGGCACGGCCCAGGGATTCGCACTGCTCGGCGACTACGGCATCGCCAGCCCTGCCACGGTGGCTGTGTCGGACCTTGCCGGGGCGCTGGCCGCCGCCGAGGCCGTCGGCTACCCCGTGGTCCTGAAGACCGACCAGCCGGGCATCGCCCACAAGTCCGACGTCGGCGGGGTGGTGGTCGGCATCGCCGACGCCGGCGGCCTCCGGCGCGCCTACCAGACGATGAGCGGTGCCCTCGGTCCTCGGGCGGTGGTGATGGCGCTGGCCCCGCCGGGCGTGGAGCTGGCGCTCGGGATGGTGCGCGACCCTCTCCTCGGCCCCATGCTCGTCGTCGGTGCCGGGGGGGTGGACGTCGAGCTACGAGGTGACCGAAGGGTCGCGCTGCCGCCGGTCGACGCTGCGGTCGCCGCCGAGCTCATCGACGGCCTCGCGGTCCGCCCGCTGCTCGACGGGTTCCGCGGTCGGCCGGCGGTGGACGTCGGCGCCGTCGCCGAGGCGGTGGCGGCCTTCGCGACGCTCGCCCACGAGCTCGCCGGCAGGCTGGAAGCCGTCGAGGTGAACCCGCTGCGTTGCGGGCGGGGAGGACCGCTCGCCCTCGACGTCCTCGTCGTGACACGGGCGAGAGCCGGTGAGCAGGACGCCTTTCCCCTAGATTGAACGATCAGTCAACTACGACGGGAGGGAACGTGTACGGCCTGTCCCGGGAGGACCTGGACCTGCAAGCCCGGGCGCGCACGCTCGGCGACGAGCTCATCCCCTGGGAGGAGCACGCCGAGGCCAACGAAGGGCGGCTCCCCGACGACGTCGCCGCCCGGTTCCGGGCCCGCTGCGACGAGCTGGGCCTGCGGGCGACCAACATGCCCGCCGAGCTCGGCGGGGGCGGGGCGACCATGCTGCAGCAGGTGCTCGTCCAAGAGCAGGTCGGCAGGGTCACCAACGGGCTCATGTGGGTCGCCAGCACGCCGCCGCAGTGGTGGGTCGAGGTGGCCACGCCCTACCAGGTGGAGCGCTGGCTGCGCCCGACGGTCGCCGGCGAGCGCTCGGAGTGCTACGCCATCACCGAGGAGGGCGCCGGCTCGGACGTGACCGACCTGACGGCCACCGTCGGTCGCGACGGCGACGGGTACGTCCTCGACGGGGTCAAGTGGCACGTGACCAGCTACAACCACGCCGACTACGCCTTCTTCGAGGGAGTCCTCACCGACGGGCCGGGGGCCGGGCGCCACGCCCTCGTCGTCGTCGATCTACCGAGCGACGGCGTGTCGGTGGTCCGCACCCCCTCCTACTCGCACACCCTGGATCATCACCACCCGGTCGTCGCCTTCGAGGGCGTCCGCGTGCCCGCCGCCAACCTCGTGGGTGGAGAAGGCGACGGCATGTCGTACTCCTACGCCTGGTTCCGCTTCGAGCGGTTCATGGTCGCCGCCCGCTGCGTCGGCGCCGCCGACCGGCTCCTCGCCGCGGCCACGGCCTTCGCCTGCAGCCGCATCGTCGGTGGACGCCCCATAGCCGATTACCAGCTGGTCGGGGCCATGCTCGCCGACTGCGCCACCGAGCTGTTCGCCGCTCGGAGCATGCTCTACGAAGCGGCGCGCGGCGTCGACGAGGGCCGGGACGTGAAGGTGCAGCACGCCCAGGCGTCGATGGTGAAGCTCGCCTGCTCGGAGATGGCGGGGAGGGTTGCGGACCGGGCGGTGCAGATCTTCGGCGGGCGCGGCTACATGCGCGAGAACGTCGCCGAGCGGTTCTTCCGCGAGCTTCGTGTCGAGCGCATCTGGGAGGGCACGAGCGAGATCCAGCGCACCATCATCGCCGCCCAGCTGGTCAAGCGGGGTCCCGCCGCACTGGTCTCGGGGACGGCTCAGGCGACGAGGGCGCCGACAGCCACCGGCTCCTCAGTGGCGATGGTCCAGTCCACGACGTAGGTGGGCGGGCTGCCGGGACCGCCCCCGGCAAGGTCCACCGGCGCCAGGGCGCCCCCGCAGTCGGGGCACCAGCGCCACACCTGGTCCACCACGACACCGCAGCGCGGGCACATCACGCACCACCACCTTCCCACTGCGCGACCTTCCCACTGCGCGACCTTCCCACTGCGCGACCTTCCAACTGCGCGCCTGACCACCGCCATTGCCTGGCGGTGGCACGCTTTCCAACCTAACCCTAGTCTAACCCTTGCCTAACCCACACCGAACCCGGGGTCAATCCTACCGCGACGCCCCTTCACCACGCAAGGCCCCAATGCGACAAAGCTCCTGGTCGACCACCGGGGCGACGGGCTCACGGCCGTCACCGCGCCGGGCTCGCGGGGCCCGAAGGCCGTGACGATCCGGTGAACAGCACCGCCACGCGCTCGTCGCTGCCGACCGTGCCGGCGCCCCGGAGGTCGAGCAGGCCGGCGAGGCCGGCGGTCCCCGTCGGGCTGACGTCGTAGCCGGCGTGCCGGCCGAGGACGTGTGCCTCGACGAGGCGGTCGTCGCCGACGACCACCGGCAGCCCGCCGGTGCGCAGCATCGCAGCGACAACGGCGGCCCAGTCGTAGGTCTCGTCGTCGAGGATCCCGGTGGCTACGCTGCGGGGCTCGGTCTCCCAGGCCCACATGTAGCCGGACCGGTGCCGGGCGGCCGCGGCGACGGCCCGGTCGACGTCGCTTGGGCCGGCGCACGCCGGCAGGTCGGCGCGCACGGCGTAGAAGGCGCGCTCGAGCGGGTGGGCGCCTGTGGTCTGGACGGTGTCGAGCCGCGGCAGCGAGCGCAGCAGGCCGAGGGCCCGGGCCTCGGCCAGGCCCTGCGCGCAGCTGCTGGCGAGCGCCCCACCGCCGACCTGCACGAGGAGGTGGCCGGCCGGTGGGTCGAGCAGGGCCAGCTGCTCGGCGAGCTCCCAGCCGAGGGTCTCGCCCCCCTCGATGGCCAGCCCGTTGAGGTTGCCCTGGCAGGTGAACGGAAGGCCACCATCCTCGAGCTCCCCCATGAGGCGCTCGACCGTCGGGTCGCCGGGGACCCCGGGCCGGCGCTCGCAGACGACCACGGTCGCGCCGAGGCGGTGAAGCTGCCCCACGACCCACTCGTCGGCGTCGGCGGGGACGAACACCCGCAGGGGCCACTCCGCGGCGGCCGCCAGCGTGGCCGCCGCCAGGGCGGCGTTGCCGCACGAGGCGATGGCGAGCGGGCAGCTGTCGGGACGGGTCGAGCCCGTGGCGGCCAAGCGGGACACGGCCAGGTGAAGGAGCACCCCGAAGAGGTGGCGGCCCTTGTGGGAGCCCGCGACGTTGACGGTCTCGTCCTTCACCCACACGCCGCCGCGCTGCGAGAAGCCCAGGGCGTCGGAGATGGCGTCGTCGCGACGCAGCGGGGTCGAGCGAAAGCCGCGGCCGTCGACGGCTTCGACCCGCCGGTCGAGGTCGTCGACCAGCGCGACGAACCGGTCGTCGTCGATGCCGGCCAGCGCGGCCCGCCAGGCACTGTGGAGCAGGGACCGGTAGCGCACGAAGGGCCGTGGCTCGTCGTCCAGGGAGGCTCCGGCGAGCTGCGCGGCGACGCCCCCGGCGCCGGCGAGGTCCAGGACCCGGGTGAGGACGTGGTCGACGTCGTCATCGCCCCGGCCTGGGCAGCGGAACGGGTACGGGTCGCCGGCGTCGGGGGAGGCGCCGCAGCCGGCGCACACCAGCGCGCTCGGCAGCGCCGTCACCCCGTCGCCACCCCGGTGCGCTCGTTGAACTCCCGGATCCGCTCGTCGAGCGCGGGCATGGCGGCGTGCGCCCGCTGCCAGAACGACTGGGACTTGCGCTGCACGAACTCGCCGAGGGGGACGCCCTGCTGCTCCACCCAGGTGAAGTAGCCGAGGTTGAAGATCCGCTCGCGCTCGCCGGTGTCGAGCTCACGGAGGTGGTCCGTGGCGACGCCGAACAGGTCCTCGCCGAACACCTCGGCAGCGGCCAGCTCGTCGAAGCCGCCGGCGAAGTCGGCTGCGAGAACCCGGTCACGCTCGCTGCGGTACATCCTGGCGCCGTCGGTGGCCACGGTGATGACGGCGTCGCTCTCGGTCAGGCCGCGGTGCTTGGCGAGCTTGATCGCCGCCAGGACGTTGGCGATGCTCGACAGGCCCAGCGACGACAGGCTGGCAACCAGGGTCGAGCCCACTCCCCGCCGGTCGACCAGGTAGCGGCGGCCGGCGTCGGTGTTGAATGCCACGTTGAGCCGGTCGGTGGCGCGATCGGAGATGGCGGCCACCACGTCGGTCTCCATCACGTTGTGGATCAGCGGGATGTGCTTGTCGCCGATGCCCTGGATGTTGTGCTCGCCAAAGCCGTTGTAGAGCATGGTCGGGCACTCGAGCGCCTCGACGGCCACGATCTGCGAGCCGTGGCGCTCCTTCAGGTACTCGCCGGCGGCGATGGTCCCGGCGGACCCGGTCGCTGAGACGAACGCCCGCAGCGTGAGCGGCCCGTCCCGGTGCGCACCCACCGCCACCGCCACGGCGTGAAGCGCCCGGCCGGTGACGTGGTAGTGCACCAGGTGGTTGCCGATCTCGGAGAACTGGTTCAAGATCACGTTGGTGTCGTCGCCGGCCAGCCGGTTGCACTCGTCGTAGATCTCCTTGACGTTGCTCTCCGTGCCGGGTGTCCGGATGATGTCAGCGGGGTCCTCGACCCACGACTCCAACCACTCGAAGCGCTCGGCGCTCATCCCCTCGGGCAGCACGGCCACGCCCCGGCAGCCCATCAGCCGGGAGATGGCGACGCCGCCGCGGCAGTAGTTGCCCGTCGACGGCCACACCGCGCGGTGATAGGTCGGGTCGAAGCGGCCCGTCACGATGCGCGGCGCCAGGCACCCGTAGCTGGCGAGGACCTTGTGGGCGCCGATCATCGGGAACCGGTCGGCGAGGGCGACGACGATGCAGGCGGGCGTGCCGGTCAGCTCCGGGGGGAGCACCAGGTGGTCGGGGACGTCGGTCGTGGCCTTGCGGTCGGCGGCGTTGTACCAGTGCACCCGGAACAGGTTGAGCGGGTGGGCCTCGTCGGGGCCGACCGTCGCCAGGCGGGCCCGGACCGCGTCCGGCACGAGCGTCGGATCGGCCAGCTCGGCGAAGGTCGGCAGGGCGATCCGGCGCTCCCGGAAGCGCAGGACGGCGCGGTCGTAGGTGGCGTGGTCATCGACGTCCTCCACGAGGTCAAGGGATCCCATGGGCCGTCATCCTCTCAGTTCCGACCACCCGGCAGGTGCTCCCAGCCGGCGAAGGCGTCGATCATCGCCCGCACGTCGCCGAGGGGGTAGAGGATCGGGCAGGTGCAGCCATGGTCCATGTAGTCGCCCACGCGGGCGCGCGCCTGGTCGGGCGTGCCCGACGCCGTGAGCATCCGGACGATCTCGTCGGGCACGAGCCTGGCCGCCTCCGCCACCTGCTCATGGGTGGCCGGCCAGGTGAGAACCTCGCCGACGGCGTCGAGCAGTGACGAGGGGACGCCGGACGCGGCCATGATGTGCGGTTGCTGACCCAGGTACTGGGTGACCATGAGCCGGGCGGCGTCGAGCGCGGCCTTCTCGTCGTCGTGCACGGAGCAGACGACAAGCTGGGGCCGGTCCAGGTCGTCGAGGCGTCGCCCCCCACGCTCCACGCCGGCGCTCAGGTGCTCGAGGGCGCGCTCGTTGTAGTCGGGGGAGACCAGGTAGTTGAGCACCACCCCGTCGGCGATCTCGCCGGCCAGCTCCATCATTTTCATGCCTGTGGCGCCGATGTAGATGGGGACCGTCTTGGGGCGGCGCTCCTGGTAGACGTAGTCGAGCTCGACGCCGTCGAGGTGGACCCACTCGCCGTGCATGGTGACGGTCTCGTTGGCTAGCAGCGCCCGCACGGCGGTGACCACCTCGCGCATGACCGTGAGCGGTCGGCTCCGGCGGATGCCGACCTTGGTGGCGAGCGGGTCCCACCAGGCGCCGAGGCCGAGGGTCACGCGGCCGGGTGCGAGGTCGTCGAGCGTCGAGAACGTGGCCGCGAGGCGGGCCGGGTTTCGGGACCAGATGTCGGAGACGCCTGAGCCGACCTTGATCCGCTCCGTGACAGCGGCGTAGGCGGCGAGGGGGACGGTGGCCTCCCGCACGAGGCGGCTCTCCGCCTGCCAGACGGCGTCGAAGCCGCGACGTTCGGCGTAGGCGGCGAAGTCCATCCCGTCGCGGATCGTGTGGGCGTCCTGCAGGTACAAGGCGACGCGGGTCACTCGGTGTCCTCCTCTGCGGACCTCCCGGACATGGGGAGGCGGCTGCGCCAGCGGCCGTCGGCGGCGTGCAGCGCGGCGGCGACCGCCCCGGCAGTCGGCACGAGGCCGATCTCGCCGACACCCTTGATGCCGTAGGGCGCGCGGGGCTGGGGCACCTCGACCAGCACCACCTCGATCGGCGGCACGTCCTTGGGGCGGAGGATCCCGAGGGAGCGCAGGGTGCGCTTCAGGGGAAAGGCCTCCCCGTCGGCGGGGAAGTCCTCGCTCAGGGCGTACCCGAGCCCCATGTGGACCGACCCCTCGACCTGGCCGGCGCACAACATGGGATTGACGGCCCTCCCCACGTCGTGGGCGGCAACGACGCGCTCGACGGCGAGTGTGCCGGGGTCGACGACCACGAGCTGGGCGGCGTAGCCGAAGGCGGAGTGGATCGTCGGGTTCTCCACCTCCCCGATCTGCTGGGTCCACTCGACGCGGTACTCGGCCAGGTAGTCGACACCGACCCGGCAGCCGTCCTCTCGGGCGGCGAGGCAGGCGTTGCGGACGGCTCCGGCCCCCATGAGGGTGCCGCGGCTGCCGGTCGTCTGGCCGTCGCCGAGCTCGCGGCTGGTGTCGACCACGACGCGCACCCTCGCCGGGTCGACGCCCAGCTCCTCGACGGCCACCTGGCGCGCCACGGTGTGGACACCCTGGCCCATCTCCGTCCAGCCGTGGCGGACCACGACGGTGCCGTCCCCCTCGAAGCGCACCACCGCCCGGGCGACCTCGTTGTAGCCGTTGCCGAGCCCTGAGTTCTTGAGCCCCAGGCCGATGCCCACCGCCCTGCCCTCGGCGCGTGCCGCCTCGTAGCGGCCGGCGAGGGCGTCGAGGCAACGCTCGGCGCCGGCGCAGCCGTCGTCCATCACCTGCCCCGGGCCCCACACGTCGCCGGGGTGGATCACGTTCCGCTTGCGCATCTCCCAGCCGGTGATCCCCACCCGCTCGGCGAGACGGTCCATCACCCCCTCCATGGCGAACTGCGCCTGGTTGGCCCCGAAGCCACGGAAGGCGCCGCACACCGGGTTGTTGGTGCGTACGGCGACGGAGCGCACGTCGACGGCAGGCACCCGGTAGGGGCCGGTGGCGTGGCCGGCGGCCCGCTCGAGCACCTTCATCCCGACGCTCGCGTACGCGCCCGAGTCACCGAGCATGCGGGCCCGCACCGCCGTCAGGTGGCCGTCGCCGTCACAGCCGGCCCAGTACTCCATGCGGATGGGGTGGCGCTTTGCGTGCATGCGGAAGCTCTCCTCCCGGCTCAGCGTGCACTTCACCGGCCGGCGGAGCAGCCAGGCGGCCAGGGCGGCGTGCGCCTGGTTGGACAGGTCCTCCTTCCCGCCAAAAGCCCCGCCGTTGGTCACCAGCTCGACGCTCACCTGCTCCCGGTCGAGGCCGAGGCAGGCGGCGATCTGGTCGCGGTCGTCCCAGATGCCCTGCCCACCGGAGTACACGTGCAGGCCGCCGTCGTCGCGGGGCACCGCCAGGGACGACTCCGGCTCGAGGAAGGCGTGCTCGACTCTCTGGGTCTCGAAGACCTCGTGCAGCACGTGGGCGCTCGAGGCCAGGGCGGCCTCGACGTCACCACGGGTGTACTCCGAGACCGACAGCACGTTGGAGTCGGTGCCCCACACGGCGATGTCGTCGGAGTCGACGGCGGTGGCCGGGTCGACGACGGGTGGCAGGCGGCGGTACTCGGCAGCCACCGCCTCGGCGGCCGCCCTCGCCTGCCGGCGGGTCTCGGCGACCACCACGGCGAGCACGTCGCCGGCGTAGGAGGTGCGGCCCCCCTCGGGGATCATCACCGGCCAGTCCTTTTCGATGATCCCGACCCGCAGGTCGCCGGGGATGTCGGCGGCGGTGTAGACGGCCAGCACACCGGCGGCCGCGGAGGCCGCTGCGGTGTCGATGCGCACCACGTCGGCGCGGGCGTGGTCGGTGAAGCGCAGGGCGGCGTGCGCCATCCCGGGCACCCGGAGGTCGTCGACGTAGCCGCGGTCGCCGAGGGCGAGGCGCTCGGCCTCGTACTTGGGGCCCGAGGCCCCCACCCCGCCCGCCGACGATCCCCGCTCCGGCTCGGTGCCGCGGGCCACCGCCTCGATGGCGTCGAGGATCTTCACGTACCCGGTGCAGCGGCAGAGGTGAGCCCCGAGGTGGCGGGCCATGTCCTCCCGGCTGAGCGCCGCCCCCTTCTTGTCCACCTGGGCCTTCGCCCGCATGACGATGCCGGGTGTGCAAAAGCCGCACTGCAGCCCCCCGCAGGCCGCGAACGCGCGGGCCCAGCGTTGCCGCTCGTCCTCGGGGAGGCCCTCGAGGGTCACCACCTCCCGGCCCTCAGCCTTGGCCAGCGGGTACTGGCAGGACACCTGGACCTTGCCGTCGATCAGCACCGTGCAGCAACCGCACTGGCCCGACGGCGAGCACCCGTCCTTGGGCGAGGTGACGTCGAGCTCCTCGCGGAGGGCGGCGAGGAGATGGGGATGGTCGTCGCTGACGTGCACCTCCCGGCCGTTGACCCTGAGCGTCGTCACGGGTTCACCTCCGTCATCAGCCCGTAGACCTCCGGGCGGCGGTAGCGGGCGAAGTCGAACAGCGTCCGCTTGTAGCGGGCCGTCCAGTCGAGGTCGCACTCGGCTACTACGAGCTCGTCGCCGGTGGTCACCGCCTGGGCGACGACCTGGCCGGAGGGGGCGATGATGCTGCTCTGGGCGAGCGAGTCGACGCCCTCCTCCATGCCGCCCTTGGCGACGCCGACGACCCAGGTCCCGTTCTGGTAGGCGCCGGCCTGCATCACGAGCTGGTTGTGGAAGCCGGCGAGGACGTCCTGGCTCGGGTCGGGGACGTAGTGGATCGGCGTGTTGTAGCCGCAGAGGATGAGCTCGACGCCCTGCAGGCCCATCACCCGGTACGACTCGGGCCAGCGGCGGTCGTTGCAGATCATCATGCCGACCCGGGCCCCGAAGGCGTCCCACACCCCGAATCCGTCGGGGCCTGCTTCGAAGTAGTACCGCTCGAGGTGCTGGAACGGGCGCCACGGCTCGTTGGCCTCGTGGCCGGGGATGTGGACCTTGCGGAAGCGGGCGACGACCGAGCCGTCCCGCTCGACGAGCACGGCCGTGTTGTAGCGGTGGCCGTCGGGTGTCAGCTCGGCGTAGCCGAGGCAGAACCCGACGCCGAGGGCAGCGGCCTCGTCGAACAGCGCCTTGGTCGCCGGCCCCGGCATCTCGGTCTCGAACCAGTGGTCCGCAGCCTCCAGGGGCTCGACCCACCAGCGGGGGAAGAAGGTGGTGAGGGCGAGCTCCGGGAAGACCACGAGCTGCGCGCCGCGCCTGGCGGCGTTGCGAAGCAGCCCCAGCAACCGCTCGACGACGTCCTCGCGGGCCTCGTCGCGGGCTATCGGCCCGAGCTGGGCGGCTGCCACGACCAGGCGCCGGTCTCCGCTCACGCCAGGGCGGCTCACGACGCTCATGACAGGGCCTCCCCGGCGAGGCGCGCCACGACGTGGAGCAAGACGTTGGCCCCCGCCTCGATGTGCTCGGGCGTCGTGAGCTCGGCCGGGTTGTGGCTCACCCCGCCGACGCTCGGGACGAAGATCATGCCCGCCGGGCAGACCCGGGCGAGCATCTGGGCGTCGTGGCCGGCGCCGGATGGCATGCGCCGCACGCTGTAGCCGAGGGACCTCGCCGTCGACTCCACCGCCTCGACGACGCGGGGGTCGAACTCGACCGGTTCGAAGCGGGCCAGGTGGCGGTGGCTGACCCGCACGCCCTCGTCCAGGGCGATGCGGTCCAGCTCGGCACCGAGCAGCCGCTCGGCTTCCCGCAGGCGCGCCTCGTCGGTGTTGCGGAGGTCGACGGTGAGGGTTGCCCGCCCGGGGACCACGTTGACGAGGTCGGGGGAGAGGTCGAGCTTGCCCACCGTCGCCACCTGGTCACCTCCCATGCCGGCGGCGAGCTGGCGGGCGTACACGGCGACGCGGGCGGCGGCGAGACCGGCGTCGTGGCGGTAGGCGAGCGGGGTGGTGCCGGCGTGGTTGGACTGACCGGCGATGGTGACCTCCTGCCAGGAGATGCCCTGCACGCCGGTGACGACCCCGATCGTCTCGCCGTGGCGTTCCAGCACCGGCCCCTGCTCGATGTGCAGCTCCACGTAGGCGTGCGGCGGCTGCCCGGGGCAGGGCAGCGGGCCGAGGTAGCCGATGCGTGCCAGCTCGTCGCCGAGGCGGGCTCCGTCGATGCCGACGATGTCGTAGGCCTCCTCGACGGGAAGACCGCCGGCGTACACCAGGCTGCCGAGCATGTCGGGAGCGAAGCGGGACCCCTCCTCGTCTGTGAACAACGCCACCGCCAACGGCCGGCGGGGGACGACGCCGGCCGCGCTGAGCGTCTCGACGACCTCGAGGCCGGCGAGCACACCGAGGTTGCCGTCGTAGATGCCGCCGGTGGCGACGGTGTCGACGTGCGACCCGCACATGACCGGCGGCCCGGCCTCCAGGCCGGGATGGGTGGCCACGACGTTGCCGATCTCGTCCACGGCGACCTGCATGCCGAGGTCGCGCATCCACGTCGTCACGAGATCCCGGCCGCCGCGATCAGCGTCTGTGAGGGCCAGCCGCGCACAGCCACCGTCGCCGGTCGACCCGACCTCCCCCAGCTCCCGGAGGCGGCGCGCCAGGCGGTCGGCGTCGACGCGCAGCTCGCCGACCTGCGATCCCCTGGTCACTGCTCCAACCTGCCGCTCGCTTGACGTTTTGTCAAGACGCCGGGCGGGATGTGTGGACGGTTCATACAACGGCCCGTACCATCTCCGGGCGTGGCCCGCGTGCGGGTGGACTTCACAGTCGAGCCGTTCGTGGAGGGGCGCCTCGGCCCCCACGTCGAGGCCGCCCTCCACGTCCTGCGGGAGGCGGGCCACGCGCCGGACGTCGGGCCTTTTGGCAATGCGGTGGAGGGCGACGCCGCCCGGTTGCTGCCGGCCGTCGCCCGGGCCCTGGCGGCATCGTTCGACGCGGGCGCATCGGGCGTCAGCCTGGCGGCGCGGGCGGTGCCCGGAGCGGTGAAGGCCGACGCCGAGCAGTTCCTGGCGGCCGTGCGGCCCGTGGCCCACGCCCTCGGGGCGCGGGTCGTGGAGGCGGGGCGCATGTCGCCGGCGGCAGTCCCGCTCGTCTGGCGGGGCGAGGTCGTCGGCGGGCTGGAGCGGCCCGAGCCCGGGGACCTCCGCAACGGCCTGACGGCGCTGGTGGCCCAGATCGAAGGTGAGCTGGGCGGCTCCCTGGCCGACCTCGACCGGGTGGGCAAGCAGCGGGCCGTCCGACTGCTCGACGAGCGCGGCGCGTTCGCTGTCCGCAACGCCGTCGAGGAGGTGGCCGACGCCATGGGCGTCAGCCGGGTCACGGTGTACAACTACCTCAATGCCACCCGCTCGGTCGGCTGAGGTCTCGTCCCGCTCAGAGCCGGGAGAACAGGCGTTGCGCCGCCTCGGCCGCTCTGGCCCTCACCTCCTCGGCGTCCACGCGTGTCGGCCGCCCGTCGGCGAGGACCTGCTGGTCGCCTACCCAGGCGTCGCGGGCCCGGATCCCCGGGGTGAACGCCGCCGACCAGGGGTCGTCGACGCGCCCGTAGCTCCAGCGCACCCGGTCGTCGCGCGCCTCGGGCACCAGGCCCCACCCGGCTTCTACCCAGGCCCAGGCGTCGGCCGGCGTGGCGAGGACGTCGTCCTCGCGGGCCCTCACGTAGGCGACCCGCATCTCGTCGAGCATGTCGGCGCCGATGCCGTCGGTCCCGAGGACGACCTTGCCGGGCCAGGAGCGGGGGCGGGCGTAGCCGACGGCGTTGTTCATGTTGGAACGCGGGTTGTGGGCGAGGGTCCCCGGCAGCGGCCGGTCCAGGTGCACGGCGTGGACGAGCAGCCAGTTGTCGCGGGCGAGGTGCTCAAGGCGCGCCCCGGCGGCGGCGTCGACGGTGCCCTCGGCCACGTGGATGTGCACGCCGACGCCATGGCGGTCGGCGAGGTCGGCGGCCTCCTCGAGGGTGGCGTCGGAGCAGGTGAACGCGGCGTGGACGCCGACCATCCCCCGGCCCCCGGCGGTGAGGAACCGGTCGTTCTCCGCCAGACCGCGCCGGGCGCCGTCGGGCCCGTGGCGGTCGGTCACGCCGTAGGCGAGGACCGACCGGACCCCGACCTCTGCGCACGCCCCCGCTATCACGTCGAGGCTGCCCTCGATTGCCGAGGGGCTCTCGTGGTGGTCGACGATGGCGGTGGTGCCGCACTCGAGGGCCTCGAGGGCCCCGAGCATCGCCGACCACCTGATCGTGTCCAGGTCCAAGGCGACGTCGAGGCGCCACCAGACCTGCTCCAGGATCTGCAGGAAGTTCGTCGGGATCGCCGGGGGTGCCGGCATCCCCCGGGCGAGAGCGGAGTAGAGGTGGTGGTGACCGCAGACGAGCCCCGGAGTGGTGTCCCCCATGCCGCTACCGTGGCCGACGGTGACCGTGTTGTCAACGGCGGCGACCCAGCTAGGGTGCGCCGGTGACCGACTGGGTGATCGAGGGTGGGGCGGTGGCGACCGTCGACGGCGACGGTCACGAGCACGTCCCGGGGCACGTGGTGGTGGCCGGCGGCCGTGTCGCCGCTGTGGGCCCGGGCGGGGCCCGGCCCGACGCCGTCCCCCCCGGTGCCCGGCGGCTCGACGCCTCCGGGTGCCTCGTCACCCCCGGGCTGGTCAACACCCACCACCACTTCTCGCAGTGGGCGACGCGGGGCATGGCCGCCGACGCCACCCTCTTCGGCTGGCTGCAGGCCCTCTACCCCGTCTGGGCCCTCGTCGACGAGGACGTCCAGCACGCCGCCGCCCTCGGCTCGCTGACCGCCCTGGCCTCCAGCGGGTGCACCACGACGATGGACCACACCTACGTGTTCCCGGCCGGCTCGGGGGACCTGCTGGCCGCCGAGATCGAGGCCGCCCGGACGGTCGGGGTCCGGTTCCACCCGTCCCGGGGGTCGATGGACCTGGGGCGGTCCCGCGGGGGCCTGCCGCCCGACGAGGTGGTGGAGGACACCGACGCCGCCCTCGCCGCCACCGAGGAGGCCGTAGACCGCTGGCACGACCCGCGACCGGCGTCGATGCTGCGGATGACCGTGGCACCCTGCTCGCCGTTCTCGGTCAGCGGGGAGCTGATGCGAGCGGCGGCGGACCTGGCCCGCCGGAAGGGTGTGAGGCTCCACACCCACCTGGCTGAGACGACCGACGAGGACGCCTACTGCGCCGAGCACTTCGGGTGCACGCCTGCGGAGTACGTGGACTCCCTCGGCTGGCTCGCCGGCGACGTGTGGGTGGCGCACGGCGTCCACTTGGACGCCGCCGCCCGCTCCCGCCTCGGCCGGGCCGGCACCGGGGTCGCCCACTGCCCGAGCTCCAACGGGCGCCTCGGCGCCGGGGTCGCGCCGGTGCCCCAGCTGCTGGCGGCCGGGGTGCCCGTCGGGTTGGGCGTCGACGGCAGCGCGTCCAACGAGTCGGGCCAGCTCGGCCCGGAGATCCGGGCCGCCCTCCTCACCGCCCGCGCCGCGCAGGGGCCGCAGGCGCTGACCACGCGCCAGGCGCTGGAACTGGCGACGATGGGCGGTGCCCGGTGCCTGGGGCGGGCCGACGAGATCGGCTCCCTCGAGGTCGGCAAGCTCGCCGACCTGGCCGTCTGGCGGCTCGACACGGCGGCGCACGCCGGCATCGCCGACCCCGTCGCCGGTCTCACCCTCGCCTCGCTGCCGCCGCTGGCCCTGCTCCTCGTCGGCGGCCGCCCCCTCGTCGAGGAGGCGGAGCCGACCACGGTCGAGCCGGCGGATGTCGCCCGGCGGGTCGCTGCCGCCTGCCGGCGGCTCGCCGGCCGCTGGGAGCGGCGCCGGTAGCTACCGGGACTCGGCGAGCAGGTTGCTCTGCCCCTGCTCCTGGCGGATGCTGCGGGCCGACAGCGCCCAGTACAGGAGCCCGCCGACGAGGGTGCCGATCAGCCAGCTCAGGTCGCTCCCACCGGTGGCCCGCGAGATGGGGCTGTTGTAGGCCGGGACGTAGAACTGGGCGTCGACCCACATCATGGCGGCGGCCATGCCGACGAACAGGGAGACCAGCGCCCGCCAGTTGACACCACCGTTGCGCCAGTACACGCCCCCACGGTCCGCGACGAGCGCGGCCCGGTCGTAGCGCCCCCGCCGCAGGTACCAGTCCACGACGAGGATGCCGAACCACGGGCCGACCCACACGACGATGTAGTCGAGGAAGCCGGAGAGGTCGGCGTAGAAGGTGCCCTTGAAGACGACCAGCGCTGTGATCGCGCCTGCGACGACGGTGTCGATCACCACGGCGCCGACCCGGCGGACCGGGATGCCCATGGCCTGGAGGGTCACGCCGGAGGAGTACAGGTCCAAGCTGTTGATGGCGAACAGCTGGGGGAGGGCCAGCAGCAGGAACGGCCAGAAGAACCAGCTGGCGAACGACGAGGGCACGGCGGTCACCTGGGTGATGTGGGGGCTCACCACGAAGGCGGCGGCGCCGAGCAACTCGAGCAGGATCGACGGGATGGCGGCGCCGAGGGTGGCCGCCCAGAAGGTCTGGGCCGCCGGCGTCGAGCGCGGCAGGTACCGGGAGTAGTCGTTGCCGTTCTCCGTCCAGCCGAGGCCGCCCGCCGAGACGATCAGCACCAGCGCTGTGGTCCAGATCGCCCACGTGGCGTGCTGGTGGAAGTGGGCCAGGTTGACCTTGGGGATCACGAGGACCGCCATGACGACGAAGACCACTATGAACACGTACGACAGGTTCTTCAGCACCCGGGTGATGGTGGCGTGGCCGAGGAAGGGGACGACGAACTGCAAGGCGACGGCGCCGAGGATGAAGACCACCTTGAGGCCGGTCCCCACGCCGGCGCCGCCGCGGTGGAACATCGCCTCGACGACGGCAACGATGATGTACAGGCCCTCGACCTCGAAGCCGACCTGGGTCAGCCAGTTGAACAGCGACGGGACCCGGTTGGCGTTGCGGCCAAACGGCGCCCGGCTGATCGCGAAGGCGGTCGTGCCCGCTTCGGGGCCCTGGAGGCTTGCCAGGCCCAGCAGGGCGTAGGCGAGGTTGCCGATCAGGATGGCGAGCACCGCCTGGGTGAACGACAGCCCGAAGTACACGATGAGCGCCCCGTAGACGAGGAACTCGACGTTCCATATCGCCCCCGCCCACAGCCAGAACAGGTTCCGGGGCCGCATGGGCCGCTGGTCGTCGGGGACGAGATCGATTCCCCGCTGCTCCACCTTGAAGGCCTCGTAGGTGGCGTCCACCCCGCTGTCGGTCACTCCCGACCTCCTGTCCCAGGGCCCCCGGCCGTGGTGGACGGAGTGTACGGAACGGGTTTACAGTCCGTCAAGCATCCTGGCACCGGGCGGGCAGGGCGCCCAGGGAAGCGGTCCCTACGACACGACGAGAGCGGGGGTTGGCCATGGTTCACGACTTCATCGCCGGGTTGCCGAAGTGCGAGCTGCACGTGCACCTCGAAGGGACACTCGAGCAGGGGCACTGCGGCGCCCTGGCGGCCCGCCACGGGCTGCGCCCCCCGGCGGACCGCCCTGCCTCCTACGACGGCTTGGCAGACTTCCTGGCTGACTACTACGCCGCCGTCGACTGCCTGCAGACCGAGGACGACTTCCGGGAGCTCACCTCCGCCTACCTCGCCACCGCCCGCCGGCAGGGCGTCACCCACACGGAGATGTTCTTCGACCCGCAGGCCCACACGTCGCGCGGCGTGGCGTTGGAGGCCGTCGTCACCGGCATCCACCGAGCCCAGGAGGAGTGCACGGCCGGCGGCGGGCCCAGCTCCTCGCTGATCCTCTGCTTCTTGCGCGACGCCGGCGCGGAGTCGGCCGCCGAGACGCTCGCCGCGTCGCTGCCGTTCCGGGACTGGATCGTCGGCGTCGGGCTCGACTCCGACGAGCGGGGACATCCACCGGCGGAGTTCGCCGAGGTGTTCTCGTCGGCGCGGGCGGCGGGCTACCGCCTGACGATGCACTGCGACCCGCTCCAGCCCGACGCCCTCCTCCACCTCTGGCAGTGCCTGGACCTGATCGGCGTCGAGCGCATCGACCACGGCGTCGACTGCCTGCGCGACGACCGGCTCGTCGCCGAGCTGGCCCGCCGCCGCTTGGGCCTGACGGTCTGCCCGCTGTCGAACCTCAGGCTGTACGGCGACCTGATGGGCGACGCCGTGGCCGAGATGCTCGAGCGGGGCCTGCTCGTCACCGTCAACTCCGACGACCCCGCCTACTTCGGTGGTTACGCGGCGGACAACTACGAGGCGCTGGCCGATGCCGGCCTCTCCCGTGAGCATCTGGCCCGCATCGCCAGGCACGGGTTCGAGGCGGCGTGGCTCCCGCCGGAGCGGCGGGCCTCCCACCTGGAGGCGGTCGACGACTACGTGGCGGCGTAGGCCGCCACGCCCGCCCGCAAGGCGGCGCGGGTGGCGGCGGACGCGAAGCTGGCGTCGATGGCCCGGGAAACGGCGGCGAGGGCACCGGCGGGGCCCCAGCCGAGGTGGCGCGTCGCCAGCGCCAGCTCGCCTGTGAGGGTGACACCGAGGGTGGCCGGGTCGTCGGTGTTGATGGTGACCGCCACCCCGGCGTCGACCAGCCGCCGGATCGGGTGGGACTCGAGGTCGGGACAGACGAGGGCCAGGTTGGAGCTGAGGCACACGTCCAGCGTCACGCCTTGGTCGGCGACCCGCCGCAGCACCCGGTCGTCCTCCACGATGCGGATGCCGTGGTCCACCCGGCTCACGCCGAGGTCGTCCAGGGCGGATACGACCCCCTCCGGCCCCGACGACTCGCCGGCGTGCGCCACCCTGCCGAGCCCGAGCGCTCCCGCCAACCCGAAGGCGGGAGCGAAGCGGCGGCCCGTCGGACCGGTCCCGGCCTCGTTGCCGTCGATCGACAGGCCCACCAACCTCCCCGGAGCGTGGTGCTCGAGCTCCCGGACGACCTCCACGGCCTCCTCCTCGGTCTGGCTCCGCAGCAGCGACACGAGCAGCCAGCAGTCGGCGTGGCCTTCGGCGGCGGCACGGCCGAAGCCGGCCGAGACGGCCTCGAGCAGGATCGGGCGGGGCAGGCCACTCCAGTGCGTCGGGTTGACGATCACCTCGGCGTAGGCGACGCCGTCGGCGGCGAGGGCCAGAGCGAAGTCATGGGCCTGGGCCTCCGCCTGCTCGGGGCTGCGGACGAGCCCGCACCACCAGTCGAGGCGGGCGAGCAGCGCTGGCAGCGAGTCCACGGCGAGGAGCCGGTCGGGCACCTCGGGCAGGGGCTCGCCGGCGGCACGAGCCAGCTCGACTATGCGCCCGGCGGTGAAGCTGCCCTCCAGGTGCACGTGCAGCTCCACCTTCGGCAGCACGCGAAGGGACGCCTCGAGGTTCTGCACCCTGCGCACCCTAGGCGCGGGCTCTTTGACAGATCGTCAAACGTGGGCGAAGATCGGCTCCGATGCGAGTGGCCCTCCCGGCGTCGCTCGACCAGGCGGTGGAAGCCCTGGCCGAGATGCCCGACGCACAGCTCCTCGCCGGCGGCACTGACTTCTGCGTCGAGGTCAACTTCGGGCACCGCCGGCCGGCAGCGGTCGTCGCCCTCCGGCGGGTCGAGGAGTTGCGGGGCTGGCACGCCGACGACCGCGAGGTCCGGATCGGCGCCGGGGTGACCTACACCACCATGGCCGACGAGCTCGCAGGCGTGCTCCCGGCGCTGGCGGCGGCGGCCAGGACGGTCGGCTCGCCGCAGATCCGCAACGCCGGCACGCTCGGCGGCAACGTGGCCACGGCGAGCCCGGCAGGAGACACCCTGCCGTTGCTTGCCGCCCTCGACGCGCGCATCGCCCTGCGGGGTCCCTCCGGTGAGCGGGAGGTGCCACTCGACGAGCTGATCACCGGGGTGAAGGCCACGGGCATCGCAGCGGACGAGGTGGTCGTCGCCGCCACGGTCCGGCGGGTGCGCGGCCCGCAGGCGTTCCTCAAGGTGGGAACGCGCAACGCCATGGTGATCGCCATCGCCTCGGCAGCAGTCGTCCTCGACCCGCAGCTCGAGGAGGTCCGCTGCGCCCTCGGATCGGTCGGCCGCCGCCCCCTACGGGCGCGCCGGGCCGAGGAGGTCGTCGCCGAGGCCGTGGACTGGGATCGCCTGGAGGCGCCGGACGCGGCCGTGCGGCGCTTCGCCGAGCTGGCAGCGGAGGCGGCGGAGCCGATCACCGATCACCGCGGCACCGCCGAGTACCGCCGCCAGGCCGTGCGCGTCATCGCCGAACGGGGGTTGCGGAGGTGTCTTCGACGTGTCGCGTGAGGCACCGTGGGACCCGGTCGGCGACTACATGCTGACCGTCAACGGGACGGCCCGCACGGTGAGCGGCAGCTGGCTCGGCGAGAGCCTGCTGTACGTGCTGCGGGAGCGTCTCGGCCTGCCCGGGGCCAAGAACGCCTGCGAGCAGGGCGAGTGCGGATCGTGCTCGGTGCTGCTCGACGGGCTCGTCGTCTGCGCGTGCTGCGTGCTGGCCGTCGACGCCGCCGGCAGCGAGGTCGTCACCGTGGAGGGCCTCACCGCGTCGGGGGAGGCCGCCGACATCCAGACTGCGCTGGTGGGAGCAGGCGGCGTGCAGTGCGGCTTCTGCACCCCCGGGTTCGTCGTCGCGCTCCACGACCTCCTGCGACGGCGACCCGACGCCGGCGAGCTCGAGGTCCGGGAGGCCCTGTCGGGCAACCTGTGCCGCTGCACCGGCTACGGCCGCATCCTCGAGGCCGTGCGGGCCATACAGGCGGGACGGACCGGTGCCCACCGCTAGCACCGCGACCCGTCGGGCCGCCGGGGTGGGGGCCAGCGTCCCCCGGCCCGACGGGATCCCGAAGACCAGGGGGGATTTCGGCTTCTCCTCCGACCTCTGGATGGACGGGATGCTCTGGGGCCGCACCCTCCGCAGCCCGCACGTGGCGGCTCGCATCGTTTCGCTCGACGTGGCACCAGCCCTCGCCATCCCCGGCGTGTGGGCCGCGCTGACCGCCGCCGACGTGCCCGGGCGGCCGACGTTCGGGCTGGAGGTGCCGGACCAGCCGGTCTTCGCCGGCGACGTCGTGCGCTACCACGGCGAGCCCGTGGCCGCTGTCGCCGCCGACCACCCCGAGACCGCCAGGGCCGCCCTCGCCGCCATCCGCGTCGACTACCAGCCTCTCGAACCCGTCGTCGACGCCGGGAAGGCCCTCGACTCCCGACCGGTGCACCCCGACGGCAACCTCTTCCGGCACCTGTCCATCCGCCGGGGCGACCCCACCGCCACCGGTGAGGTCGTCGTGGAGGGCGACTACGAGGTCGGCATGCAGGACCAGGCCTTCCTCGGCCCGGAGTCGGGCCTGGCCGTCCCCGACGGCGAAGGCGGCGTCGACCTCTACGTCGCCACCCAGTGGCTGCACGTTGACCGCGACCAGGTCGCCGCCAGCCTCGGCTTGCCTCCCGAGCGGGTGCGCCTGCAGCTGGCCGGCGTGGGCGGGGCGTTCGGCGGCCGGGAGGACGTCAGCCTGCAGATCCACCTCTGCCTGCTCGCCTTGCGCACCGGGCGGCCGGTGAAGATGGTCTACAGCCGGGACGAGTCCTTCTTCGGCCACGTGCACCGCCATCCCGCCCGCATGTGGTACCGCCACCACGCCACCGCCGACGGCGACCTCGTCAAGGTCGAGGCCCGGATCCTCCTCGACGGCGGGGCCTACCTGTCGTCCAGCAACGCCGTCATCTCCAACGCTGCCTGCTTCGCGCCCGGTCCGTACCGGGTGCCCAACGCCGTGATCGACGGCTACGCGGTCCGGACCAACAACCCGCCCTGCGGCGCCATGCGCGGCTTCGGCTCGGTCCAGGTCTGCTACGGGCACGAGGCGCAGATGGACCGGCTGGCGGCCGCCATCGGCATGGACCCCGTCGAGCTGCGGCTGCGCAACGCCCTGCGGCGGTTCGACTCGCTCGTCACCGGACAGGTGCTCACAGGGGCAGTGCCCGTCAAAGAGGTGATCCGGGCGGCGGCAGCCCTGCCGCTGCCACCGGAGCGCCGACCAGAGGACCCCACGATGTCGCGCCCCGGTGGAGCCGGCCTCACCGCCGGGCACGACGACGTCCGCCGCGGCACCGGGTTCGCCGTGAGCATCAAGAACGTCGCCTACTCGGAGGGCTTCGACGACTTCGCCTCCGCCCGCCTCCGGCTCGAGCCCGGCGCCGGCGGGCATCCTGTCGCCACCGTGCTCGTGGCGACAGCCGAGGTGGGTCAGGGGTTCGTCACCCTCGCCCAGCAGGTCGTGCGGGAGGAGCTCGGCATCGACCGGGTGGTCCTCGGCGGGGCGGGCACGGCGGATGTGGGCTCCGCCGGCTCCTCCAGTGCCTCGCGCCAGACCTGGATGAGCGGCGGTGCGCTGCAGCTGGCCTGCTCGGCAGTGAGAGCCGAGCTCGACCGCCGGGCCGGCCGGCTCCTCGGGCGGCCCTGGGAGCCCGGCGAGCTCGGCGCGCTGCTCGCCGAGGGAGCGATCGACATCGAGGAGGAGTACCACCACCGCCCCACGCAGGCACTCGACGCCGACGGCCAGGGCGACGCGCACCTGTCCCTGATGTTCGCCGCCCACCGCGCGGTGGTCGACGTCGATCCGGGGCTCGGCCTCGTGCGGGTCGTCCACGTGGCGACGGGCCAGGACGTCGGCCGGGCGCTCAACCCGCTGCAGGTGACGGGCCAGATCGAGGGCGGCATCGCCCAGGGCGTCGGGCTGGCCGTGATGGAGGAGATCGTGCTGTCGGAGGGACGTGTGCGCAACCCTTCGTTCACCGACTACCTGATCCCGACCACGCTCGACATGCCTGCGGTCGCCGCCACGCTCATCGAGGAGCCCGAGCCTGGCGCCCCCTACGGCGCCAAGGGGGTGGGGGAGCCCCCGGCGATCTCGTCGGGCCCCGCCGTGCTCGCCGCCATCCGCGACGCCACCGGCCTGCCGCTGCGCCGCGTTCCGGTGCGACCGCAGGACATCGCCGTGGCGGGGGCGTGGCCGGGCGCTTGACAGGCGGCGTTCCGGACGTCCTGGGCAGTTTGCACGGGCCCCAAAGTGGGGCAGACATGGGTGTCCGGGTGCGCACCCGGCGCGGACAGCCTGCCGTCCATTCAGATCAAGACCAGAGCAGCCGCTGGAGCTCCGCGACTGTCAGGTTCGTGTCCGCAAGGAGGCATCAGGCTACGTCGACGATGAGGGTCAGTTCGTCGGGGGCACCGAGCTCGGCCACCAAGCCGGTGAGGGCTTCGCGCAGGTCGGCAACCGCCTCCTCGGCGGTGGCGCCTTCTCCGTTAGCCCCCACGCCCGGGCGGAGCTGGGCGTGAGCGCACCACACACCGTCCTCGTCCTGTTCGACGGTGTAGGGCACGTGGACCGCCCGCGTCATCGCACCTCGGTCCCTTCGACCGACAACGACCACATGGTAGTGCCGGTCCACTCGAGCTATCGCACACCGCCCGCAGCCGCGGCGCCAACGACCTCCGACCTCTCCCCGGGGCCGCGCGACGCCGGCAGTCACACCGCACGGCCTTCGCCGCCGACGCACCCACTTGGCCATTGACACCCAATCTCCCGGTGCGCACCCCGAGCCTCGACGATCCCCGAGGCGTCCCCGCCGGCGTCCACGGTAGTGCGGTACCGGTACCGGTAGTGGTGGTGGTGGTGGCCGTGGACGAGCAGGGGCGGGCGTGTTGCTCTCCGGGCTCGCTCGACGAGCCGGCGATCCGGGCGGTGACGCTTTGATCTGTTCCACCGGCCGTTACCCTCAGGGACCGTGAGGGGTTTGCGACGCCCGAGGCTTCGTTGGCCGCAGCGAGAGCAGTCGGCGCCGCCCCAACCGTCGCCCAGCCGTCCCCCCACTGTGGCGATGCCCTCGTGGGTGTCGAAGGGGGATGTCACCAGTTTTCGGCGATGCCCCTATGCTTGGTGGCTGCTCGTTACCCGCCAGCTATCCACTGACGACGCGATGACGCCGTGGCAGGCGGAACTGGTCGCAGCGGGCGTCGAGTTTGAAGCTCGCGTCGTGGCGGGTGCCGTGCCGGTCAGCATCCCACCCGGCGGCGAACGGGAGTTCTTTCGGGGCGATCAGACCCTCTTCACCGCCCGCTTGTTCCGCAACGAGGTGCTGCGGCTGCGGGGTCGGCATGCCGGACGAGTTGCACCGGGCTCGCCAGCGCCTCGCCCGCCGGCTCGGCTCGATCGAGCCGGCCCCAACCTGGACCAGTGTCCGGGTCCCGCCACACCCGCCTGACGAGTCCCTCCGCCGGCCTGCACCGCACCCAGCCCTAACCGGCCTTGCCCCGTTCTCGTCGCGGCGTCGCTACGACGACCACGGAGCTGCTCACCCAGCCGGGGCACTCCCCGGCTGCCATCACCACGAGCCTGGGGCGGCGCCCGGGCTCGTCTGTCCGGCACTCAGGTCGTTGGCACTACGACCACCACCCCGGCATGCGGTCGCGAGGGAGGAGCTCGGCGACTACGAGGTGTTGCGGTGTGCGAGTTGGCGCTCACCAACCCAATCCCGTCCTCTGCTCAGGTGGCGTGCCGGGCCACGTACTCGTCGAGGGCGTCCCGACTCACCTCAGACAGGCGCCGACCCTGCGCAGCCGCGATGGACTCGAGAGTGGTCCGGGTGCGCGCAGTGACTCGCACCCGGACTTGGATCGAAGGGCCTTCACCGGGAGCGCCGCCGACACGTGGCCTACCGCCGAGCCGGCGGCGCAATTCTGCCCGGTCGCCGACGACCCTTGCTCGCCCAGATTCGACGTCGGCTGCAAGCTTCTCGGCGTATTCGTCGGTCGCCGCCTTGGCCGCCTCTCGCCACGTCCATGCCGCCTCGGCCGCCATCTCTTCTGCTGTCGCGCCCATGAGCTCGGCGACCTCCTGATCGCTCATGGCGTCGATCTCGGCAATGGTCATCGGTGCCAGGCGTTCGACAAGGCGCTCGTGGCCGGCAGCCGTGCTCGGTGAATCGGTCATCGCAGGTACCTCGCGGCGTTGACGGGTCGCAGGGACATGGCATGGAACACGACAAGCTCACCACCCTCGGTCGATCGAGCAACAAGCTCGAGCATCTGCCCCGAAGCGTCGGCGCCGACGAGGAAGAGCCCGTCGTCGACTTCGACCAGCCGGACGGCATTGTTCACAGCATGGCGTATCGCGTCGTCGCTGATGCCGTGACGGCGTGCGGACCGGGTGATCCTCATCCATGTTGCGTACCACATTACCAGAGCGGGCGGAGCCAGGACCCGAAGTTGGGCTCGTGACGACCCCATGCCGAGCCTCTGCGCCCGGCACGCCCGCCGGCGTGCGCACTCGTCTGTCATCCACGACCCTGCGCCGGTGTCCGACCCAGAGACTCGATCGCAGCGAACCCGAGCCACGCAGCACCCCCGCAGCCGCAGCGCCCACGGCATCCGGCCTTTCCCCGAGCAGCGCTGAGCCCGGACCCGGCGCACCTCGTCCAGGTCGAGCGGCACCACCTCGGGCGGCTCGGCGGAAGGCGCGCGCACCTGGCGCAGCGGGGAGCGGCCGAGCACGCCTTGGCGCTCCGCCGCGGCGAAGCAGGCGGCGACGGTGCGGTGCAGGTGGGCGACGCCGCCTGCGGTCAGGCCGGAGTCGTGCGCGGCGGCGTACAGCGCCTCGATGTCGACGGGGCGCACCTGGTCCATGCGCCGGTCGCCGAGGGCTGCGACGAGCCGGGCAAGGTCTGGCCGGTACCAGCGCAGGGTGCTCGGCCGCACCTTGCGCTGCTGGCCGCCGGCCCAGGCCTCGGCCCAGTCGCGCACCAGCGAGCGCCGGTCGTAGCGCTGGCCGGCGTCGCGCTGGGCCTCGAGCTCGGCGACCTTGCGGGCGGCCTCCACCTTGGTCTGGGCCCGCACGTGCCGCCGCCGGCGCCGGCCGGTGGCCGGGTCGGTGCCCATGCTCACCCAGCCCTCCCAGCCGCCCGCAGCGCTGCGGCGGACGCTGGAGCGCCCGTCGGGGCCCTTCGAGGTCATCTCAGCCAGCCCGGTCGATTGCCGCCGCCAGCAGTGCGTCGACCGAGGCGGCGGTCACCCGGCGGTGCCGCCCGAGGTGGACGCTGTTGAGTGCTCCGGCGGGAGCGCTCGCAGGGCGGTGACATTCGGGGTCATGCCACCCATGAGGGCGGCATTCGGGGCGGCGGACATGCCCCTGGTGTGTGGCGAGCCGCCGACCCGTCCACCGCAAGGCCGCAGGTGGCTACCACTTGGCTACCACCCACCCCTCCCGGCCCCTCTGCCGAAGCCCCCACACCCCTTCTGGACTGGGCTTTCGGGCGCCCTCTAACTGCCCAGGACATCCGGCCTGGCGCTTGACAGGCGGCGGCTGATAAGGGTGAATGGTGCCGGCGACCAGGGAGGGGACCAGTGACCGTGCTCAACGAGGACTTCCTCAGGCGGGTCCCGAAGGCGGAGCTGCACTGCCACTTCGAGGGCACGGTGCGGCCGGCGACGTTCAAGGACCTGGCGGACAAGCACGGCGTCGAGCTGCCGACCGACGACCCGGCTCTGCTCTACGACTACAACACGATCATCGAGTTCCTCTCGATCTTCGGCATGGTCTCGTCGACGATCATCGACCGTGACGACTTCGCCCGGGCCGCGTACGAGTCGCTCGAGGACGGCGTGGTGCTGGGCAACCTCAGGTACCGGGAGATGTTCTTCAACCCCACCCTGCACACCCGCCGTGGCGTCCCGATCTCGACAGTGCTCGCCGGCCTCGCCGACGGCATCGAGGCGGCCGAGCGGGACTTGCACGTCCGCTGCCGGCTCATCGCCGACGTCTACCGCCAGGATCCCCCGGACGCCGCCCGCCAGATGGTGGAGGAGCTGCTCGACGCCCGCGACCACGCCCGTGGCCACCTCATCGGCCTCGGCATGGACGGAGCCGAGGCGGACGACCCTCCCGAGAAGTTCGTCGAGGCGTTCCACCTCGCCGGTCGGGGCGGGCTGCGCCTGACCAGCCACGCGAGCGAGGACGCCCCGCCCCGCAACATCGTGACCTGCCTGGACCTCCTCGGCTGCGAGCGCATCGACCACGGCTACCACATCCTCGAGGACCCTGCGATCCTCGCCCGTTGCCGCGACGACGGCATCTACTTCACCTGCTGCCCGACGTCGACGGCTGTGGTCTACGGCTGGCCCGACCTCTCCCGCCACCCCATCAAGGACATGGTCGCCGGGGGGCTGCGCTGCATGCTCAACTCCGACGACCCGACCATGTTCCACACCGACCTCGGCCGGGAGTACGTCGTGGCCTGCCAGGCCCTCGGCTACGACGCGGCAAAGGTCCGGCAGCTGTGCCTCACCGGCGTGGAGGCGACCTGGCTCGACGACGTCGACAAGGCCGTGATGCGCGAGGAGTTCAACGCCGAGATCGACGCCCTGCAGGCCTCCCTCGCCGACTAGGTACTACCCGTGGGCCCCGCGCTCGACGTAAACGAAGCTCATTGACAATATCCGTCAACACCTATATCATCCGCCACCGGAACCGGGGTACGACGTCGTACGCCACGACCACAACAGTTCGAGCGGGGAGGGCTTGTGTCGGACATTCGTACTTCCGTGGCAGCGCAACGCCAGGCATCTGGTCGGCACCCGGTCGACCAGGTCCTGCCGGTCCCACGCCTCGTCTCACTCGGCTTGCAGCACGTGCTCGTCATGTATGCCGGCTGCGTGGCCGTCCCATTGATCGTAGGCGGTGCGCTGAAGCTCTCGACCTCAACCATCGGCCTTCTCGTGAACGCCGACTTGTTCACCGCAGGCATCGCCACCCTCATCCAGAGCGTCGGCATTGGAAAGTTCTTCGGCGTGCGCCTCCCCGTTGTGGCAGGCGCCACATTCGTGGCCGTCACTCCCATGATCCTCGTCGGGAGCCACTACGGTCTCCCCGCCATGTACGGGTCGCTCATCGTCGCCGGCGTGGTCGGTGTGGCGCTAGCCCGGCCCTTCTCGATGGTCCTGCGGTTCTTTCCGCCCCTGGTGACCGGCACGGTGATCACGATTATCGGCCTGTCCTTGATCTCGGCTGCGACTGGCCTGATCGCCGGTGAGGATCCGACGGCGCCATCGTACGCGGCACCTCGTGATCTCGGCGTGGCGGCATTGGTGTTGTTGTTCATCGTATTGGTGACTCGGTTCGGTCGCGGCCTCGTCGCACAGCTTGCAGTGCTCGGTGGGATGGTGCTCGGCACCCTGGTGGCAATCCCATTGGGAATGACCAATTTCTCGACGGTGGGCAAAGCAGGAATCGTTGGCATGAGCCAGCCGCTGCGCTTCGGGGCGCCGACGTTCGAAGCATCAGCTATAATCTCAATGATCATCGTAATGCTGGTCACCTTTACTGAGTCCACCGCCGACATGCTGGCTGTTGGCGAGATGGTGGACCGGAAGCTCAGTCCCACCGACATTGCTCGCGGCCTCGCCACCGACGGGCTCTCAGCTGTCTTCGCCGGGTTCTTCAACTCCTTCCCCGACACAGCCTTTGCCCAGAATGTAGGCTTGGTCGGGTTGACCAAGGTCCGTAGTCGCTACGTCGTCACTACTGCTGGGGTGTTCTTGGTCTTGCTCGGGCTCTTGCCCAAAGTCGGTCAGGTCGTGGCCAGCCTGCCCGGCCCCGTCGTCGGGGGCGCGGCGTTGGCAATGTTTGCCATGGTGTCGGCAGTCGGGATCCGGACGCTGGCCCGCGTCGACTTCCGAGCCAGCCACAACCTGCTGATCGTCGCGGTGTCCCTCGGGGTCGGCATGATGCCCGTGGTGTCCCCAAACATCTACGAGCATTTTCCGAGCAACTTCCAGGTGATATTTGGGAGCTCGATCACATCCACGGTGATCGTCGTGCTGGCTCTCAACCTGCTCTTCAACGAGTTCAAGTGGGTGAGGAAGGGCCTCGACCTGCCGACGACAACCGCGGCAACAGGCGCCCTCGACGCTGTGGAGCCCATCGCCGGCGACGGGGCCCGAGGCAGCGAGGATGGAGATAACCTGGCGCCCGCGTGAGGGGGCGCCAGGTGGCTGGTGTGAATCGACAGTCTGCAGGCACTGCGGATACGTGATGGTCGGCCATGGGAGCTCCTACCTTTCGGGGGAAGTAGCCAGCCACGGGGATCGAACCCCGGAGGGATAGTGCCAGCGCCGACGAAGCCGAGCACGGAGTCGTGGGGCGTCACGGCCAGCCGGAGCGCCGGCGCTGCCGGCTCAGCTGGGAAATGGCCCGCAAAGGCAGCCCCAAGGCGTCGGGCAGCTCGGTCCGGAACTGCTCGTCATCGCTTGCCCGCTCACGGTGGCATCGTACGCCGCGCCCTCGCCATCGAGTGTCGATACGACCGTCAGGCTTCCTCCTGCCCATCAGGAAGACCCTTCGAGGATGGCCGCCTGGAACGGCCCGGGGACTCCCGCCGGGGAGACCGCGTAGGCCTCCCCGGCGGCGAAGCAGAGGTGTTCGGTGGCGCAGGCCAGTGCCAGGAGGTTCATGACCCGTGCAGGCGAGCTCTGGAAAGCCGCCGACGTGCTCCACTGGCCCCCTGACTCGTGCAGGACCAGCCAGGTCTTGCGACTCGGGGACGGCAACCCTTGGGAGGAGCCCTGACGGACGCCGTTGGCCCTTGCCACGTAAGAGAGGTCAAATGCCCAGCAGTCGGAGAAGCTCGGGCAGGTCAGAGTCGCAGGGATGGTGTCAGTGCCGGCCCCGCCGGAAGCGGGGACAACAACCGGGGTGGTCCATGCCCTGCCGTCGAACCTGGAGGCAATAGTCTCTGCTGTTCCTGCCGTGGTTACCTGCACGCCGAGGCCCCAGCACCGGGTAGGAGAGGCACAGGAGACCCGGTAAATTACTTGCGGGAGAGGGGAGGGCACCCAACTGTTCCCCCTCAGGTGGTAGAGGATCGTCCGTTGTGGCCACCCCGCCGCCGGGGACGTCGTCGGGTGGGAGATCGCCCCCAGCAGGATGCAGGAGCGCAGAGGCAGGCACTGGACCTCCAGCCCTGGGAACGGGCTACTGTTGACTGTGCCAGGTTGTGGCATGGGAGTGCTGGGAAGGCCAGGGACAGCCAGCTGGCTCCATGCACTGCCGTCCCAGCGCTCCACGAACGTGATCATCCTCGGGGTGCCGGGGATCGCCCGACTTCCGGCGGCGAAGCACAGGTCAGCGCGCAGGCAGGCGACCGAGTCGAGAGTGTTCAACCAGGGTTCGCCGTCGTCCTGGAAGCGGTCCGCCGGCGAAGGTACCGTGACCACCGACCAGCTCTTCCCGTCGAAGTGCAAGGCCAACAGTTTGGCGAGCGCATCTGAAGTGGATTGCCCAACAGCCCAGCAGTCATCGGGCTTCAGGCATTCCACACTGAGCAGTGCGTCTCGCGTGGTCACAACGGGCGACGCAAGCAGGGCCCACGCGCCGTCACTGAGATGGAGCACCAAGGTGTGGCCATAGGCGTCGCTCGTCGGAGTCTGCTCGCCGACCGCCCAGCAGTCATCCGCGGCAGGGCACGCGGCACCCAACAGCACATAGCGCATACCCACGGGTGTGGCGAACGGGTAGCTGGTCCAGTTCAGGTTGGTGCCCCCCGAGGAGGTTGCACCCTTCAACGGAAGAAGTGAGGATGCCGACGGCCGGCTGGACTGGCTACGAGACGGTGCTGGCGAGCTGCAGGATGCGGTCAGGGCGACGAGCGCCGACGCCACGCAGCAAAGTCGAGCCTTTCTCCTCGCGCCCCGGGCCACGGCCACCAATCCTAGAGAGCTGGAGGGACACTCATCAGCAAACCGTCTCAGGCCTTGCCTACCTCCTCGCCCACCGGGCCTACGTCGGCGTGGTCGAGTGGGACGGCGTCGAGTACCCCGCCAGCCACGAACCACTCGTCGATCGGGCCACCTTCGAGCGGGTCCAAGAACTGCTCGCCGCCCGGGCCATGCGCGGCACCCGCGAGCGCCGCCATCGCCGCTACCTGATGGGCCTCCTCGCCTGCGGGCTGTGGGACTGACGCCTGTGCACCCAGTACGCCAACGGCACCTACACCTACTTCTACTGCAACCCTCTCGGCCAAGGCCAGGAGGACCGCCGCAACGGCATCGGCTGCCAGGGGCGCTACGTCACCGCCGACCAGCTCGAAGCCGAGGTCGAGGACCTCTACGGCCGCATCGAGGTACCGGACGACTGGGCCGACTACGCCAGGTAATTGACATGCGGACGCTTACCGGGCAGGTCACGGGAGGGGGCCGGGGGAAGGGCCTGCCCCCCCGCTAATGTGACCACCAAGCTTCGAGGGGAGGTTTGGACGCAATGAGCAGTGGAGGCTTCCCGTGGATAGCTCGCCGCCGGCTCGGCGCGGCGTTCGCAGGCGTCGCGCTCCTCCTCGGAGGGGTCTTACCGGCGGCCGGCGCGGCGTCCCCGGACGCTCGCGCGCCGACGACGCCCTCGACAGCCGGCGACGGCCTGATCGCCTTCCGGGACAACCAGGGGATCGGGGTGATCGACCCGCAGAACGGGCAGGTGCACCTGCTGCTCGCCGTGCCGAGCGCCTGCACGGTGTCGCCGCTGGTCCCTGGCATCACCCTCGCGGGGCCGGTGTGGGGCTCGGGGCCCTCCGGGTCGCCCGAGCTGTACTTCTGGGTGACGGACAACCAGGCCAGAGCGACGGCGGGCTGCAGCCTTCCATTGCCGCCGAGCCTGCTCGCCCAGGCGGCGCTGTTGGTCCGGGCCGATCCGTTCACCGGAACGTTGCGGGTCGTCGCCCTAGCTCCAGGCGGACAGCCGTGCCAACCGGGGTCCGATCTCGTCGCCGTGCCGAGCGCGCTGGGGTTCACCAACGGCGGCTGCGACGAGACGAGCGTCGAGGCACTCGCCCTGCCCCTGCGCGCCGGCGAGCAACCCGCCCAGTACGGCCCGGCGGTCGGGCCGCCCTCGCAGTTCTGCAGCAGCTGCGCGATCGACGACAACGTTCTCGGCTCCGGCCCAGGGGGGACCGTGCTGTTCGAGGAACGGGGCACGCAGACCGCCGCCCCCCCGCCGGCCTTGTTCTGGCTGCTCGAGCCGGCCACCCATGCCATAAAGCCCCTCTCGCCCCTCCCCCCGGCGAGCACCCGCGACGCGCTGGTTGCCGCCGCGAGCTCCCCTTCGGGGACCGAGGAGGCCTTTTCCGCCGGCGCTTCGGGCGCCGGTGTGCTCGATATGACAACGGGGGCGTGGTCCTCCGCGCCCCTGCCGGCCTGCGCCGGGACGTGTCGCGGGGCGCAGTCGGTGGCGTTCTCCCCCTCGGGTGGGCAACTGGCCATCGCCGCGGACGGCGAGGTCGTGATCGACACCGTCGCCGGTGGGTCACCGAAGGTCATGCTCGCCCGTCGCGGGGTGGACCAGGTCGCCTGGTCCGGGCCGCTCAGCTCGGCGATGCTGCCGAGCGTGCCGGCGGAGCCGCTGGGCCAAGCACTGAGCGCGATGTGGGCGCCGTTTGTCGCCTCCGGTTCCGGGGCCAGCATGGTCTGGCAGGTCGGTCCGGACCTGCCCGCCGGCGAGCCCGACCTGCTCGTCTCGTTGCCGGGGACACCGAGCGCGCTGCTGATGGTGTCCGACAAGGTTGCCCTCGCTGCCGGGAGCGACGGCGCGATGTGGCGCAGCACCGACGGCGGGCACGCGTGGAAGGTCGTCACCTCCCACTGCGGGCAGCTGCAGATGGTGACCACGAACTTCCCCCCCTGTGACATAGAGCGAATGGCGGCGCTGCCCGGCGGCGTGGTCCTCGCCGGCGGCCCTCTAGGGCTGTGGCGCTCTCACGACGAGGGCCTCCACTGGCAGCGCCATACCTTCCCTGGCGAGGTGATCCAGAGCGGCCCATGGGCGGTCGGCTCGACGGCGCTAGTGCTCGTCGAGCCCGCCGGGCCCTCCGGCGCGCCGGTCGCGGGCGCCGCCAGCCTGAGCCTGCTCACCTCGAGCGACGGCGGGACCAGCTGGCACGAGTTGCTGGCCGTGCCTCGTCGCGACCCCGCCCGCGGCGCATCGGCAGCTGTCTTCGACGATCTGTTCGTCCTCGGTCGAGGACGTTTCGCCGAGCTGTACAAGGTGGGGGACTGCTCACTGGCCGCCGACCTGAGGTTGAGCGACGATGGCGGGCACCAGTGGCGCTCGTTGAGGGTGGGTCCGCTGCTGTCGCCCAGCGCCCTCGCCGCAGCTGGGACGGCGCGCATGTTGCTCGCGAGCGCTTTTTGCGGCTCGGCAGCGCCCGACTACGGGCAGGGTATCTTCACCTCTCCCCTGGGCGCCGGCTCCTGGGCGGCCGTGAGCCTTCCCGCCGGTTACACCGAGCTCGGCGGCCCGGCACCCAACCGCTTCCCCGCCTCGTCGACGGTCCAGGCCTTCTCGATCGCCGCCTTGTCAGCTCCCACGCCTGGCGAGGCGTTCGCCCTCGGGTCCCAGGTGACCACCGAAACCAACAGCTCGGGAGTCGTCCCCTCGCTGCCCCAGGACTACGGTCAGGAGCTCATCTTCGAGAGCAACGACGGCGGTTTGACCTGGTCGGACCTACCCGCCCCGGGGGCCGATCCCTTGAGCATGCTCAGCTGCGCTGATGGCACCCACTGCCTCGCGGCTGGCCCTTCTTCCGATCAGCTCGTGCTGCTCACGCCCCCGACGGCGGCGAGCCACGCAGCGGCGCTCTTGTCGCCGGGCAGCCAAGCACGTCGCCTCGTCGCGGGGGAGATGCCCCACTCGGCACGAGCCGCCACGACGATCCCGCCGCGCTGGAGATCATCGCCGCGACCGCTCCCTATCCTGGAGGGACAGTGAACCTCAGACACCGTTTCGAGGCGAGGCGGCCAGCGGATCCGGCGAGGAACCCACGCCAGCGCACCGTGCCGGGGATGCTCGTGGTGGCGCTGGCCGTGGCGGGTGTCGCCGTATCGACGAGCGCCAGGGCGCGGCCGGCGACGGCCAGCGGCGTCACCCCCGGCGATCCGAGGACGACCTGTACATCGGGATGGCAAGTCCAGCGACGTAGCGGCACGCCAGGCGCGCTGGTCGCCGTTGCCGCGGCCGGAGCCGGCGACGCGTGGGCGGTCGGCTCTGTCGGGTTCGGTGTTCCGACCCGCACCTTGGCGATGCGCTGGGACGGGGCTGACTGGACGGTTGTGGCGAGCCCGAACCCGAGCTCCATGCTCGACGTCCTGAACGGCGTTGCGGTGCTCTCGGCCCGAGACGCCTGGGCGGTCGGCGGTGCCGGCGCCATGTCGGGGATAACCCTCTCCTCCCTGATCGAACACTGGAACGGGACCGGCTGGACCGTCGTCCGGGCTCGAGGACCGCAGGAGCTCGAGGCGGTCGTGGCGCTGTCCCCCTCGGACATCTGGGCGGTCGGCAACTCCAACGTGACTTCGGCGGCCGGCCCGGCGACAACCTCCTCCATGCACTGGACGGGCACGAGATGGGTATCGGTGCCGACCGTTGACCCAGGCGCCTTCAACGCCCTCTCGACTCTCGCACGGATCCCGAGGACCGATCAGCTGTGGGCAGGCGGCTCCACCACCGCGAGGTCGGGCGGCACTGGACCAGCGGGGATCAACCCGACGCCGCTGATCGAGCGCTGGACGGGGACTCGGTGGACTGTCGTGGCGACTCCGGACATTCACGGGCAGGTCCTCGGGATCGCCGCCACCGGCCCCGCAGACGCCTGGGCGGTTGGTGAGAAGGACGGCGCCGGAGGCCGGATCGTGCCGCTCGTGCTGCACTGGAACGGCCAGCGATGGGCGCAACTCCCCCTACCTTCGCCGAAGGCGGGCCTGACCGCCGTGGTAGCGCCATCGGTCGACGACGTATGGGCGGTCGGCAACGGTACGATCCTCCACTTCGACGGGACATCGTGGAGGACCTCGCCTTGGCCGAGCCCCAGCGGAGCGACCCTCGACGGGATAGGCCAGGCCAGGGGGAGCGTCTGGGCAGTGGGCTGGTGGGACGCGGCCCAGCCCAGACCGCTCGTGGTCGCGAGCTGTAGCTGACCCCTCCCACGCCGCTCCCGCCGCGTCGGCCAAGCGTGCTCGGCGGCAGAGGGCGTGGACGAGCAGCGCGGCGTACGGGCAGAAGCGGAGCACGTCGATGCGGACGTCGCTTTTCAGGGTGAGCGGGGCGGCCTCGATCACGCCTTTGAAGGTGGGGTGGCCTCGCTCACGACGCGGCTGGGCCCTGTACATCCCAAGCAGCTCGGCGGGTGGGTCCTCGTTGGTGACGAACGGAAAGCACCCGTCTGAGGCTGCGTCGTAGGCGACCGCTTGACAGAGCTCGACGGTCGACGGTCACCGACAGCCGGTGGTGCTCGATGCGCCGGTAGCGGGTGTGGCGCCCCGGGTCCCCTGCGTTCCTGGCGGTGGGTGACCTCGATCGTAGCTGCGGACCTGGGCCACCAGGCCGGGGAGGCCCGCTCGCTCGAGCGGCTCGCCGAGCTCGAGGCGCTGGCCGGCGCAGATGGCCGCCGAGCGGGCCAGGCGGGACGCCGCGCAAGCCCGGCAAGCAAACGCCAAGCTGGCCCGGCGGCGCCGCTAGGCCGAACAGCACGCGGCCCGCCAGGCCAAGGCGGAGCAGACGGAACGGCGCCGCCAGCTCGACCGGCTCGACCGGCTCGCACGGCGGGTCCGCACCGACATCGTCGCCCGGCTGGTGCAGGCCGGCTGCCTGACCCGCCGGGTCGAGCAGCCCCAGGTGGAACGGCACGGGTTCTGGGCCCGGGTGGAGGGCAAGGTCGGCCAGGTCGAGGTCCGCAGCTCGGTCCGCTACCTCGACGCCACCGGCCGCAACCGCTCCCCGGGCGTGCTGACAACGCGGGGCAACCCGGAGGTCGGTGAGGTGATCGCCATCCGCCGAGCCCAGCTGCTCGCCGGGAACCGCCCAGCGCTACCGGCGGCCGCTCCGCTGGCGCTGCCGCCAGGGTCGCCCCTTCCACCCTCCTGTCCAGTTCCAGAGGCGAGACGTGTCCAACGTTGTTGACATCAAGCGGGGTCGGTCGTACCGCGCCGGGGTGCGAGCCCAGGAGCTCCGGCGCATCCTCCGGCATGCCGGCTGCGTCGAGGTCCGCCAGAGCGGTTCGCACATCGTGCGCTGCGGTACCTGCCAGACCGTCGTCCCCGTCCACGGGGGTGACCCGCCGGCCGGCACGATGCGCTCGATCGAGCGGGACCTCGAGGCGTGCTTGGGAGAGCGATGGCTGAAGCGATGAACGACACTGGATCCCGTGAGCTGACCGCCGTGTATGAGCGTGACCGCGACGGCTATTGGCTGGCCGACGAGCCGCGGGTGCACAGCTACGGGCGCACCCCGACCAAGACCCGCGCCCACATCGTCGACGCCGCCGCCTTGTGGTATGAGGTCGACCCCAACCGCCTGGTCGTCGTCGAGGACGTGCGCACCCCCCCGCTGGCGCGCACCACGGTCGAGGCGGCCCGCACCGCCCGCAGCCACGCCCAGCACGGCGCGCGAGAAGCCGACACCGCCACCCGGGCGGTGGCGGCCGCCCTGGTCGATGACGCCGGTCTGTCGGTACGCGACGCCGCCGAGCTGCTCGGCGTCAGCCACCAACGCGTCCACCATGCCTTGCATCTCACTTCGTGCAACAGGATCCGCGGATCTTCAGGCATCGTTTGAGAGGGTTGCTGGTGCTCATCTTGGAGGACCAGAGCCATGTCTTCGATCAGGAAGCCGAAGCGGTTCCTTACAGCAGAGCAGAAGTACGACCTGTGGGTGCGGATGCTCACCGGGCAGGTCACCCAGGCCCAAGCAGCAGCCGAGGCGGGGGTGGATCGCACGGTGATCGCCCGCCTGCGCAAGGTGGCCCGCGACGGGGCTGTCTCCGCCTTGCAGGCGTCTCGGCCGGGACAGGCCAAGGTGTCAGCGGCCGAGGCGTCGCAGCTGGCCAAGCTGCAGGCCGAGGTAGACCGTCTGGGGGCGGTGGTGATCGACCAGGCGGTGGAGTTGGCGGTCATGCGGGGAAAATCGAGTTGGGGTTGAGCGGCCCGATCCCAGCACGAGTGGATGCGGCCGCCAAGACCCGGCTGCTCGAGTTGATCGATGAGGCCACAGCTGGGGGCTGGTCGATTGCCCGGGCTTGCTCAGTGCTTCAGCTGGACCGGGTCCGCGCCTACCGCTGGGCGGCCCGGCGGGCCGAGGGCACCCTCGACGACCGGGCGCCGGGTGGTAACCCTGTCCATGGGCTTCTCTGCGACGAGGAGGCTGCGATTGTCGAGTTGTTCAATACCTGGGGGCCGGTCGACCTGTCGCACCGCAAGCTCGCCCACAGAGGCTCCTACATCGGCCGGGTATGGGTATCACCGTCCACCGTTGACCGGGTTCTGGCCCGCCACGGTCTGCGCCTGCGAGGCGGGAAACGACCGGCGAAGACCGAGAAGAAGCCGTGGCCGGAGTGGACCGAGTGGCGACCCAACCAGCTGTGGTGCTGGGACATGAGCCAGTTCGAACGCTGCGTGGCGGCCAAGTACGCGTACGCCATCGTGGACCTGGTCTCCCGCAAGTGGATCGCCACCATCCTCGCCTCCGAGGCCACCGGCGTGCAGGTACGGGTCCTGTTCACCAAAGCCCTCGATGCCGAAGGACTGCTCAGCGACCAGCTCGCCGCCCGCCTCGCCGATCTCGACGACCAGGCCGCCGCTGACGACGACCTGGCCGTGCCGCTGCTGTTGGCGATCTCCGACAACGGCACCGAGATGAAATGCCGCGACACCCGGCGGTTCATGGCCGTGTGCTCCCTCGCCCAGCACTTCGGTCGGCCGTCCACCCCGACCGACCAGGCATGGATAGAAACCCTGTGGGGCCACATCAAGTACGAACATCCCCACCTGACCGCCATCACCGACCCGGCCACCCTCGCCGCCGAGCTAGAACGGGTCCGGCTGCAATCCCGGTAGGGACCGCCCTTGCGGGCGGCCCCCCGGACAGATCCCAGCGTGCGGGATTAGCGCACTGGGCTCCTGCCTTGGGTCGTGGCAGCGAAGCGCACGCTCGGGTGGGGGTGCACGATGCGGGCAGGGGGTAGCCATCGAGCAGCGATGCCGCTGTAGCGCTTCCAGGTCATGCGATGACGCTGGCTGCGACGCCGGAGCGCCTGACGCCAGAGCCATCTCACCTGGTCACGAAACGCCGACACCGAGTCGATGTTGCCGGGCACGGCGTAGTAGTTGAAGTGACCTCTCAACACATTCGCCAGCCAGCGCCCCTGCTCGGGGATGGGCCAGTGACGACGACGTCGAAGCTCGGCGTTCACCTGCTTCAACTTCGCCCTCATCCTTTTCTTGATGGTGATGCGCCGGAGCCAGAAGCGTCCGTCCTTCGTCTTCCCACACACGTGGGTGAAGCCGAGGTAGTCGAACGTCTCGGGCTTTCCAAGGCCCCGCTCCTTACGGTCCTGCGCCGCAAAGCGCCCGAACTCGATCAGACGGGTCTTGTCCGGGTGCAGCTCCAAGTTGAACTTCGCAAACCGCTCTCGAAGGTCTCTGAGGAACTGCTTTGCATCACCGAGGTGCTGGAACCCGACGACGAAGTCATCGGCAAACCTGGTGACGATCATGTCGCCCCGGGCGTGCCGGCGCCTCCACTGCCGGACCCACCGGTCGAAGACGTAATGCGAGTAGACGTTGGCAAGCAACGGAGATGCCGAGGCACCCTGGGGCGCTCCGGTCTCGCTCGCCATCCACTCCCCGTCCTCGATCACCCCTGTGTTGATCCACTTGCGGATCAGTCGCAGGACCCTTTTATCCGCAATGCGATGCTCGAGAAACTTCTCGAGCCAGCAGTGATCAAGCTGGCCAAAGAAGTCGCTGATGTCAGCGTCGAGTATCCAGTTCACCTTCCTCTCGGTGATCCCGACGGCGAGCGCATCCAGCGCATCATGCGGGCTGCGCCCTGGCCGGAACCCGTAGGAGAAACCGAGAAAGTCCTCCTCGTACACGGCGTTCAACACCTCGACCACCGCCCGTTGGAGGATCTTGTCCTCCAAGGTGGCGACGCCGAGCGAGCGTTGGCGCCCGTCCGGCTTCGGGATGTACACCCTGCGAGAGGGACTCGCCCGGTAAGCACCGCTGTGCACACGGCGGAGGAGGTCTTCGAGGTTCTCTCGAAGGTTCTCGCCGTAGGCGTCCCACGTCACCTGATCGACCCCAGGGGCAGCCTTAGGGTTGATGGCCGCATAGGCAGCCCACAGGCGATGAAGGTCGACGTGGTGCAGCAGTGCGGTGAACCGTGCTTCCTTTTCCTTTCGTGCTACTTCACGCACACGCTCGAGCCCGCTTGGCACGCCTTGTCCGGCACTGCGTCCGGGACGTGTCGGGTCGCCCGTGTTCCCCTTGGCCGTGCCCCTTCCCTCCACCACCTCCGCAACCGGTCGCCCGGCGTTGTTCGGCAGCTTCGTCGGTACTATGGGCACGTCTGACTTCCCACGCTCGTGCATCTCAGGCTTGCGGCCTCGGCCTTCCCTGAGCGGCCCGCTGGGTGATCAACCCGGACGGGCGAGCGTGGGACCTCCCGGTTCTCGCGCATGGAGGTTCCGCACATGCCATGGTTCTCTGACCGCGCGGGGTCCACCAGCAGCTCGCGATGGCGCTCCTGGCGGTGTTGCCTTCCGCTTACGTAGACAGCGTCGGCACCCCGGATTCCGTGATTACGCGGCTCAATAGCCTGGCCTGCACGTGCCCCTGTCAACGCTTCGCCGACGCCCTTGCGGACGCCAACGCATGACTCGGGGTCACCGTGGTTCGCTACTCCTTCGGTGTAGAGCTCTTGCATCTCCTCCTCCATGCCGGTTTATCCCGGCGCTCCTACAACTCGGTCCGGCTCCATGAGGCGATCGGCTATGTCACTCCCGACGACGAGCACCACGGCCGAGGCGACGCCATCCGCGCCGCCCGGGCCGCCGGCCTCGAGCGTGCCGATGCCCGCCGGCGGTTCTGGCACCGCACGAACCGGGGCCAGCCGTGACCCACCCCTTGCGTTACGATGGCGTTACGATGCTCTGTCCGGTCTGCGCCAGTGCCTTCGCCGCCTCCGGGCGTCGCCGCTATTGCTCTGATGCCTGCAAGCAGAGAGCCTGGCGGGACCAGCGCGCCGAGCCTCGTCCATCAGGCCGGGTGGCGCCCGCCGAAACCGTCTACGCCTGCCCCAGCTGCGACACCCGCTACCTCGGCCAACGCCGCTGCCCCGACTGCAACCTCTTCACCACGAGCCTGGGCCCCGGAGCACCCTGTCCACACTGTGACGAGCCCATCGCGCTGATCGACGTCATCCCTGACTACCAGCCCAACCCCAAGCGGCCACGATGACCCACTTGACGTCCGCTGCCATCAACACCAATACCGTAAGCAACCATCCGCCAGCGACCCCCCGATGCGGTCTGAACAAAACCAGGATCTGTTGCAAAGAGTCAGGTACGGGTCACCCAGCGCACAGATGCGGGGCCGAGAACACGTCAAGTTGGCAGGATCGACCCCACGCGGTCACCCCGCCCGCCGCCACAGGACCGTCGTCATCGAACCACACCGGCAGGGCCAACTCGTCGCTCGGTAGCGGCCGGGACCACCACCACTGCACGTCTGCGGCCTCCCAGCCGTCACCGGGCCCGGCCAGCCGGGCCCGCTGCAACACGGTCGTCGTTGCTGCGAGCCGGTCGAGACCGCTGAGCACCTCGTGTCGGACAGGCACAGTGGCGACCGTAGGCCGTGGCCGGTCCCCGGTCTACCGATTACCGAAAGCCTCCGCCTGCCCACTCGGCCCCGGACGTGGGCGGCCCCGGAGCAGCCGCAGAACTGGACGATCGGCGCTCCTGGGCGAGCCCACGGCGCTGGCGTCAGGCCACGCGGATTTGGCGATCCGCGTGGGAAGATGACTGCGGCCTACCGGTCGCTCGAGCGCAGAACGGCGGGCGTCGCCCGGCAGGGTCAAGGTTGGAGGCGGGCAGCGATCCATTCAGCCATGGCTGCCTCGTCGGCCTCTCTGGCGGCGGCGGCGAAGATCCGTTGGACGGCGTCTTCGACGCGGGCGTGCAGGTCGTGGCCGTTGAGGGCGCAGAACATCGTCAGGCAGGACCAGGCGAGCCGCTTGTTGCCGTCGGGCAGCGGGTGGTTGCGGACGATCCGGACTGCAAGGACTGCCGCCTTGTCGACGAAGGCGGGGTAAAGCTCATGGCCGGCGAAGGATGCCTGCGGAGCGTGCAGGGCCGAGTCGAGCAGCCCGACCCCGCTGCCTTTGACGAGCACAGCGGCGGGGATGCCGGTGACGACCTCGGCGATGACGAGCGCTTCGCCGAGGCTGAGGTATCTCACTGGGCCAGGCGGTCCAGGATCTCCCGGTCGCGCTCGGTGAGGGCCCGCAGGTGCGCCACGAAGTCGGTGTCGGCCTTGACGCGCTCGATCTCCGCACTGAGGGCGTCGACAACGACGGCGTTGACGCTCACGCCCCGGCCGCGTGCCACCGCTTCCACCTCGCCGGCCAGTTGCTCGGGCAGCCGCACGGTCGTCGCCTTGCGCGTCATGACGTCATGCTATCGCAAGTGCTCCCCCCGCAGAACGATTCATCACGGGCCCGGGGCCCTCGACCGCATGCCGCCCGTAGTCGGCGATCGGCTCGACCGGGAACGCTGTTGAAGGGCTCACCTTGCGGCACAGATGGGCTCCTCGGTCGGGAGCCGGTCGACCCGAAGGTAGTGCGCCGGCTTGTACGGTCTGGGGGATGATCGGTGAGCACGGTCGTCTTGCTCCGGGGGTCGATGCTTGGCTTGCCGGTTCGGGGCTGGTCCGTGATTTTGTCCGCCAAGAGCTAGTCCGCCGCCAGCTCGCTGACCACCTTCCGGGAGAGGGACAGCGACTGGGGATCCTCGATGCCGGCTGTGGCCAGGGCACCCAGGCCATCGCCCTTGCCCGCCTGGGCCACGAGGTGGTCGGCCTCGACGTCTCCGACCGGCTGCTGGGCGAGGCACGCCGGGCGACAGCAGACGAGTTGCCCGAGGTCCGTGATCGTCTCAGCTTCGTCGCCGGTGACGTGTTGGCTCTCGGCGACGAGCACGCCGACGGCTACGACGTGGTGTGCTGTCACGGGGTCGCCATGTACCTGCCGGCGCTCGAGGAGGGCTTCCATGACGACGTCGTGCGGGCCCTGGAGCGCAGGATCGCCGAGCGCCTCGACGCCTTCGAGTCGATGGGCCTGGTCGGCGCCGACTAGTTCGTGTCTGCGATCGGTCCGGCGTTCGAGGTGTTCGCCGGCTACCAGCGCATCACCCGGCTCTCGGGCGAGGAGGTGGACGTCGCAGACCTCATGGTCCTCGCCCGCCAGACGGTCGCCCAGCACGCCATGCGCCAGCCACTCGGCAGCGACACTGTCGCTGCTTTGGACTCCGAGGCGCTGTTCTACCTGACGTGGCGGTGGGCCTACCTCACGGCGCCCGTGCCCGCCGATGAGGCCTACAAGCTCGAGCGGGCCTGCGACGTGGACCTCGGCCATTCGGCGCGCCCTGGAGGACTGGCGGTGCGATCGGGGGCGACTTTCTCCCTACTCGGACCGCAAGAGCGCAAGGGGATCAAGATCGGAGCATCACCGTCGCTGGTCGACGTCCTCCACGTCTCCTGCCAGCTGTGGGACGCCGGGCGGAGCGAAGAGCTCGAGGAGCCGCTCGGCCTCACCGGCAACCGCGACACCCTCTCCGAGGCGGCCGCCAGGTCGTCGGCCACCATCGAAACCCTTACGCTGTTCGGGACATGAGGACCCTCGTCGACGGCTCACCCCCCCGCCAGGCCGCCCCCTCCTTGGAGGAGCTGCGCTCCCGGCGCAGCGAGGTGCTCGAGGTCTGCGCCCGCAACGGGGCATCCAACGTTTGGGTGTTCGGCTCCGTCGCCCGCGGCGAGCAGGACGACCAGAGCGACGTCGACCTGGTGGCCGACATCGAGGAGGACCGCAGCCTGTTCGACCTCGCCGGTCTCGTGGTCGAGCTAGAGGATCTGCTCGGCTGCCCGGTCAACGTGGTCGAGCACAAGTCGCTGCGAGACAGCCGCTTTGGCCAAAACGTTCGCCGTGACATGGTGCCGCTGTGAGGGGCAGGGAGGGCGACCGGGCCGCTGTGGCGGACATGCAGCGCTACGCGGCCGACGCGTTGGCTCACACCGCTCGCGGGCGTGGTTCGATGGACGACCAGGTTCTTCTCCGCGCCGTGCTGTGGGAGCTCGCAATCATTGGAGAGGCCGCCAACCGGACTTCGAAAGTGCTACGAGACGCCCATCCAGAAGTTCGCTGGGCCCAGATCGTCGCCCAGCGAAACATTCTCGTTCACGCTTACGACGAGGTCAACGTCGATCGGCTCTGGGACGCGGTGGACGCCCTTCCACAACTTCAGAGCCATCTGGGAGCCATCCTCGAAGAGTTGGGAGAGCCGTGAGCGTCGGACCGTGGCGGGAGGTCGCCGAGCCGCGCTCCGATATCGCGGATGGGAGCTTCGACGAGTCGCTCTTCGCCGCCGACCAGGCCTGGTCGACCGGGGGCGGGGGCCGGCCGACTACCTCGACCCGGTCACCTTCTGCGAGAAGACCTACCTGACGGACAACCTGGAGTCGTTCCTCGCCGAGATCGCCGCCCGGCTGGAAAGCTACATGGGCGCAGCAGCCGTGCACCGGCTGCAAACCGAGTTCGGCGGAGGCAAGACCCACACCCTGCTGGCCGCCTACCACCTGTTCCGCGACCCGGCACGGGTGGCAGGGACGGACCTCGTGACCAACCTGGCGCGACGCACAGGGCGCACCACGTTGCCGCAGGCCACAGTGGGATCGGCGGCCGGGCGCCGGAGGGGGTCCGTCGCCGTGACCAGCGGACCGGACCCAGAATAACGCCGAGACCGGTGAGCAGGCAGGCAGCCGGGGATGCCGAACCGGCACGGATCGCGCACGAAAATCGGCGAGAGGAACGGGAGGGCCAGCCTGCCCGGGGTCCGGGTCATCTCAGGAACCCCGTAGCGTGTCTGAGTCGAACCCGGTGAAGTTGCTCGGTTCCATCCCCGGAGCGCCACATGGCTGATCGAAACATCGTCCTGCCCGACCCCCGGCTCCTCGTACGCATCGAAGAGGAGTTCTGGACCGACGACGGCACCGTCCCGCCCGACGCGTCCGCTGTCATGCGTGGTGCGCCGATCAACGCTGAGAAGTTCTTCGCCCACGCCCTGCGCCAGGCGCGCGAGTACAGCCTCCGGGGCACCAACATGGCGTCGCTCAGCGTCGACTTGGTGCTACCGGGCTGGCCCCTCGACAAGATCCTGGCCGGGCAGCTCGCCATTTATACCCGGTATGCGACCTGCGCGGTCGCCGACCTTCGCCAAGCCGGCTTCGAGCTGCTCGCCACGGGCCGACGGCCCCACGCTGACGTGGTGCTCCCATCCCTCAGTATCGTGGAGGCCGAGCGGCTGCAGCGAACTGCTCACCAGTCACGAGGACCGCAACCCGTACAAGCAGAGGAGGTGAGCATGGCCATCGAACTGGACATCCCCTGCGACGTCCAGGGCCGAGACCAAGACGGGCACCTGTGGGCCTTTCTTGACGAGGCCACCCACCCTGACGAGATGGCCAAAGGCCACCTCGTGGTCACCGGTGACGAGACAGACCCCGTCGTTGCCCGCGTCGTCGACCTGCTCGACCGGCCCGGCGGCGTGAAGGTCGTCATGGAACTCGTCGGTGACGCCGGCGAACTGCTCGAAGCGCTGATCCGGGCCCGAGTCGTCGCCGCCTGACTGCGTCCCTCGACGAGCAGGTCGTGGAGGCTCTCGGGGTAGACGACTTCGAGAGAAGACTGGAGTTCGGCCAGTGACCACCACCGGAAGCCCGAGACGACACGCCGTTCCACGTCGGTCCACCCGTCGATGCTGACCGCCTCGGAGGGGACGCGCACGAGGTAGTAGTCCTCCCTCTGGTTGTAGCAGCGACCTTCGAAGTCGAAGCATGCCCGGCGACGGGCCACCACTGGCCCCAGATCCGCACCGAGAGCGAGCCCCGCTTCTTCGAACGCTTCACGGCGGGCCGCCGCCGCCGTGGACTCACCTGCCTCGCAGCCACCCCCGATCGAGAACCACCACTCACCGGCATCCGGTCGCGCTGGGTCACCGCCTTTCAGCAGGAGCACCCGTCCTGCCGTCGACACTGGCAGCACGCGACCGGACCGCCGCTCGACCACCCGCTCGGCCACGTCCCCATGACCGCCCGGTCACCGTCGGCCCGCGCCACCGACAGATCCGTCCGCCGCCTCGCTGATCGTCAACAGGAAGGGGGCGGCCTGGATGGCCCGAGCGGATCCTCGCCTTGTACTCGGCGCTGAAGAGCTCCGCCGAGGACGCTCGCCGCCGGTCATGAGCCGGCCCGCCTCGGCCTGGCGGGCACTGCTCTCTTGCTTCGCCCCTTCGTTCAGCGCGCCCAGCTTCGTGCTGTTCTCCGACCTCGTCTCTGCCTGGGTGCTCACCACCGCCCGACGCAGCATCGTCTCGATGGTCGGCGTGATGGACCCGGCGCTTCGCTCCGCCCACGACGCCTAGCACCGGCTCGTTCGCGCCGGCGCCTGGTCGCTCTCGGCGCTGTTCGAGACCCTCGTCGGCATCGTCGTCGCCCAGGCGATGCGCGACCGGACCGGGCGGCTCGTGTGCTACCTCGACGACACGCTGTTCCACCACCCGGGCCGGAGCGTCGAGGGTGCGGCCTCGTGGCGCGACGCGCTGCGCTCGACGCGCTCGAAGGTCGTCTACGCACGCGGGCTCAACCTCGTCGTGCTCGCCGTTCGTGTTCGCGCACCGTGGGGCGGGATGGAGATCTCGATCCCGGTCGACATGCGCCTGCATCGCAAGAACGGCACGACGATGCCCGAGCTGGCGGCCGAGATGATGGCCGAGCTCGCGACCTGGCTGCCAGAGGAGTCCTTCGTGCTCTGCGTGGACGGCGCCTATGCCACCATGGCCGGCCATGGTCTCCCACACTGCGCCGTCGTCTCCCGGATGCGCCAGGATGCGGCGCTGTTCGACCCGCCACCGCCACCGACCGGCAAGCGTGGTCGGCCGAGGAAGAAAGGCAGGCGCCTTGCGACGCCGCCGAAGCTCGCCGCAGGCGCCAGGACCTGGCAAGAGGTCGAGCTCGACTGGCGAGGCGAGAAGAAGACGCGGCTCGCATGGACCAAGGACGTGCTGTGGTACCGGGTCTGCCCCGACGCGCTCGTTCGCCTGGTCGTCGTTCGCGACCCAGACGGGATCGAGCACGACGACCACTTCTTCACCACCGACCTCGAGATGGCGCCGGCCGAGGTGGTGGAGATCTACGCCGGCCGGTGGTCGATCGAGGTGTGCTACCGCCAGGTGGAGCAGGACCTCGGCGGCCAGCAACCCCAGAGCTGGAGGGACAAGGGACCCGAGCGAGCCGCCGGCCTGTCGTTCTTCCTCTACGGGGCGATCTGGACCTGGTACATCACCGTGAGCGGACAGCGCCCGAGCTTCTCGGTGACGCCCTGGTGCCCGAAGAAGGCCCTCACCTCCTTCGCCGATGCCCTCGCCGAGCTCCGCCGCGTGCTGTGACGAGAGCGAATTTCTGCATCCTCTGGGGCATCTCCGCTGACCGAGCAAACCGTCACTCCATTGATCGAGGCCCTTGCCGTGGCTGCGTAGTGGCCCGCGGGCGTCTCCGGCCAGCCTCGCAATGTGCGAAAGCCGACTCGAAGATGATGACGATGGCGGTCACGATGAGGAACACCGCCTCGATCGAGCTGGCTATCAGGGTGAAGCCGGCCGACGGTTTGACGCCGCGAAACGACAGCACCACCCCGATCAGGAGCACGGTGATACCGATCGGCACCCATGCCCACGACGTGGCCGCCAGCGAGGAGAACAGCACGTACAGGAAGGCGCTCAGGCCCAGCACTCCGAGCGCGGGGCCGCTCAGGTTCTCCCCGAGCCAGTACCAGGCGACCAGCACACCGCCGCCCTTGAAACCCTGCGCCGAGTAGGCGTAGTAGCTGCCGGAGTTGGAGATGAGCTTGGAGAACTCCACCGGGGTGACCGTCCAAAGCCCGTAGATCAGCCAGGCGATCGGCACCGCCAGGGGCGTGGAGCCGGCGGCAAACAGGGCGGCGCCGATGAGCAGGATGGCGACGTCGCCGGCAGGAGCGACATAGGAGAAGGCCTGGAAAGCGGCCGTCGGCACGCCGACCGCGCCACGCCGCAGCTCGATTGGCAGCTCCTCTGCCAGTGGCCGGGGGGCTCCGCTGTGACTTGTCATCTCGGGTCCTCCTCCGCAGCCGGTCTCAGGTTTGTATGAGGCGGTCGAATCCTGTGGCTATCGCCTCGGCTATCAACGCGAGCTCGCTGTGTTCGATCGTGAGCGGCGGCGAGATCGCCACTGCCGTGCCGAGGGGCCGCACCAGTACCCCTGCGTCCCGCATGGCGCGATGCAGCTTGGCGACGGCGTCGGGCCGTCGCTCGAGGATCGCCGGGGCGATCTCCACCGCCGCGAGGAGGCCGGTCCCGCCACGCACCTCGCTCACTGCCGCGTGGCCCCGGAGCGCCGCCAGCGACTCGAGTAGCGGGCCTTCTAGGCGGGCGCCCTGCCCGACGAGGTCGTCGCGGGCGAGGACGTCGAGGTTGGCGAGGGCAGCTGCGCAGCATGTGGGATGGCCGGCGTAGGTGGACCCGTGACGGAACACCTGCCCGTCACCCTCCCAGAATGGCTCGGCGACCCACCCGGAGACCACCACGCCGCCGAGCGGGAGGTACCGTAACGCTGGTGTGATTAACCGATAGTGGGCGCGCAGAAGTGGCGGTGCCCTGTTGGGCACAGCTGAGTGAAGCGAAGTGGGATTGTGGTGTTTGGTTTCCTGCCTATTGGGTCGAGTGAGGGCTCGGGTCGCGTCCAGGGGTAGGGGAGCTGACTTCGACGGAAACACGTCCGAGCGGTGCGGCAAGCTCCCCGCGGGGTACCCCTTCTACTGTATCTGTGATGAAGGACGGCGCCGGCGAGGGCTGCGACTTCTGCGCGATCGGCAGGGGTGAGGACCGCTCCGTCCAGGTTGTCGCAGAGTCAGACGATTGGATCGCGTTCTTTCCGCTGAAGCCGGCAACGAAGGGACACACGCTCGTGATCCCCCGTCGCCACGTCGCCGACGTGTGGGAGCTCGATGAGGCGCTCGGCGCGGAGTTGATGGTCGCAGTGGTCCGCGTCGGTCGGGCTGTAGAGACGGCGGTCCGCCCGGATGGGATGAACCTCATCAGCTCAAAGGGCATCGCTGCGGAACAAACCGTGTTCCATCTCCACCTCCACCTCTTGCCACGCTGGGAGCGAGACGGCTTCGATCGCATCTGGCCGACGGAGAGCCCGTACGAGGACACCGACCTCAGGGCCGTGGCCGAGCGCATCCGATCGGCCTGTGCCGGTGGGCCCTCCTGACCACGTTCACCCACCCACCTCTCAACCGGGGGATGTAACCTGGGTCCGATGGCCCGTCCCGCTACCCCCGCCCGCGCCACGAAGGCCCTCGTAGCGGAGCTGCATGCCCAGGGGGTGGACTGCTCGTCGCGCCGCCTGGAGGACTGGCGCCGGCTGGGGCTGATCCCGAGGGGTCATCGGCGTTCGCTCGGCCGTGGGCGGGGCACCGAGGTCGTCTATCCCGACGACATGGCCGAGCGTTGCCGGCGGGTGGCTGAGCGGATGCGGCGGGGCCAGCCCTGGCAGGTGGTCGCGTTGTCGCTGTTCGCAGCCAGCGCCGATCTGCCCGAAGAGACCGTCCGGGCCGCCTACCGCTGGGCGTTGACGATCGAGAGGTCGGGAGACGAAGAGGAGCTGGACGCAGCCGAACGCGGCGTCCACCAGCTGCTCTCGACGACGGCCGGCCGGCGGCTCCGGGCGCTGGTCACCTCGCAGGTGAAGCGATCCGGGGTGGCCCCGGGCGAGCCGCCGAGCGCCGTTGCCGACAGCGTGCTCACGAACCTGCTGCTCGTCGCACTCGGCGGCGAGGTCGCCGACGACACGGCGATGATCGAGCTGCTGGCCGGCATTGGGCTACCGATCGCCGAGCTACCGCCCGACGAGCAGGTCCGGGCGGCGCGGTTCATGGATGCCGTGCTGGGCGCGTTCTCGATGGACGAGCTCGTCGAGGTCGCCGAGGGTGCCCCGCTGGAGGAGCTGCGGGGCGCGGTTCCCGTGGTCGTCCAGGTGCTGGAGGTCGTGCCCGGCGAGCTTCGGGCGCTGATCCCGCGGCCGGTGGCCGAGCTGCTCCCGGTGCTGCTCGCGCCGCTCGTCGTCCAGTTGGGCCGAGTCGCTGCCAGGCTGCTGGCCGACATTCACGCGCCCGGCGAGCGAGCAGCCGCTTCACTGTCGCAGGCACCTGCGACGATGGACCCCATGGCGCTCCCCCGCACTCCCGGGCAGCCCGAACCTGAGGTGAAGAGCGCGTGAGCGCCCAGCTGGAGGATCTGGTCCCCGGCACGGTGATCGGAGGGGTCGTGCCCGGAAAGGACGTCACCTCCGTGGTGCTGTCCTGGCACGGCTCTTCGGCGGTCACCCTCACCTACCGCGACCCCGACGGCCGGGTCGGTGAGCGTCTCCTCTACCGCTCCGACGAAGCAGCCCTCCAGGTCCGTGGCGCCGGTTCGCGCTTCGGGTTCAACGCCGACGGCGAGCTGTTCATTTTGGTCTCGGAGGCTCGGCGGATCCGCCTGGCCCACCTCTTCGATCCGCTGCTCGCCGTCCACTTGTCCCTGGTCGAGCCGCTCCCGCACCAGATCCGGGCCGTCTACGGCGAGCTGCTCCCCCGCCAGCCGCTGCGCTTCGTGCTCGCCGATGACCCGGGAGCCGGCAAGACGATCATGGCCGGGCTCTACATCAAAGAGCTGCTGCTGCGTTCCGACGTGGCCCGCTGCCTGGTCGTCACGCCCGGAGGCCTGGTCGCCCAGTGGCAAGACGAGCTGGCCGAGAAGTTCGGGCTCGACTTTACGATCCTGACCCGAGACGCCATCGAGGCGAGCCATGCCGGCAACCCCCTCGCCGAAGCCAACCTCGTCATCGCACGCCTCGACCACCTGTCGCGCAACGACGACATCCAGGAGCGATTGAAGGCGACCGAGTGGGACTTGGTCGTCGTCGACGAAGCGCACCGCATGTCCGCCCACTACGAAGGCGACGACGTGCGCGAGACCCGCCGCTACCGCCTCGGCAAGCTGCTGTCGTCGACCACCCGCCACCTGCTGCTGCTCACCGCCACCCCGCACGCCGGCAAGGACGAGGACTTCGGTCTGTTCTTGGCGCTGTTGGACCAGGACCGTTTCGAAGGCCGGCGGCGATCGGCGTCGGGGCAGATCGACACCACCGACCTGATGCGCCGCATGGTCAAAGAGAGGCTCCTTCGCTTCGACGGACGCCCTCTGTTCCCCGAGCGCCGTGCCTACACCGTCCCCTTCGAGCTGTCGACGGCCGAGCAGGACCTCTACGAGGCGGTCACCACCTACGTGATCGAGGAGATGAACCGCGCCGAGCGGCTCGCCTCCGGACGGCGCAACGTCGTCGGCTTCGCCCTCACCGTCCTCCAGCGCCGCCTCGCCTCCTCCCCCGAGGCGATCTGCCAGTCCCTCGCTCGGCGCCGCAAGCGTCTCGAGGACCACCTGGCCGAGCTGCGCGCGCTCAGCGGCGGGTCCCCGGGCGGCGGTGCCGGTGACGAGCTCGCTCGTCTCGGACTGGGCGTCGAGGATCTCGAGGCCGCTTCGTTCGACGACGGCGACCTCGACGCCGCGGAGCTCGAAGAGGCAGAGGAGCGCCTCGTCGACGAGGCGTCTGCGGCCGAGACGGCAGCCGAGCTCGAGGCCGAGATCGCCACGCTCACCCACCTCGAGTCCCTCGCCCGAGGCGTGCTCGGAGCAGGCGATGACCGCAAGTGGACCGAGCTCGCCGGGCTGCTCGCCGAAGGCCCGGAGATGTTCGATGCCTCGGGTGCTCGCCGCAAGCTTCTGATCTTCACCGAGCATCGCGACACCCTCAACTACCTGGTGCGCCGCCTCCAAGGGTTCCTCGGGTGTCCCGAGGCGGTCGTCTCCATCCACGGTGGGATGCGCCGAGAGCAGCGCCGGGCGGCCCAGGACGCCTTCACCTCGGATCCCGACTGCGTGGTGCTCGTCGCCACCGACGCGGCGGGCGAGGGCATCAACCTCCAGCGCGCCCATCTCGTCGTCAACTACGACCTGCCCTGGAACCCCAACCGCATCGAGCAGCGCTTCGGGCGGGTGCATCGCATCGGCCAGGAAGAGGTCTGCCACATGTGGAACCTGGTGGCCGCCGGTACCCGTGAGGGCCAGGTGTACGAGCTGCTGCTGCACAAGCTCGAAGAGCAGCGCCAGGCGCTCGGAGGCCAGGTCTTCGACGTGCTCGGCCAGGCCATGTCGGGCCGGGCGCTCCGGGACCTCTTGATCGAGGCGATCCGCTACGGGGAGCGCCCCGACGTGCGAGCGCATCTCGAAGAGGTGATCGACGCGCACGTCGGCGACGGCATCGGCGAGCTGATCGCCGAGGAGGCCCTCGCCTCCGAGGTGCTCTCCGAAGCCGACGTCACCCGGCTGCGACTCCAGATGCAAGAGGCCGCGGCCCGCCGGCTCCAGCCGCACTACGTGCACTCCTTCTTCGAACGGGCGCTCAGCGCGCTCGGTGGCCGGCTCGTGGAGCGTGAACCGGAGCGTTACGAGGTCACCCACGTCCCCGCCGAGGTGCGCTCGGCGACGGCGAGCTCTGGCCGGCCGGTGCTGCGACGCTACGAGCGGATCTGTTTCGACAAGGCGCTCATCCACCAGCCCGGCCGACCCCCCGCCGAGCTCGTGGCGCCTGGCCACCCCCTCTTGGATACCGTCGTCGCCCTCACTATCGAACGCCACGGCTCGCTGCTGTCCTCGGGTGCGGTGCTCATCGACGAGCGCGACCCTTCCGAGGTGCCCCGGGTGCTCTGCTACCTCGAGCACACCATCACCGACGCCCGTCCACGCCCGGGAGGCGCGGAGCACGTCGTGTCCAAGCGCTTCGAGTTCATGAGCGTCGATCGCGACACCAACGGCTCGCCGGGCGGCTGGGCGCCGTACCTCGACTACCGCCCCGCCAGCGCCGAAGAGCTCGCCATAGCCAAGCGCATCCTCGCAGAGGACTGGCTGTCTGGCCCCGACCTCGAACGACACGCCCTCGACTACGCGATCGAGCACATCGTCCCGGCACATCTCGCCGAGGTCAGCGCCCGCAGCGACGAACGCGCCGAGCGCACCATCACCGCGGTACGGACCCGGCTCACCCGAGAGATCAACTACTGGGACCAGCGTGCCGCCGTGCTGAAAGAGCAGGCCGTCCAAGGTCGCCAGCCGAAGATGAACCCCGAGCGCGCCCAAGCCCGCGCCGACGAGCTCGCCGGTCGCATGCGTCGCCGGCTCGCCGAGCTCGAAGAAGAGCGCCGGCTCCAAGCCCTCCCCCCGGTGCTCGTCGGTGCCGCACTTGTCATTCCCGCAGGCCTCCTCGCCGCACTCGGCGACCCCGCTGCAGCGACCGCCAGCCATCTCGCCCGCGAGACTCGGATCATCGAGGAGCGGGCAATGCGGGCCGTGCTCGACGAGGAGGCTCGGCTTAGGCGGCATGCCGAGGCGATGTCGCACTCCAACCCCGGCTTCGACATCCGCTCCATCGACGCCAATGGCCACCTGCTGCTCATCGAGGTCAAAGGCCGCATCGAAGGCTCGACCACCGTCAGTGTCACCCGAAACGAGATCCTCACCGGCCTCAACGCCGCCGATCACTACCTCCTCGCGCTCGTCGAGGTCCGCAGCGACGACACGTGCGAGGTCCGCTACCTGTACAACCCGTTCGCCGGCAAGTCACGCGAGCTGCACTTTGCGGAGCGCTCCACCACCTTTGATTGGGACAAGCTCTGGGACGTCGCGGGGGCGCCACGATGACCGATCCGAGGAGGCGGCTGTGATCGCGCAAGCCCAACAGCGGGCTCTTCAGCGCTACATCCCTGCCAAGCAGGTGGAGTGGCGCCAGTTCGTACCGGGCCGCCGCTGGGACACGGAGTCTCTCGCCGCCGTGAGCGCCGCCGTCGCGCTCGCCTGCCACAAGCGTCGTCTCCGGGACAACCTGCTCGTCGCGATCGCCGATGCTCTCGCCCGCGCCCTCGGAAAGGCAGAGAGCTGACATGGACCGGTCTGCCACTCCCCGCCGCAAGCTCATCGAGGTCGCCCTGCCACTCGAGGCAATCAACCGCGAGGCCGCCCGGGAGAAGTCGATCCGCCACGGGCACCCCTCGACGCTCCACCTGTGGTGGGCCCGACGGCCACTGGCTGCTTGTCGAGCAGTCCTCTTCGCCCAGCTCGTCGACGACCCCTCGGCGCATCCCGACCAGTTTCCGACCGAAGAAGCCCAAGCAGAAGAGCGAGAGCGCCTCTTTCGCCTCATCGAACGGCTCGTCCCCTGGGAAGCCACCCGAGACGAGAAGGTCCTCGAAGAAGCCCGCGAGGAGATCCGCCGCTCCTGCGGTGAAACCCTGCCCGAGGTGCTGGACCCCTTCTGTGGCGGGGGATCAATCCCCCTTGAGGCCCAGCGACTAGGTCTCGTCGCCCACGGAAGCGACCTCAATCCCGTCGCGGTGCTCATCACCAAGGCCCTCATCGAGCTGCCGGCCCGCTTCGCCAACCGCCCGCCCGTTCACCCACGTGATGAGGACGGGCGTTTCGCCGTCGAGTCCTGGCGGGGTGCTCAGGGCCTCGCCGAAGACGTCCGCTACTACGGCGCATGGATGCGCGACGAGGCCGAGCGGCGTATTGGTCACCTCTACCCACCGGCAACGCTTCCCGACGGGCGCAAGGCAACCGTCATCGCCTGGATCTGGGCCCGCACGGTCACCTGCCCCAACCCGGCCTGCCGGGCGACAATGCCCCTGGTCCGCTCCTTCTGGCTCGGCAAGAAGAAGGGCAAGGAAACCTGGGTCCAGCCGGTTGTCGAGGGCAGCTCCATCCGCTTCGAGATCGGCCACGGAAAGTCCGGACCTCCCGTCGAGGGAACCGTCTCTCGCGCCGGCGCCACCTGCCTCGTCTGCAACACCCCCGTCCCGCTCGCTTACGTACGTGCTGAGGGCAAAGCGGGGCGGATGGGAGCCCAGCTCATGGCCATCGTCGCCGAGGGCGACCGGCAACGCGTCTACCTGTCACCGGATCCAGAACACGAGAAGGCAGCCGACGTTCCTCGCCCTGATGGTGTGCCGGAGACCGAGCTCCCGAAGCAAGCCCTCGGTTTCAGAGTCCAGGGCTACGGCATGACCCACCATGTCGACCTCTTCACCAACCGGCAGCTAACCGCACTCGTGACCTTCTCGGATCTCGTCACCGAGGCACGCCAGCGGGTCGTCGGCGACGATGGAGAGCCCGCATACGCGGATGCGGTGGCGACGTACCTCGCCTTCGTCGTGAGTCGCAGCGTCGACTACTCGTCCATCCTGTGCTCGTGGGTTTCACCTCGAGAGACGATGCGAAACACTTTCGCACGGCAAGCACTTCCGATTGTATGGGACTTTGCTGAAGTCAACCTCTTCAGTGAATCGACGGGGAACATCACCGGTGCACTCGACTGGGTGATCCAGGTCATTGACAGTGTCCCATTGACCGCTGCCGGCGCTGCCACGCAGTGTGATGCGACTGTTCACTCATCGACGCCTGTTCCACGGCTGGCGATCGCCACCGACCCGCCTTACTACGACAACATCGGCTATGCAGACCTGGCCGACTTCTTCTACGTGTGGCTCCGGCGTTCGCTCGCATCCGCGTACCCTGACCTATTCTCCACGATGCTCACGCCGAAGGCTTCCGAGTTGGTCGCCGATCCGTTCCGGAGCGATGGTGACAAGGTGACGGCCGAACAGCGTTTCCAGGATGGCTTCGAGGGCGCATTCGCCCACCTGCAGAAAGCTGCGGCTCCAGACTTCCCACTCACTGTCTTCTACGCTTTCAAGCAGTCCGAGAACGATGACGCTGGTCTGGCCTCGACGGGCTGGGAGACGATGCTCTCGGGATTGATCCGCTCGGGCCTATCCGTAACTGCCACCTGGCCGATGCGAACGGAGCGGGTCGGGCGCACGCGAGACTTAGCCAGCAACGCTCTCGCCTCCTCCATCGTGCTCGCCTGCAGGCCTCGAAGCGAGACGGCGGGAATCACGGACCGGCGGGGCTTTCTCGCCGCCCTCCATGCTGAGCTACCCAAGGCGCTGCGGGAGCTGCAGCAGGGGAACATCGCGCCGGTGGACCTGGCACAGGCGGCGATCGGCCCGGGGATGGCGGTCTTCTCCCGCTACGCCAAGGTGGTCGAGCCGACCGGTGAGCCGATGTCGGTGCGCAGCGCCCTCGCGCTGATCAACCAGGTCCTCGACGAGGTGCTCGCCGAGCAGGAGGGTGAGTTCGACGCCGACACCCGCTTCGCCATCAAGTGGTTCGAGCAGTACGGCTTCGACGAAGCCGGCTACGACCCCGCCGAAGGTTTGGCGCGGGCGACGAACGTCTCGGTGAAAGGGCTGGAGGACGCCGGGATCCTCCTCGCCCGTGCCGGTCGGGTGCGCCTCCTGCGTCGTGTGGAACTGGCTGCGGACTGGGATCCCGCGACGGACACCCGGATGCCGGTGTGGGAGGTGACCCAGCAGCTCGTGCGAGCACTGTGGGACGAAGGCAGCGAGGCGAAGGCAGGTGACCTCGTTCGCCGACTGGGAGGCATCGGGGAGGTCGCCCGGGATCTCGCCTACCGGCTCTACGCGATCTGTGAGCGACGCGGCTGGGCAGAGGACGCCCTCGGGTTCAACGCGCTCGTCACGTCCTGGCCCGAGATCGCCCGGCGCGCCGGCTCGCAGGCCGCGGTCCAACAGGAGCTTGGCCAATGAGCCAGGTCGCCCACGAGGTCCGCAACGGCAAAGCGCTCTACGAGGGACGCACGCTCCAAGAGTGGGTCCCAGACATCGTCGAGCGGATCGTCGCCGAGATCGATCCGGCAAGCGTGCTGCTCTTCGGCTCGGTGGCGCGTGGTGACGACGGGCCCGACTCCGACATCGACCTGATGGTCGTGCTCCCCGACCTCGACTACCGGCTGCGCCATGAGATCGAGGCGAATCTCTACTACCTCCTCGGTGGTGCCATTCCCGTCCAGGTGTTCGTCACCGACGTTCGAGAGTGCGCGAGACGCCGGGACGTCATCGGATCGATGCACTACTGGCCGCTGCGGGAGGGGCGGCTCGTCTATGAGCGAGCTGCCTGACAACAATCGCGACGAGGCCCGACGTTGGCTTGCCAACGTCGAGGACGACCTGGCCACGCTGCGCGCCGCACACCGTGATCCCGACTCTCCCGCCCGGATGACCTGCTTCCTTGCCCACCTGATCGTGGAGAAGTCGCTCAAGGCCACCTTGATCGACGCCGGCATCCCGTTCAAGAAGGTGCACAACCTCTTGGAGCTCCACGACACGTGCGTACGAGCAGGACGCCTGAGGGGACTCGATCGGCGAATGCTGGCGACGTGCAACCCGTGGGCGATCGACGGACGCTACGCGGACGACCTCGTCGAGGCAGAGCGTGGCCTCGCGGACCGACTCGCAGCCTTCGCCGAGGCAACCGTCGACGAGGTCCGAGCCGAGCTGGAGGCAACAGATGGCGAGCAGTAACCGCGAGCGTGTCGGCCGGTCCTTCGAGGCGCTCGCCGAGGGGCTCGCTCCCTTCGTCGACCACCAGATGCGCTCGGTGCACGGGGAGGCCTGGCTGGAGAGCTTCGTCGACTCCGGCCCGCGCAGCGCCACACCGGCGTCGCTTCGAGACCCTGCGTTCCTCCTCAAGGTCATGGCGGAGGCCTGGGACTCTTCGTTCCGCAGCCGGCTCACCCGATCGGACCGCAACCTGGTCTTCGAGCTGCGCGACGCACGCAACCGCTGGGCCCACAACGACGCGTTCAACGCGGACGACACCTACCGGTCTCTCGATTCCATCGAGCGGCTGCTGGTGGCCGTCGACGCCAAGGGGGCCGACGCCGTCGGGCGGTCCAAGACCGAGCTGATGCGACTTCGCTACGAGGCCGACGCCCGCAAGGCTGCCGCGCCGCTGCCGGCGCCGAGCGGAGGCGTGGCCGGGCTTCGCCCGTGGCGGGAGGTCATCGTTCCCCACGACGACGTCGCGCAGGGCCGCTACGGCCTCGCCGAGTTCGCCGCCGACCTCCACCAGGTGGCAGCCGGCTCCGGCGGGGCGGAGTACGCGGATCCGGTCGAGTTCTTCCGCCGCACGTACCTGACCCAGGGGCTTCGTCAGCTGCTCTCCGAGGCCACCCGGCGCCTGGCGGGGACCGGCGGCGTGCCGGTGGTCGATCTGCAGACGACCTTCGGTGGAGGGAAGACGCACACCCTGATCGCCCTGTGGCACCTCTGCTCGGGTGTGACGCTCTCCGAGCTGCCCCAAGAGGTCCAGGATGTGGTCCGCGGCGCCGGCGTCGAGGCGCTGCCCGAGGTGCGACGGGCCGCCCTGGTCGGCACCCGGATCGCGCCGGGTCAGGTGTCGGTCAAGGAAGACGGGACCGAGGTAGCCACCTTGTGGGGGGAGCTGGCCTGGCAGCTCGCCGGGAAGGACGGCTACGAGCTCGTGGCCGAGGCCGACCGCACCGGTACGAGCCCCGGAGATGCGCTGGCCGACCTATTCGCGGCGTGCGCACCGTGCCTGGTCCTCGTCGACGAATGGGTGGCCTACGCCCGCCAGCTGTATGCCACCGATGAGCGTCTGGTCGGCGGCAGCTTCGAAGCACACGTCAGCTTCGCCCAGGCGCTCACCGAGGCGGCACGGGCGACCGACCAGGCACTCCTCGTCGTGAGCCTGCCCGCCTCGGTCTCGACCGACCCCTCCCCCAGTGCGCCGGCGAGCGGTGGTTCGAGTGTCGAGCTCGGCGGTCCCAGATC
>JAKAQB010000005.1 GCA_021811865.1 Actinomycetes bacterium | reverse complement strand
CTCACCGAGGCGGCACGGGCGACCGACCAGGCACTCCTCGTCGTGAGCCTGCCCGCCTCGGTCTCGACCGACCCCTCCCCCAGTGCGCCGGCGAGCGGTGGTTCGAGTGTCGAGCTCGGCGGTCCCGGCGGCGCGGAAGCGCTCCGCCGGCTGCGCAGCGTGATCGGAAGGGTGGAGTCCTCCTGGCGCCCCGCATCCGCCGAGGAGGGCTTCGAGATCGTCCGCCGCCGCCTGTTCCGGCCGATCGACGCATCAGCCCTCGCCCATCGAGACGCGACGGCACAGGCCTTCGCCCAGATGTACCAGGCCCAGGCCGCGGAGTTCCCGACCGAGTGCCGCGAAGCCGCCTACGAACGGCGGCTCCGCGCCGCGTACCCGATCCACCCTGAGCTGTTCGACCGGCTCTACGAGGACTGGTCGACCCTGGAGCGCTTCCAGCGCACCCGGGGAGTGCTGCGGCTCATGGCCCAGGTGGTCGGAGCGCTGTGGCGCGGCGGGGACCAGTCCCCGCTCATCCTGCCCGGGACGATCCCCCTCGACGATGCTCCGGTCGCCTCCGAGCTGGCACGGAACCTGGAGGACTCCTGGAAGCCGGTGATGGACGCCGACGTCGACGGTGCCGCGTCGCTTCCTGCCCAGCTCGATGCCACCTACCAGAACCTCGGTCGCTATGGCGCCACACGCAAGGTCGCTCGGGCGGTGTTCTTGGGCTCGGCTCCGACGGTGCACTCGCCGCATCGCGGCGTCGAGGCGGCACGGGTCCGGCTCGGCTGCGCTGCGCCGGGCGAGGCGGTCGCCACCTATGCCGACGCTCTCGCCCGCCTGTCGGACCGGGCCACCTACCTCTACGTCGATCGCGACCGCTACTGGTACGGCCTCAGCCCGAGCATGTCCCGCATGGCCCGCGACCGGGCCGAGCGCTGGCTCGCCACCGGGATCGCCGAGGTCGACCGGGCGCTCTGCGAGCGGATCCGCCGCCAGCGGGACCGAGGAGAGCTCGCCGGGGTGCACGTCGCCCCACAGTCCTCGGCCGACGTCGACGACGACGATCAGGTCCGCCTCGTCGTGCTTCCCCCCGAGCGCGCCCACGTCGCCAAGACCGAGGACTCCCCCGCCCTCGGCGCAGCACGAGAGATCCTCGAGCACCGCGGCAGCGCGCCGCGCCTGTACCGCAACATGGTGGTGTTCCTCGCCGCGGATCACCGCCGGGTCGAGGACCTGCGTCAAGGTATGGCCGAGGCGCTCGCCTGGGGATCGATCGCCGCTGAGTCCGACGAGCTCGGTCTCAGCGCCCAGCAGGCCGCGCAGGCGGCGACGAAGGCGCAAGAGGCCGAGGGCACCGTCGAGCGTCGCCTGGCCGAGACCTACGGCTGGGCGCTCGTGCCGACCCAGCCTGAGCCGACCGGGCCGATCGTCTTCGACCCGGTCCGCATCGAAGGCCAGGGCGCCTTACCCGCTCGCACGGCTCGCCGCCTCGTCGACAAGGGTCACCTCAACGTCGTGTATGCCCCGTCGCTGCTGCGCACCCTGGTGCTCGGCGGCCCGCTCGCCTCGCTGTGGGAGGGCGGGCATGCCTCCGGCGGTGAGCTGTGGGAGGCGCTCGCCCGCTATCCATACCTGCCACGGCTCAGGGATCGTCTGGTGCTCCAGCGCAGCGTGCAAGATGGTCCCGCCGGGTTCGCCTGGACCGAAGAGGGCTTCGCGCTCGCCGAGGGCTACGACGCCGCCAGCGGCCGGTACCTCGGGCTCGTCGTCGGACCTGGAGGATCGAGCGGTACGTCGCCGTCCACCTTGCTCGTGCGGCCAGCGGTGGCCATGGCGCAGCTACGAGCCGACGAAGAAGCGGTCAGCCGACCGGCGCCAGATGCCACCACGAACGTGACGCCCAGTGCCGCGCCGGCGCCGACCGGGACGACGGCCACGCCGGCCGCCGGTCCGGCCAGGCCGCGGCGATTCCACGGCAGCGTCGTGCTGCGCTCCGAGCGGCTCAGCCTGGAGTTCGGCCGGGTGGTCCAAGAGGTCGTCCAGCACCTGGCCGACTCCACGACCACCGTCGAGGTCACCGTCGAGATCTCCGCCGGCACCCCTGACGGCTTCGACGAAGCGGTCATCCGCACCGTCACCGAGAACGCCCGCACCCTGCACTTCACCGACCAGGGCTTCGAATCCGAGTAGCCACATTCACCGTCTGCGGAGGTCGTCGGCCAGTCTTCAGAAGGTCGACGGCTGACTGAGTGCCTGCTCGATGAGGGCTCGGAGAAGATCGGCCATCGGCAGGTCGAGGTCGACGGCACGGAGCTTGAGCGCCCGGTGCAAGGCGGCAGGAGGCCCAAGACCGTTTGGGGTACCGCTGAGAGCCCCATTCCACTTGGGTCGCTGTGCGGCGGGATCAAGACCCGGCGTGGTGACCGCCGCCGCCTACCCCGAGGAGCCGGCCCACGGAGGGCCGGGGAATAGCCGGCCGCCGGCCCACGTTGCCCACCGTACCCCGCGGGGTATTTGGCCCTGGATGGACGCGTCTGGAGTCGAGGAAGGAGAGCAATGGCGTACGCGAAGACAGTTCGCTTGGACCTGCCCTACGAGGAGGCCGTTCCCAGGGTCAAGGAGGTCTTCAAGCAGCACGGCTTCGGGACCCTCACCGAGATCGACGTAAGGGCCACGCTGCAGGAGAAGCTCGGCACCGAGATGGAGCCGTACCTGATCATCGGCGCCTGCAATCCCAACCTGGCGCGGCGGGCCTTGGACACGGAGCGGGAGATCGGCCTCCTCCTGCCGTGCAACGTGGTGGTCCGGGCGGCCGATGGTGGGGTGATCGTGGATGCGCTGGATCCCTCGATCATGGCGAGCGTACCGGGGAACCCCGATCTCGCTCCCATCGCCGAGGAGGCCAGCCGTCTCGTCGGCGAAGCCCTCGACGAGCTCGCATCCGGGCTCGCCGGGATGCAGCGGTGAGCGTCACCGTCGCCTGCCCGTCCTGCGCCGTCCGCAACAGGGTGCCAGACGCAGCCTCGGGCACACCTCGCTGTGCCCGCTGCAAGACGCCGTTGCCGTGGGTCGTCGACGCCCGACCCGGCGAGCTCGACCGGTTCACCAACTCCCCGGTGCCGGTGCTGGTCGACTTCTGGGCCCCTTGGTGCGGGCCGTGCCGGATGGTCGGCCCCGCCGTCGAAGCTGCCGCGACTGCTCTTGCCGGGCAGCTCCAGGTGGTCAAGGTCAACGTCGACGAGATGCCGGACGTCGCTGCAGCCTACGGGGTGCAGGGCATCCCAACCCTGCTCCTCCTCCGGGCCGGTGCGGTGCTCGGCCGTCAGGTCGGTGCCACCACCACCCCGGCATTGCAGTCCTGGCTACGCTCCAGGCTCGCGGTCCCGGCGGCGTGAACCGGCAGGCCAGCCGCGCCCACCTCCGACACCCTGGGGGGTATGCTGTCGGAATTGTCGCGTCGAGGAGGACAGTGGCCTGATGTGTCGTGCGGTGAAGTGCAAGACGTGTGGCAGGACGACGTGGGCGGGATGCGGCCAGCACGTCCAACACGTGATGGCGTCGGTGCCGGCGGCTGATCGCTGCCCCGGCCATCCCCGGGTTGCGTCGGAGCGGGCGTCGGTGCTCGGACGGCTCTTCCGCCGCCGCTAGGTTCACCTTCCGCACCCAGCCAGCGCTGCCTGGGACCAATCGGGTCGTGGCGGAACAGCCCGTCCGCGTCGAGCAGGTCGGCGCCGAACCGCCTGGCCCTTCGTCCTGCTACCGGATCGCCGCCATCACGGCCTCACGAGCGTCGCCGCCAGCGCCGAGCAGGACCCTGATGTGCATGCGTACCAACATGTCCTGCATGGGCGGGCCCATGTGGTCGGCCACAACGGCCTCTACGTGCTGCGTCTTCAGGAAACGGGCCACGCGGGCATGATGAGTTGCCGGAGTCCCGCTGTCGTGGAGGACGTCCCAGCCAACTTGGACCTCGCGCCAGCCGTTGATCTCACCGCCCTCTGTCTCGGCAAGGGCAACCCGGTCGGCACGACCCCACCGGGGGTCGACGACGCCATCGCTGGTGACGGGCACGCAGACGATCATCTCCTGTACCTCCACGGGCTGGTCGTTGACGACGGTTGTCTTTCGATGCAATAGGTCGCGAAGCGCCTGCAGCTCGCCATGTCCGGTTGGACGACGTCGCGGGGCGACTCCCTGGTCGAGAGCGGTTCGCGGCGTCGAGCCGGCGCCGAGCCAACCCGAGACCGCCGCGCGCTCAGGTGGGGTCGCACGTCGGAGAGAACCAAGTACCCGCTGCCTCCCACGAACAGGACGACCGCGAGGTCGTTCAGGCCGCCTCCGGCTCCTGATGTGGGCCACAGCTGGGCGGCGCCCCAGACCGAGAACGCGGCGATCTCCCCCAGCCGCATGACCGCGCTCACACCGGTCGGTCGCCGCCTGAGGCTGGCGGCGGCGATCGCCGCGGCAACGAGGAACAGCGGCGCAGCCGAGGCCACCTCGTGGTAACGCCAGCTCACGCCTCTGGCGAGGCCGTCGCCAACGACGAGGGCGACTGCGGCGGCGATCGCGGCGGCGGCGGCTCCAGCGGCCGCGAGGTACGACACCGGCGCCGCGCCCGCCTCCTCGCTCTGCGCGACCCTGTCGCCGCGCGCCACCTCCCCACCTGGCAGTCTCTCCGAGGCGATCGTCGCCTGCCTTCGCAACATCAGGGCTCGCCCGCCTCCTGGCGCAGGCGGCCGATGGCGTCGGCCACGTCGGCGGCCTCCTGCTCGAGGTCGCGCTGGCGCTCCTCGAGCCAGCGGAGCTGCGCGCTTCGCCCGACGTAGCGCGGCGAGCCCCACGACCAGCCTGAGGCTCTCCGACGAGCAAGCTCGATGCCGCGCCAGGGACCGGTGTGCTCGTGGCCCCCCTCGTAGCCTGACCAACCGCACTCACATCCGCACATCTGACACATGGCTCACTTGCTCCTTTCAATCTCGTCGTAGCGGTTCAAGAACCTGGAGATGACGTCCTGGTTCGCCCGGAGGGCCTCTGCCCACCGATCGAGCAGCCGGCCTCCGTCCTCGGTCAGCCGGTAGGTGCGCCTGAGCGGTCCGGGGAGCTCTCCCTGCCAGGTCGAGGCGACGATGCCCTCCTGCTCGAGGCCCCGAAGGATGCGGTAGAGGTTACCGAGGTCAAGCCCGGCCTCGCCGGCGAACGCGGGCAGGCGCTCCTGGATCCCATAGCCGTGCGCGGGCTGTTCCCGCAACAAAAGGAGCAGAGCGGGCTCGACGAACCGCTCCACTCGCGCCTGCACCGCCCACTGTCCCGGCACGGCTGCCGAACGGCACCTTGGGCCTCGGATCACGACCTCCTCTCACGGCCGGGTCACACACCAGTAGGATTCTAACGTCACAGACTGGTATACGTCAAATACTGTTAGTCGCTCGATCTCCGAGGTGTTGAGCGCCACTCAAGATGGTGAGACGCGACCGGAACCTTGGCCCTGGTCGCGCCCAGCAGTGACCTCAAATGACCCGAGGCGTTCGCCGGGCCGCACGCGGGACAGCTTGGCCCCGCGGAAGTCCCCGGGCACGCCCCCCGGTGTGGCGCCACCAGAGCCTGCAGTCACATGTCCTTGCGGGCGCGCCACTCGCCGATGGCGGCGAGGCGCCGGCGTTGCTGGGCGACGGCCGCTGCGTCGAGGCCCCGGTCGCGCTGTTGGAGGTTGGTGATGACCCGCTGGCGGTGCTCGACCGGGTTGGCGTCGTCGTACTTGAACTTGGCGTTCACGCTCAACACCTCGAGGTGGGCGCCGCGGATCGCCGTCAGCATGCGACCGTACGGTGGGGTGTCGACGGCGAGGGGGGCGTGGCCTGCTTCGGGTTGGAGCTCGGCGAGTTGTGCTGCGAGGATCTCGACCTTGCCGGCCGGGTCGTCGACGATCCTGGGCCGGCAGGTGAACTGCACGGCGCTGTAGTAGCTGGTGGGCACCCCGTCCTCATCGGGACCGCCCGCTCTGGCTCGCCAGTAGCTGGGGATGAAGGCGTAGTCGCCGATCGTGGTCACGTTGACCAGCGCAGCCACCTCCATGTGCGGCCAGACCGGGTTGGGGCGGGCCAGGTGGATCAGCAGCTCATCCCCAGCCACGCTGAAGTGGGTGGGGACCATGACCGGCGGTTGCGCTCGGTCGAGGTTGTTGACCGCGAGGATCCGAAGTGCTCGTGGGAAGCGAGCCACTCTTACTGATCGCCCGTCTCGGCAACGCGTGGGGCTCTCGCCATGCCCACTACCCCGAGCCCGAGGCGGCCGGAACGCTCGCCCCCCTGCCGAGCAGCTCTCGCAGGCGCACCCGGCTGCCGGTGCGGAGAACGGCGGTGCGGTAAACGCGGGCCGCCGCCAGCGCCACGAGGGCAGTGCATCCGAGGCTGGCCAACACGGAGAGGAGGAACTGCCACCAGGTGACGGCGCCGAAGCCGACCAGTGTCGGCATGGCGAAGGGAGCGGTGGGCGGCAGGTAGGCGAGGACCTTGAGGAGGAGGGAGGCGTTCCCGGAGCTGACGCCGGTGAGCGAGACGACGTAACCGAGGAGGAGGGGTACGCTGAGCGGCAACGCCAGGCTCTGGACCTGGTCCTGGCGCTCCGCCAACGAACCGGCGGCGGCGTACAGCCAGCTGTAGAAGGCGTAGCCGAGGACAAGCCACACGAGGATGGCCGCCACCACCCCGGGCGACGCGCCCTGCACCACGCTGGACCCGACCGCCTTGGCTACCAGGAGGGCGAACACGACCAGGGCGCCGGCCTGGAGGATGGCCACGACCCCGATGCCGAGCAGCTTGCCGGCGAGCAGTTGGAGGGGCCGCACGGTGGCGAGCAGCACCTCGACCACCCGGCTGGCCTTCTCCTCCATCACGCCCATGAGGGTCCAGGTCAGGTACTGGGTGAGGACGACAAAGATGAGGATCACACCGACCAGCGCCGTCGTCTCCGCCGTGCTGCGTGCCTTCCGGCCCGGGTGCAGGCTCTCCACACCCAGAGGTCTCGCCCTCGCCACGATGGCTGCCTGCGCCGGCGTCAGACCGGCCCGGGCGAACGCCCGGCGGGCTCCCATGGCCGAGGCAAGCGTCCGGGCGTAGCGCGCCGTGGGAGACGTGTCGGTGGAAGGCACCGGCCTGGGCACGAGGATCCGCCCCGCCGCGTCGACCACCATGTCGAGCCGACCGGCGCCGAGGGCCACACGCCCCGCCTTCCAGTCGGACACCCCTACCACGGCCGCCGACAGCCCCACAGACGTGGCCAGCTGCTCCAGTCCGGCGTCGAACGCCGCCGAACCCCCGACCACCCCCACCCTTTGGGCCTTGGACGACCCGCTGTCGAGCGCCGGGATGACCACCACGGCCGCCACGGCGAGGAAGAGGATGAGCGTGACGACCCGGAACACCCGTCCCCGCACCCGTTCACGGATCTCACGCCCGGCAACCAGCCCGGTGCCGCCGAGGAGGTTGGCATCGCGCAGGCGGGCGGAAACGCCACCCCGGGGACGCGACGAGCCCCGGCCCCGACGACGCCGGCGGGCGAGGACCACGGCGAAGGCCGCCAGGGCGGCGATGACGATCGGCAGTGCCTTCATCGGCCCACCGCCTCCCGGAACACTTCTGACAGGCGCCGGCGCTCGAAGACGAACTGCGTAACGTGCCCGGCGGCCCGCGCCGCGTCGAGCACGGCGTCGCTGTCGGTGGCATCGTCGAGAACCAGCCGCACCTCCCCTCCGCTCACCTGCGACAGCTCCGCTCCGGGGATCGAGCTGGCCCACGCCCCGTCGCGGTCCCCTTCCACCCGGACGCTCAGCCGCCGCGCGCCGCCCGCCGCCAGCTCGTCCACGGTCCCGCCCGCCACCAGCCTGCCGTGGTCGATGATGGCCACCGACTCACAGAGGTCCTCGACCAGGTCGAGCTGGTGGCTGGAGAACAGCACGCAACGCCCCGACCGTGCCTGCTCGACGAGGACCCGGCCGATGGCGTCGATGCCGGTCGGGTCCAGGCCGGCGAGCGGCTCGTCCAGCACGAGCACCTCCGGGTCGTGCACCAAGGCGGCCGCCAACTGGACGCGCTGCTGGTTGCCGTGCGACAACGACTCCACCTTGCTGCGCGCCCGGTCTGCGACCTCCAGCCGCTCCAGCCACCGCCTCGCCGCCGTCGCTGCCGTGCCGGCATCCATCCCGTGCAGCCGCCCGAGGTACTCGATCTCCTCGACGACCAGCATGTTGGGGTACAGGCCCCGCTCCTCCGGCATGTACCCGAACCGGCGCCGCTGCGATGGCCCGACAGGCGTCCCGCCCCATCGCACCGATCCAGCGTCGAGGTCGGTGAGGCCGAAGATGGCGCGCATCGTCGTCGTCTTACCTGCGCCGTTGGGTCCGAGGAAACCGACGACCTGCCCCGAGGGGACCGTGAAGGTCAGGCGGTCGAGAGCCGTGACCGGGCCGAAGCGACGTGTCAGGCCGTCGACCTCCAGCACTTCCCCCACCGCCGGAGCCTACGCCGGCGCCTCATCTCGGCGCCCATCCGCATCGAAGCACCGGACGGCCCCGCCAGGTCCCCGGCGGCTCTGCTATCGTGCCCGGACGGAGCGTCATCGCACTCTCCCGTCGCCCGAGAGGGAAGTCCGGTCCAATCCCGGCACTGGCCCGCAACCGTAGGTGAGACCGACCCCGGTCGGCTCTCACGAGTCGGAGCACTCGACGGCGCCGATACCACCCTGTCACCGTCGAGGAACACGGGAGTCGGGGATCCGAATCCGCGGTCAGCTTCTGCCCCTCTCGGATCTCCAGTCTCCGGAGAGGGTTCAAGTGCCGTTCATGTCCCGCCTGACCGCCGCCCGGGTGTCGCTGGCCGCCCTCATCGCAGCCGCCGGCCCCGCAGCCACAGCCGCCGCAACCGCAGCCCCCGGCCCCGCGGCCACAGCCGCCGCAACCGCAGCCCCCGGCCCCGTCCCCGTGGGCGCCAGCCTGGCTGCCGGCTGGCTCGCCCGCCACTTCCAACCCGACGGCAACCTCCCCGCCTCCGCCGGCGAGCCCGGCATCGACTACCTGCCCCTCGGCATCGTCGCCCTCGCAGCGGCTCGCACCGGCTCGGCGCAGGTCCACGCCGGGATCCGCTTCCTTGAGTCGCACTTCGAGTCCTACGTCCGGATCCCGGCGAGCAGGACCAGCACCGTCGACTCCCCCGGCCGCCTGGCCGAGGTGATCCTCGCTGCGGTCGCCGCCAAGGCCGATCCCCGGGCGTTCGGCGGCACGGCTCACGCGAACGACCTCGTCGCGCGGCTGCTCGCCACCCAGGCGCACAGCGGGCCCGATGCGGGGCTCTTCGGCTCCCCGGCGGCGCCGACGTACTCCTCCGCCTACACCCAGGGCCTGTCGCTGCTCGCCCTTGCCGCCGCGGGCGAGCCCAACCGCCCGGGCGCCGGCTGGTTGCTCCGCCAGCAGTGCTACGGCGGAGGCTGGGAGTCCTACCGGTCCTCCCCCGCTCCATGCGTAGCACCGGACCCGGCCAAGTTCCAGGGCCCCGACACGAACTCGACCGCCCTTGCCGTCGAAGGGCTGGTCGCCACGGGGATGTCGCCCCGGCACGACCCCCTGCCCTTCTTCCGTCGCGCCCAGTACCCGAGCGGCGGGTTCGGCTACTACGGCACTGACTCCGCCGCCCAGCCCGCCGACCCGGACTCGACGGCGGTCGTCGCCCAGGCACTCCTGGCGCTGCGCCACCTCTCCGTCACCCGCCGCAACGGGCACGACGCGCTGACCGGCCTGGCCGCCTTCCAGTTCCGCTGCGGGGCGCCGTCCTTCGCCCGTGGCGCTTACCGGTACCCGGGCGCAGCCGGCCCCAACCTGTACGCCACCATCCAGGCCATCCCCGCCGCGGCGCAGGTGCCCTACCCGGTGAGGCCGGGCCCGGCATCCTCCGAGCTCCCGGTGGAGCACTGCTAGTTGGTCCGTTGAGCGGATCACCCCGGCGCCTGGCCTCGCTGCTCGCCTTCGTCGCCGCAGGCTGGCTGCTCGCCGGGGGGGTGAGGCCGGCGTCGGCAACGCCCTCACCCGGCGGCGCCGGCCTCACCCCGGTGGCGGACTGCACCACGACCGCCGGGGTGCTCGTGGCGGTCGACTTCGGCCACTGGGGCGGCCCGATCGTGAGAGGCTGCTCCGAGCAGCCCGCCGACGCCATGGCTGCCATGCACGCGGCGGGGTTCCTGACCGCCGGGGACGAGGCCAGCGGCAGCGCCTTCGTGTGCCGGATCGGGCTTGCCAGCAAGGGGTCGTCCAGCGAGCGGCCGACCCCCTCCTCCGACCCGTGCGTCGCCACTCCGCCGGCGACGGCCTACTGGTCGTTCTGGTACGCCGACGCCGGCCAGTCGAGGTGGGCTTACAGCCCGACCGGCGCTGCCACGTTCAGGCCGGCCGCCGGGAGCGTCGAGGCGTGGGAGTTCGGGGCGGGCCGCCCGCCGGCTGTCCCGCCGACCCGACTGCGCAGCCGCCCACCCACCACCGCCCCACCGGCGACCACCCCCCCACCGGCGACCACCACCCCCCCACCGGCGACCACCGCCCCACCGGTGACCACCGCCCCGGACCGGCCAGCGACCACCACCCGGCCACCCGCCACCACCCGGCCACCCGCCACCGCTCCGAACCCGGCGACGACAACCGGGCGGCCAGCGGGAGCGGCGACCACCACGACTACGACCACGACCCGCATCGTGGATGCCGCCGCCGGCACCGGCCCACGAAGCGGTGGGAGCCGGGGCTCGCCGGCGGGGCTCATCGCCGGCGCTGCTGCCGTCGCCGTGCTCGCCGCCGGCGCCGGGGTGGTGGCCCGGCGGCGGAGGCGGGCCGCGTGAGCGGGATGAGCCGGTGGTGGAGCGGGCGCGTGCCGCGGGACCTCCACCCGGTGGCGTGGTGGGTTTGGGCGCTCGGTCTGGGCGTCGCCATCACCCGGACGACCAACCCGATCCTGGTGGCCCTGGTCGTCTCCGTGCTCGGAGTGGTCGTGGCGAGCCGGCGGGGCGACGCGCCGTGGGCCCGGGGACTGAAGTACTACCTCGTCATGGGCGCGGTCGTGATCGCCGTGCGGGTCGTGCTGCGGTCCGTCTTCGGCGGGGACGTCACCGCCGGCCAGGCGGTGTTGTTCCGCCTGCCCCGGGTCCCGCTGCCGTCCTGGGCGGCGGGGGTGCAGGTCGGCGGGCCGGTCACTGCCCAGGAGATGCTGGCAGCCGTCTACGGCGGGCTCGTGCTCGCCGGCCTGATCGCATGTGTCGGCGCGGCCAACACGCTCGCCAACCCCCGGCGGGTGCTGCGGGTGCTCCCCCGGGCGTTGTACGAGGTCGGGGTGGCCGTCGTGGTGGCGGTGAGCGTCGCCCCCCTGCTGGTGGAGGCGGCGCAGCGGACCCGGCGTGCGCAGCGCCTGCGGGGTCGCCCCGCCCGGGGGCTGCACGGCCTGCGGGCCGTGGCCGTCCCGGTCCTCGAAGACGCGCTCGAGCGCTCCATCCACCTGGCCGCCGCCATGGACTCACGAGGATACGGGCGCCGCGGCGAGGCGCCGGCCCGGGTCCGCCGGCTCGGCGCGGCCGGTCTTCTCGGCGGCATGGTCGGGATCTCGGTCGGCGCCTACGGGCTCCTGGCCGCGGCCGGACCGGGGTGGGTGGAGGTCATGACGCTGGCGGTGGGCATCGCCGCCTGCGTGGCCGGCCTTGCGCTCGGAGGCCGGCGGGTGCGCCGCAGCTCCTACCGGCCCGACGCCTGGCGGTGGCCGGAGTGGGCGGTCTGTGTCGCAGGCCTGGTGCCCGCCGCCGTCCTGGCCGCCGGCCTCGGAGCAGGCGCCAGCGGTTTCAACCCGCCGACCGACCCGCCGGCCTGGCCGTCGGTGCCGCTGATCCCGGCCGTCGCCGTCGTGGTCGCCGCCCTCGCTGCTGTCGCCGCCCCGCCACCCCGGCGTGCCGTAACCGCCGGACCCGGGGGCGAGCACCGGGCACGGGCCGCCGCCCCCGCCTCACCCCCGCCACCGGCGGGCGCGCCCGCCCCGTCGCTGTCCCCGGCGGTGCCGCCGTGATCCGCTTCGAGCATGTGAGCGTCACCTACGCCGGCGCCGGCGCGCCCGTCCTCCGCGATGTCTGCCTCGACTTGGCGGAGGGGGAGCTGGTGCTGGTCGTCGGGCGGACCGGCGCCGGCAAGTCCACGCTGCTGCAGGCGATCAACGGCCTGGTGCCACACTTCACCGGGGGCACCCTCGCCGGCCGGGTCGTCGTCGCCGGGCGGGACACCCGCACCCACCCTCCGCGGGAGCTGGCCGACGTCGTCGGCGTGGTCGGCCAGGACCCACGGGCGGGCTTCGTCACCGACACGGTCGAGGAGGAGCTGGCCTACGGCATGGAGCAGTTGGGCGTGCCGGCCGCAACGATGCGCAAGCGGGTCGAGGAGACCCTCGACGTCCTCGGGATTGCTCCGCTGCGGGAGCGGTCCCTCGACACCCTCTCGGGCGGGGAGCAGCAGCGGGTCGCCATCGGGTCGGTCCTCGCGGCACACCCGTCGGTGCTCGTCCTCGACGAGCCGACCTCGGCCCTGGACCCCCCGGCGGCCGAGGAGGTGCTGGCCGTGGTCACACGACTGGTGCACGACCTCGGGATGACGGTGGTGCTCGCCGAACACCGCCTCGAGCGCGTCGTCCAGTACGCCGACCGTGTGGTGGAGGTGCTGGGCGGGGGCGGGGTGCGCTGCGGGCCGCCGGCAGAGGTGCTGGTGGCGTCGGGGGTGGCCCCGCCGGTCGTCGAGCTGGGGCGGCTGGCCGGGTGGGACCCGCTCCCGCTGTCGGTGCGCGACGCCCGCAGGCAGGCGGCACCGTTGCGGGCCCGGCTGGAGCGCCGATCCGTCGCCGGCGATTGGGAGCCCGCCCAAAGTCCCCGCGCCGCGCCAGCCTTGTCGGCGCAGGGGGTCACCGTCCGCCACGGGGCGGTCGTTGCCGTGCGCGAGGTGTCCCTCCACCTACGTTCGGGGGAGGTGGCCGGGATGATGGGGCGCAACGGCTCGGGCAAGTCGTCGCTGCTGTGGGCGCTCCAGGGCAGCGGGGGGCGCCAGGCGGGCCGTGTCGACGTAGGCGGCCGCGACCCGTCGCGGCTCCGACCGCTGGAGGCTCGCCGCGTCGTGGGCCTGGTACCCCAGGACCCGGCGGATCTCCTCTACCTGGACACCGTGGACGCCGAATGCGCCGAGGCCGACCGAGCCTGCGGCCCGGCCGCAGCGGGGACCGCGTCGGGGCTGCTGGATCAGTTCGCGCCCGGCGTCGACGGCGGCGCCCACCCACGGGACCTGTCCGAGGGCCAGCGGCTCGCGCTGGCCCTCGCCATCCAGCTGTCCGCCGGGCCGGGCGTCGTGCTGTTGGACGAGCCGACCCGCGGCCTCGACTACGCAGCCAAGGCGGCCCTCGCCGGCGTCCTGCGCCAGCTCGCAGGCGAGGGCAGGGCGATCCTGGTGGCGACCCACGACGTGGAGTTCGTGGCCGCTGTCGCCGACCGCGTGATCGTGATGGCCACCGGAGAGGTGGTGGCGGACGGTGCGACCGCCGGCGTGGTGACAGCGTCACCCGCCTTCGCTCCGCAGGTGGCCAAGATCCTCGCCCCGCTTGCGTTCCTCACCGTCGACCAGGTCGCCGGCGCTCTGGCGGTGAGGGCGTGAGCCGCGTGCCGCCGGCGGCGGCGGCGCTCCCGGTGGCGGGGCGCAGCCGGGCGGCCATCGGCCTGGCTTCGGGGTTCGGAGCGGTTGCCTTCGGCTGGCCCTTCTTCGTCGCCCCCGGGCGGCTCGGAGAGAGCCTGGTCCCCCCGCTGATGTTCGGCGCCTTGCTGCTCCTCGTCCTGGCCGTCGTGCTGAGCGAGCTGGCCGACGGGGGCATGGACTCCAAGGCCGTCGCCCTGCTCGGGGTGCTCGCCGCCGTCGGGGCTGCGCTTCGCCCGCTCGGCGCCGGCACGGCGGGGATCGAGACCGTGTTCTTCCTCATGATCGTCGCCGGGCGGGTGTTCGGGCCCGGCTTCGGCTTCGCCCTCGGCAGCGTCACGATCTTCACGTCCGCGCTCCTGACCGGCGGCGTCGGGCCGTGGATGCCCTATCAGATGTTCGCGTCGGCTTGGGTGGGGATGGGCGCCGGCCTGCTCCCGCGTGTGCCGCCCCGCTGGGAGCGGGTCCTCCTCGCCGGCTACGGGGTGGTTTCCGGGTACGCCTACGGGCTGGCCGTCAACCTGTCGTTCTGGCCGTTCGCACTCGACCCCCACAGCTCGATCGCCTACCTGCCGGGTGCGCCCCTGCTGGCCAACCTCCGCAGGTACGTGGTCTTCGACGCCACGACCTCGCTCGGGTGGGACACCGGCCGGGCGATCACCGACGTCGTCGCCCTCCTGACCCTCGGGCCGGTGCTGCTCGCCGCCTTCCGGCGTGCCTCCCGCCGGGCCGCCTTCGACGCTCCCGTCTCGTTCGAGGACCCCGGCCCTGCCGGGCAGCCCGCCGCCTGACGCCGGCGGGTCGCACGTGAGCGGGCCTGCTCCGCAAGGATGGGGCGATGCGACGCTCGCCCCTCTCATGGCTGGCCCCACTGCTCCCACTGGTCGCCGCCTGCGGGGCCGGGTCCGGCGCCGCCCCCCCGCCGGGCAGCACGGGACCGGCGGTCACAGCGGCCGCTCTTTCGGCGAAGCCGTGTGGGACGGCCACCAAGCCCCCGGTGTGGCGCCACGTCGTGTGGATCATCGAGGAGAACCGCTCCTACAACCAGGTCGTCGGCTCCCCCGCCGCCCCCTACCTCGCCGGGCTGGCCCGTGAGTGCGGGCTCGCCACCGACTACGCCGGCGTCGCCCACCCGAGCCTGCCCAACTACCTGGCGCTCACCTCGGGCTCGACCCACGGCGTCGTCGACGACGCCGGGCCCTCCGCCCACCCCATAGCCGGGCCCAGCATCTTCTCGCTGCTCGGGTCGCGCTGGCGCACCCTCGCCGAGTCCATGCCGCTCGCCTGTGACCGCCAGCCGTCAGGCAACTACGCCGTCAAGCACAACCCCGCCGTCTACTACACATCCATCCGGGCGGCCTGCGCCCGCCAGGACGTCCCCCTCGGGAGGACGCCCGACCTGTCCGCCGCCTTCACCCTCATCGTGCCCAACCTCTGCAACGACATGCACGACTGCTCGACCGCGACCGGTGACGCCTGGCTGTCGCGGGAGCTCCCTCTCATCTTCTCGAGCGCCGCCTACAGGGCCGAAGACACGGCGGTGTTCATCACCTGGGACGAGAACGACGCCGGCGGGTCTCAGGTGCCGCTGTATGTGATCGCGCCGAGCGTCAGGCCGGGAGCCCGGGTGCACGAAGCCCTGTCCCACTACTCCCTGCTGCGCACCACCGAGGAGATGCTCGGGCTGCACCCGCTGCTCGGGGCGGCGAGCAGGGCGACGTCGATGGGCCGGGCGTTTGGGTTGGAACGGTGAGCTGGGTTGGAACGGTGAGCGGGGCGGCCTCGCCGGTACACTTCGCCGAGGGCCTGGCGCCCTCCGGGGAAGGCGCCCAGAGACGAGGAGCGCGCCATGGTTCACACCGCATCCGCCGGGTTGATGGACGGGGCCAGCCTCGCCAACCGGGTCCTCGAGGCGACGGCCGGGCGGGCTCGCGCCGTCCTCGACGCCACCGGGCGGCGTCCGTGCCTGGCGGCGGTCCTCGTGGGCGACGACGCCTCCTCGGTCACCTACGTGCGCATGAAGCGGCGGCGGGCGGAGCAGGTGGGCATGGTCTCGCGCCTCGTCGAGCTGCCCGCCGGGACCTCGACGGAGGTCGTGGTCTCCACCGTGCGGGCCCTCTCCGACGACCCCACCGTCGACGGCATCCTCGTGCAGCACCCCGTTCCCCCCCAGGTCGACGAGCGGGCCGTGTTCGAGGCGATCGCCCCCGCCAAGGACGTCGACGGCGTGACCATGCACTCATTCGCCGCCATGGCGATGGGCGTCCCGGGCCCGGCGTCGTGCACGCCGGAGGGGATCATGCGGCTCCTCGACGAGTACCGCGTCGAGCTGGCCGGGGCTCGGGCGGTCGTCATCGGTCGCAGCCCCATCCTCGGCAAGCCGATGGGCATGCTGCTGCTGCGCCGGGACGCCACGGTCACCTACTGCCACTCGCGGACCCGGGACCTGCCGTCGATCGTCGCCACCGGCGATGTCGTGGTCGCTGCCGTGGGGAAGCCGGAGCTCGTGCGGGGAGAGTGGATCAAGCCGGGCGCGATCGTGGTCGACGCCGGCTACAACCCCGGCAACGTGGGGGACGTCGAATTCGGCGAGGCCGCCGCCCGGGCCCGGCTGATCACGCCGGTGCCGGGCGGTGTGGGGCCGATGACGATCGCCGTGCTGCTCGACCAGACCGCCGGGGCGGCAGCGAGGGCGGCGGGGCTGGCGACCTGAGCCCTGGGGGTGGTCGCGCTCAGCTGGCGCCGGCGCTCCACCTCGCCTGGGAGCCGTCGAAGTCGGCGAGGCTCCACGCCAGGGCCCGAGCGGGCCGCAGGCGGAAGATGACGTCGTACGCCGGCTCGTGGGAGGGCAGGTAGGCGGCGTCGTCGGGGTCTGGGTACTTGGCGTCGAGGGCGGCCAGCACGGCGGGGTTGCCCGCTGGCAGCCCGAGGTCCTCGAGCTCGCCGTAGACGACGAGGACGTCCTCGGTGCTCTCCAAGTGGACAGCGACACGGGGGTTGGCGGAGATGTGGTGGGCCTTGGCGGTGCTGCGCTGGGTGTAGAAGTGCAGGGCATCGCCGACCACCGCGCCCCACACCGGGACGGCATGCGGTGCCGCGTCGGGACCGACGGTCGCCAACCAGTAGCTGCGGGCCGCCGCGAGGCGGGCGGCCACGTCCTCCCATCGCAGGTTCGTCGGGCCTTCGGGAACGGTCGGGGCGGGTTGTTCTACCACGGGAGCATGCTCCTCCTGGATGGGTGCAAGGGACGGTGGGAGTCTTGCACCCCGGAGGCGCCGGCCGGCGGCTCGAGGATGCCCGACCAACCAGCCTGCAGGATCTCCCGAGGTCAGCGGATCGCCTGGTCGCAGGATCGCTGGGGTCGCTGCGGCGCTCAACACACGGGTACACCACGTCGCCTTCCCCCAGGGAGCGCCTGAGCGCATCGGGTGTGCCCACTCGCCCACATGCCCACATGCCCACATGCCCACTCGCCCACTCGCCCACTCGCCCACTCGCCCACTCGCCCACTCGCCCACTCGGATGGGAGGTATAGGTCCATACCGGAAGGAGGGCGGGCTCCGGTACGTTGTTTGGGCAGTTGTCTGCGATTATCGCGGTCAACTGCCCAAACAACGCGACGGCCGCGGCCTCATTGCCGACCCTGCCGGTCCCTCTGGAGCTTCCGTCCCTCCTGGCTCCTCTGGAGCTTCCGTCCCTCCTGGCTCCTCCGGCCCTTCCACGTCGTCACAGGTAGCGAGAGCTGTTTGGAGGTCCTCGAGGAGCCTGCGGGCCTCGTCAAGTCTGCCGTCCAGGACAAGCCTCGTCAGCGGGCCGTCGAGGATGGCGTGCCAGTCGAGCGATCCAGTCGGCCGTCCGGACGCCTGGAGCTTGCGCCGGGCCTCCTCCAGCGCCTCGGCCAGCACTCCCAGCCCTTCGCCGCACGCCTCGGCGAGCCGGCGGCGGAGCCACGTGGCCAGGGCCGGGCTGGCCCCGCCCGTCGACACGGCCACCGTCACCGGCCCGTCCCGGTGGACGGCGGGCAGGAGGAAGGTGCAGTGAGCGGCGTCGTCGGCGCTGTTCACCCACACCCCCGCCGCTTCGGCGTCGGCGGCCACCGAGGTATCCACCTCGGGGACTCCGGTGGCGGTGATCACCAGCCGGTAGCGGCCCGCTTCGCCTGGCCGATAGGGGCGCCGCTCGACGGCGACAGGAAGCAACTCGATCGCCGGGTCGACCTCGGGGGCGACGACCGTCACCCGAGCCCCGCTCCGGGCGAGCCCCTCGGCCTTGCGGACTGCCACCGACCCGCCCCCGACCACCAAGCAGGGCTGGCCGGCCACCACCAGGCTGACCGGATAGTGGTCGCTCCGCACCAGCGTCAGCCCGCGGGCTCGGCCAGCCGGGGGCGACCAACCATCCCGGCTGCCACCGCGTTGGTGCCCTCGCTCACCTGCGTGCCGCTTGGTGCCGCTTGGAACTGAAAACCTGACTTGATAGGTCATATATAGTGGAGGGGACGGCGCCGTCACAAGAGGTCACAAGAGAAGGCCGGGTCTGGGCGCCATGCGCGGGCCCCGTGATCCCGAGTCAGGAGGTGTCCATGCGTGAACCGCTCTTCCATCCCGAGCAGGTCCCGGAGGCGATCCTGGCGGCGATCGTCGGCGCGGGCCCACTGCGCTGGGAAGACCTGCACCCCTCCGACCGCGGCAGCGTCGGCAACGCCCGCCTGCGCCTGGTCGGCGTCTACGACGACCGCTTCGAGGGCACCTTCATGCTGCGCACCCGGATCCCGGGCGGGCGGCTCACGGCCGCTCAGGTCGACGTGCTCGCCGGCGTCGTCCGCGACTTCTCGGTGCACGCCGAAGGGTTCGAGGACGAGCCGGACCACTTCGGCGAGGTGACGACGCGCCAGGACCTCCAGATCCACTGGATCCGCTTCGAGCACCTCCCCGAGATCTGGCGGCGCTACGGGGAGGTGGGGCTCGGGTCCCTCCAGGCGTGCGGCAACTCGATGCGCAACGTCACGGCCTGCCCCGTCGACGGGATCGACCCACAGGCAGCCTTCGAGGTCGGACCGATCGTCGACGCCATCGGCGCCATCGGCCGCGACGAGCCCCGGCTGACCGCCTTCCTCCCCCGCAAGTTCAAGGTCGTGCTCACCGCCTGCCCGACGGACTGCGCTGTCGCCAGGATCCACTGCGTCGCCTTCACCCCGGCGCACAGGGACGGCACCCTCGGCTTCAACGTCCACGCCGGCGGCGGGCTCTCGGACTACCCGAGGCTCGCGACCGCGCTCGACCTGTTCGTCGAGCCCGGCCAGGCGCCTGCCGTGGTGCGCGCGGCCCTGCAAGTCTACGCCGAGCACGGCGACTACGAGAACCCGAGCCTCAACCGGTTCCGCGCCCTCGTCCACCAGCTCGGTCCCGAGCGCGTCGCCACCGAGGTGCGCGATCGGTTGGGCTTCGCGGTCCCGGCAGCCGGCGATGACCTCACGACCTGGCGCGCCGAAGACCACATCGGGGTGCACCCAGACCGAGATGGCACGAGCTACGTGGGGCTCTGCGTCCCCCTTGGGCGGCTCTCAGCCGGCGAGCTCTCCGAGCTCGCGCGCTGTGCCCGCGTCCACGGCGACGGGCGGGTGCGCTTCACCCAGCGCCAGAACGTGATCCTGACCGGAGTCGCCGGCGTCGACGCTCTGCTCGCCGAGCCGTTGCTCGAGCGCCTCTCGCCCGAGCCCGACCCCTTCGAGCGGGGCGTGGTCGCATGCACGAGCGCTCCGTTCTGCAAGTTCGCGATCCTGGCAATGAAGCCCTACGGCCAGCGGCTCATCGACCACCTGCGCACCGAAGTGCCTCCAGGGGGCTGGAACCGTCTGGACGGCCTGAGGATCCACCTGTCGGGCTGCAAGGCGTCCTGCGCGCAGATCCCGACCGCGCACGTAGGGATCCGCGCCACGATGGGCAAGGACGGGGAGGACCACTACGAGGGGTTCGACGTCGCGCTGGGGGGAGACGCCGGCGCGGGGCGCCTCGCCCGGTGGGCGAGGGGCGACGTCCCGACCGGTGCCGCCTTCGACGGCATCGCTTCACTGCTTGCGAGGGTCGCCCGCGGCGAGCTGGCACTCGACGAGATCTCTGCGGCGCTCGCACCCTGGACCGGCGTCGGGACGGCGCCATGAGCGAAGCCACGAGCAAAGGAGCACCCCGATGACCCTCACGGAAGACCACCCGGCCGGCGCGACCCGAACGGGTGCTCCGGTGGCAAGGGGGATGTGGGCCCCGTCTTGCGACCCGGCGGCGGACCTGCGCGACGAGATCGCCACCGCCGGCGGCATGCCCGAGCTGCCCGACAAGATCTGGTTCCACAAGACTGCCGCCGCGGTCATCGACGCCGGGCGCTGTGTGGGCTGCGGGGGCTGCATCGCCGCCTGCCCGTCCCGCTCGATCGGCGTCGCCGAGGACGGCAAGCCGACGCTCGTCAAGATGTGCACCGGCTGCTCGGCATGCTGGGACTACTGCCCCCTCGCCGGGCTGAATACCGAGGCGCTGCACGCCCCCGCTCCCGGCCCCGGCAACGCGCCGGCGCCGGCGAACGGCGCCGGCGGGCCCGCGGCGGCACACGGCACGGCCGTCCCGATCGAGCTCGGCCTCATCCACTCAGCCTGGTCAGCAGCGGGACGGGGCAACGCCGCCGGGGTCCAAGACGGCGGCGCGGTGACCGCGCTGCTCTCGCACCTGCTCGCGACCAGCTTCGTAGACGGCGCGATCGTGACCAGGCAGGTCGACGCCTTCCACGGCGAGGCGTTCCTCGCGACCTCCCCAGACGAGGTGCGCGCCGCGGCCGGCAGCGTCTACCACCAGTCCCACCCCCTCAAAGTGCTCAACGAGCCCCTGGGAAAGGGCGTGGAGCGCATTGCCTTCGTCGGCACGCCGTGCCAGATCAGCGTGCTGCGCGCGCTGCAACGATTCCCCTGGAAGTACCGCCGGTCCTCTGCGGGAGCGGTGGTGCTGGTGATCGGGCTGTTCTGCACGAGGTCGTTCGAGCCCGACAAGCTCGAGGAGGCGGTCGGTGCGGCCGGCGTGGCAACGTCGGAGGTGGCTCGGGTCGACGTGCGGGACGGGGAGCTGGTCGTGCGCTCGGCGAGCACCGAGCTGCTGCGCCGTCCGGTGAAGGAGCTCCGCGCGGCGAGCCTGAAGGGCTGCGACGAGTGCGCCGACTTCACGGGGCTCGGTGCCGACCTCGCCGTCGGGAACCTTGCGAGCGAGCCGGGTCGCTCCACCGTGCTCGTGCGCACGGGGGCCGGGAGGGACGCCTGGGCGGCGGCGAGCGGAGCACTCGACGTGCGCCCCCTCGACGACCTCTCGCCGGTCGTTCGGACCGCGGAGAGGAACCGCAAGCTCGCGGTGCGGTCCCTGGCACGCCCGTTCGACCCGGAGGGTCCCCTGTGGACGAGCTACACCGAGCACCTCGGTGCCTACGCGGAGAGCGAGCGGTCGGTGCAGGCTCCGGCGAAGTTCCGCAGCCACCACTTCGAGGTCACCTGCTGATGGAGTGCGTGGGCGCCCGGACCGCAGCGCCTCGGTAGGGAGGCAGCCGCTCAGGCGGGCGGCCAGGGCCCGATGTCGAGGCTCGTATGCTGCATCACCGAACCGAGGACGGTGTTGCGCACCAGCCACACGTCGGTGACCGGGCCGACACCGCCGGGCACCGGCGTGATCGCCTCGGCGCGCGGCGCGACGCTGTCGAAGTCGACGTCGCCGACGAGGCGCACCCGACCGCCGGCACCGGCGGGTACGGCGTTGATGCCCACGTCGACGACGACGACGCCGTCGCTCACCATGTCGCCGGTGATCAGCCCCGGCGAGCCGGCGGCGACGACGAGGACGTCGGCCTGACGGGTGAACTCGGCGAGCCGTCCGGCGTGGAAGGCGTGCTCGTCGCAGTCGATGACGATGGCACCCCGGTCGAGGGCGAGCCACACGGCGGGCTTGCCGACGTTGTGGCTGCGACCGACTATCACGACGGTCCTGCCCTGGAGGGCGGTCGCCGGCTCGCGACCGGAGGACCGGAAGTAGTCGTCGAGGATCCAAAAGCAGCTGGCCGGCGTGGACGGCACGAACCGCGGCGTGCCGCGGGCCATGAGCCCGGCGTTTACGGGGTGGACGGCCTCGACGTCCTTCAACGGGTCGAGCGTCGGGTAGATCTCCACCTCCGACAGCTGGGGCGGCAGCGGGCGCAGGACCAGGATGCCGGTGATGCGCGGGTCGGCGTTGAGCTTGCCGATGGTGGCGAGGACCTCGGCGCGCTCCACGTCGAAGGGGAGGCGTTCGGCCTGGAAGCGGCAGCCGACCGCCTCGGCCAACCGGCGGAGGCGCCGCTCGTAGGCGTGGGCGGCGTAATCGTCGCCGACGACCACGCTGGCGAGGCCTGGGTCCGCTCCGGAGCTCCTCACGGCGTCGAGCTCCCCGTGCAGCCGGGCCCGCAGCTCGCGCGACACCGCCGTGCCGTCAATGATCGTCGCTCCCATGGCCTTCAGCCTCCCACGCCGGCGACGCCGCCACGGTCGCGGAGGACCCCGGCGCTGCGGGCCGCTTGGACGGTGTTGCGCAGCAGCAGGGCGACGGTCATCGGTCCCGCCCCGCCGGGGTTGGGGGCGAACGCCCCCGCTACCAGGGCGGCGGAGGGGTCGACGTCGCCGAGCAGCCTCCCTTCGACGGACGACACCCCGACGTCCACCACCGACGCGCCTGGCCTGATCCAGTCGGCCCTCACGAGGTGGGGGCGCCCGACGTCGGCGACCACGAGGTCGCCAGCCCGGCAGGCGTTGGCCAGACCGGGGGCGTCCGGATCGAGGACCGTGACCGCGGCGCAGCCCAGCCCACCCGACGCCGCCGGCGATGCCAGCATCAGCGCCAGCGGCAGGGCAACCATCGCTCCCCGCCCGACGACCACCGCCCGCCGGCCGGCGAGTTGCACGTGGTGGCGGTTGAGGAGGTCGACGATCCCGGCGGCGGTGCAGGGGCGGTGCCCGGGGACGCCGAGGAGGAGGCGGCCGAGGGAGACGGCGGTCATGCCGTCCACGTCCTTGGCGGGGTCTATGCGTGCGGCGGCGGCCGACTCGTCGAGGCCGGTAGGCAGGGGCAACTGCAGCAGGATGCCGTGCACCGCCGGGTCGGCGGAGAGGGCGGCGATCTCCTCTTCGAGGTCCGCTTGGGTCGCCGTCGCCGGCAGGTGGACGCCGCGGACAGTGACCCCGATGTGCTCCGCCGCTCGGTGCTTCAGCCCGACGTAACGGACGCTCGCCTCGTCGTCGCCGACGAGGACGGTCGCGAAGATGACCGCCGGCCGGCCGGCGGCGGCCAGCTCGGCCCGGAGGGACTCGAGGATCTCGTCCCGTCGGGCGCGGCCGTCGAGGACGGTCGCCAATGACCCCGGGACCTCAGAAGAGCCCGACGATGTTGGCGTCGGCGTCGAGGTCGATGGAGAAGGCGGCGGGGTTGGTGCCGAGGCCCGGCATGGTGCGCATGTCGCCGCAGATCGGGTACACGAAGCCGGCACCGACCGACGCCCGCACCTCCCGGACCGGCAACGTCCATCCCGTCGGCGCGCCCTTGAGCGACGGGTCCGACGAGATCGACAGGTGGGTCTTCGCGATGCAGACAGGGAGGTTCCCGAAGCCGGCCGCCTCGTAGCGGTCGAGTTGGCGCGATGCGAGGGCGGTGTAGGACGCGCCGTCGGCGCCGTACACCTTGCGGGCGACGGTCTCGATCTTCTCCCGCAGGGGCATGGCGTCGGGGTACAGCATCTGGAACTGTGACGGCTCGGCGGCCGCCTCGACGACGGCCTCGGCCAGCTCCGTCGCCCCTTTGCCGCCCTGGGAGAAGTGCTGGCAGACGGCGCTGCGTGCCCCCATCGAGGCGGCGATCTCCTCGATGGCCTCCCACTCCGACGGATGGTCGGTCGGGAAGGCGTTGACGGCCACGACCGGGGTGACCCCGTGGATCTTGATGTTCTCGATCTGCTTGCGGAGGTTGGCGCCGCCCTCGTGCACCTCGTCGGGGTTCTCGGCGAGCAGCGCCTCCGGCAGCGGCCTGCCGGCGACGATGCGGTGCTTGCCGGAGTGGGCCTTGAGCGCCCGGACCGTGGCCACGACCACGGCGGCGTCGGGGGTCAGCCCGGAATACCGGCACTTGATGTTGAAGAACCGCTCTGCTCCCATGTCCGCCCCGAAGCCAGCCTCGGTGATGAGGAAGTCACCTCCGCGGATGCCGATCTGGTCGGCGAGGATCGAGCTGTTGCCGTGGGCGATGTTGCCGAACGGGCCGGCGTGCACGAGCACCGGCGTGTTCTCGAGGGTCTGCAGCAGGTTGGGCTTGAGGGCGTCGCGCATGATGACCGCCATGGCGCCGGCACCCTTCAGCTCCTCCGCTGTCACCGGCTCGCCGGCGCTGGTGTAGCCGACGACGATCCGGCCGAGGCGGGTGCGCAGGTCGCTGAGCGACGTGGCCAGGGCGAAGATCGCCATGACCTCCGAGGCGGCCGTGATGTCGAAGCCGGTCTGGCGGGTGACCCCGTCCTCCTTGGTGCCGAGGCCGATGACGATGTTGCGCAGGGCCCGGTCGTTGACGTCGAGCACCCGCCGCCAGGTGATGTCATCGAGGGACAGGCCGAGGCGGTTGCCCTGGTGCAGGTGGTTGTCGACGATCGCCGACAGCATGTTGTGGGCCTCGGTGACGGCGTGGAAGTCGCCGGTGAGGTGGAGGTTGAGCATCTCCATCGGAACGACCTGGCTGTAGCCGCCGCCGGCGGCTCCGCCCTTGATGCCGAAGGTCGGCCCCATCGACGGCTGGCGGATGGCGACGGTCGCCTGCTTGCCGATGTGCTTCATCGCCTGCCCGAGCCCGACGGTCGTCGTGGTCTTGCCCTCGCCAAGGGGGGTGGGCGTGATCGCCGAGACGACCACGTACCTCGCCTTGGGGCGGTCCGCGAGCTCCTCGACGGCGTCGAGCCTGACCTTCGCCACCGTGGCGCCGTAGGGCTCGAGGAGGTGCTCGCCGATGCCCATGGACGCCGCGACCTCGGTCAGGGGCTTCAGGTCGGCGTTGCGTGCGATCTCCAGGTCGGAGGGGAATGCCATGGTCACCAATCCCTTTCGTCGGCCGCGCAGGCCTCGATGCCGTGGTCGGCCCCCGCGTCGAGGAGGGCGTCGAAGAGGTACTGCCCCGACGAGCGCTCGCAGTGCAGCAGGAAGCTGCGCTGCCCGTCCCGGTCGTCGCGCACGACGTCGGTGACGAGCGAAGCGACGGAGCTGCGCAGCGCCGTGCCGTCGGGTGCGGCCTTGTCGGAGAGGTTGACGGCGCAGAGCTTGGAGAGCACACCGGTGACGGCGGCGTCCCCGGTGAGCCGCATCAACGCCCGCCCGTGCGTCAGGTCGACAACCGAGACGAGCCCGCCGGTGCCGGCGACCCTGTCCCCGAGCTCGGCGGCGATGGACTCGCCCTGGCCCTGCGGTCCGAGCACGAGCCACTCGCCCGGGCCGGCCCCGACGACGAGCCGCCCGCCCTGGCGCGCCGCCCGGCCCATCGGGACGCCGAGGAGCTCGCCCACGCCGCCCTGGCGCGGCGCGCGCACCTGGACCTTGGCGAGGAACGACAGGTCGCACAGCCGCAGGACCGCCAGCGTCGCGCGGGTGGCACGCTCCCAGCCGTCGACGACGGTGGCGCCGCCGACCGGGGCGATGGGGCTGCGGGCGACCGGAGGAATGACGGTGACGGCGCTCTCAGCCACGGAGGCGCACCCCCTCTGGGTCGAAGTGGGCGTGGTGCTCCATGACGCGTGCCGGGATGCGGCGCTTGTCGGGGAGCAACACGGTGACGGTGGTGCCCGCCGAGGCCAGCTCGGGGGCGACGAAGCCGAGGCAGATCGCACGGCCGAGCGTGGGGGAGCGCCGGCTGGAGGTGATCCGCCCGACGATGTCGGACTCGCCCCGCACGATCAGGCTCGACTCGGGGGGGACGACCGAGGGGTCCACGGGCTGCAACCCCACGAGGCGCTGATAGCGCTCCCCCTGCTGCCAGACGAGCTCGGGCTTGCCGGCGAAGTCGTCCTTGTCGAGCTTGACCAGCCAGTCGAGGCCCGCCCCCGACGCCTTGGTCAGCCCGTCGGTGTCCTGGGAGACGATGAAGTGACCCTTCTCCAGGCGCATGACCCGCTGGGCCTCCACGCCAAAGGCGTCCACGCCGAGGTCCTCGCCGGCGCGCAGCAGGGACTCCCAGACGTGCAGCCCGTAGGAGGCGGGCACGTGGATCTCGTAGCTCAGCTCGCCGGTGAAACCGATCCGCCACATATAGCAACCGGGGACGCCGGCGATGGTCCCCTTGCGGACGTTCATGTAGGGAAAGTCCTCGCCCCCGAGCTCCACGTCCGTGCACAGGCGTCCGAGCAGCTCGCGCGAGCGAGGGCCTGCGATGTTCACGGACGCAAACGCCGTGCTCACGGGCGTCACGTGGACCTGCCAGTCGGGACGCTCGGTCTGCAGCCAGTTCTCCATCCACTCCCACACCGTCGCCGCCCCCGAGGTGGTCGTCGACATGAAGTAGTGGTCCTCGTCGAGGTGCCCGGTGACGCCGTCGTCCATGACCACGCCGTCCTCGGCGCACATGACCCCGTAGCGGACGCCTCCGATCGCCAGCTTGGACCACTTGTTGACGTAGAGGAGGTTGAGCAGCTTGGGGACGTCCGGGCCGCGCAGGTCGAGCTTGCCGAGGGGTGTGACGTCGATGATGCCCACCGCGTGGCGGACGTTGCGGACCTCGGCCTCCGGGTTGCCGTAGTGGTCGGGACGGATCCACTGCCCGGCGATCAGCGGCCGGGCTCCGTGGGCCTCGTGCCACGGCTGCATCGGCGAGTAGCGAACGGGCTCGAGGATGCGGCCGCCGAGGGCGCCCAGGCTGATGGGTGTGTAGGGCGGCCGCCACACGGTGGTCCCGGTCTCGCCGATGGTGCGACCCGTCGCCTCGGACAGCACGGCCACGGCGTTGACGGTCTCGAGCTTGCCCTGCGATGGCCCCATCGTCACCGTCGTGTAGCGCTTCATGAGCTCGATCGAGTCGTAGCCCTCCTTGGCGGCGGCCACCAGGTCCTTGGACGATATGTCCTCGGAGAAGTCGACCATGCCGTGGGTGCGGCCCTTGAACAGCGCCGGGTGGGCGTCGACGCCGAGGGTGGGAGCGCCGGCGGCGCGCGAGCCTTCGCCCGCCGCAGCGGCCGCGCCGATGGCACGGGCGTGTGCGACGAGCTCGTCGAGGGACCCGTCGCCGGCGATCCCGCCGGTGACGTACACCGTGTCGGGCAGGCGCCCGCCGGGGAGGAACCGGGCGGCCCGGGGCTCGTAGAGGGGCTTGTCGCCGGACATGTTGAGCAGCGAGGTCGGAGCCGTCCAGCCGACGGCGGTGACGAGCAGGTCGCAGTCGACCTTGGTCCCGTCGGCGAGCTCGACGGCGGCGACGGCCCCGTTGCGGCCGCCGATGGCGCTGACCACGTCGCCGCCCCGGCGGGCGTCCACCACCCGGGCGACGTCCACGCCGACGCGCTGGAGGTCGGTCACGGCGGCGTCCCCGGCGGCGTTGGCGGTGAACACCACCGCCCGGTCGCCGGGCTTGACCGCCCACAGGTTGACGAGGCGGCGGGCGGCGGTGGACAGCATCACGCCCGGCCGGTCGTTGCCGTCGAAGACGTACGGCCGCTCGACGAGCCCAGGGGCGACGACGAGGGCACCGGCGCGGGCCTTGACGAGGCGCTCCTGCACCCGCGACCCGGCAGGGCCGAAGCCGCCGCCCGTCACGTCGGGGTGCCGGCGCTGCAGGACCGCCACCCAGTTGTCGTCGTAGCGGCCGGTGACGACGGAGTTGGTGAGCACCTCGATGCCCGGGTGAGCACCGACCGCGGCGCGAAGCTCGGCGAGAGCCACCCGCTCCGTCGCGTCACCCCAGCGCAGGTGGCCACCGAGCTCGTACTCCTCCTCGACGAGCAGCACGCCGGCCCCGGCGTCGGCAGCGGCGACGGCGGCCGCCATCCCCGCCGGCCCGCCGCCGGCGACGAGCACATCGGGGTGGGCGTAGCGCTTGTCGTAGTAGCCGTGCGGCGAGTGGGCAGAGACCCTGCCGCCGGTGGCGAAGCGCTTGAGCACCTGCTCGTACGCCGGCCACAGCCGCTCGGGCTTCATGAACGTCTTGTAGTAGAAGCCGGCGCCGAGGAACCGGCCGACCAGCTGGTTGGCCGACTTCACGTCGTAACGCAACGAGGGCCACACGTTCTGGGGGTGGACCTCCATGCCCGGCTCGACGCGCCGGTGGGCGCCCCGCACGTTGGGCTCGTCTCCCACCTGCAGCAGGCAGCCCGGGTCGAGGGAGCTGGCGCTCAGCACGCCGCGGGGCCGGTGGTACTTGAAGCCGCGGGAGAACACGGTGACGCCGGCGGCGAGCAGGGCGGAGACGATCGTGTCGCCCCGGTACGCCCGGTGGCTGTGCCCGGCCCAGCTGAACGTCAGGGCCGCACCCCGGTCGATCACCTCCCCTTCCTGTGGCGGCAGCCGGCGGGTGGCGACGCCCGACTTCATCGTCGCCGTCATGCCCCGACCGCCGGCTCGGCGCTGCGGACCTCGTTGGTCAGGGTATGGCGCTCGACCTTCAGGTACCGCCGGCAGCCGGCGCGGTGGTACCAGCCCTCCCGGACCCACCCCTCGGGGTTGTCATGGTCGTAGAGGTAGGCGCGCCACTCCTCGGCCGTCGCCGTCGCCGGGTCGGGGCGGCGCTTGCTCTCCCCCTTGTATGCGAACTCATTGGAGTTCCTCGGCCCGCAGAACGGGCACGGGATCCGGATCATGTTCGTGCTCCCTGTCAGTGACCGACGGATGCCGCGCCCTTCTCCCCGACCAGCCGCCCTTCGGCGAAGCGGGCCAGATCGAACGGCGCTATCAGCTCGGGGGTCTTCTTGGTGGCGATCAGCTCGGCCATGGTCTCGCCGGCGACCGGGCCGGCCTTGAAGCCATACGTGCCCCAACCCACGTCGACGAGGAACCCCTCGACCGGCGTGGTGCCCATGATCGGCGAGAAGTCGGGCGTCATGTCGCACAGGCCCGACCACTGGCGCAACAGGCGCAACTTTCCGATCGACGGCATCAGCTCGAGGATGTGGCCGGCGAGCTCCTCGGTGAACTCGAGCGACCCCCGCATCGAGTACGAAGCGTAGGGGTCGGTGCTCGCCCCGAAGACGAGCTCGCCCCGGTCGGTCTGGCTCACGTACACGTGCAGCGTCCCGGAGACGACGACGGTGTCGAGGAACATCTTCACCGGCTCGGTCACCGCCGCCTGCAGCGGGTGGGTGATCACCGGCATCTTCACGCCCACCATGTCGGACAGCAGCGTGGCGTGGCCGGCCGTGCAGTTGACGACCACCGGCGTGGAGATGCGGCCCCGGTTGGTCCGCACACCGGTCACCTTGTCGCCGACGACGTCGATGCCGAGCACCTCGGTGCTCTGGTGGATCTCGACGCCGCGCGCGTCGGCGCCCCGGGCGTAGCCCCAGTTGACGGCGTCGTGGCGGACGGTGCCCCCCGGCGGGTGGTACAGGGCACCGAGGACCGGGTAGCGGGTGCGGCCGGAGGTGTCGAGGTAGGGGACGAGCTTCTTGATCTCCTCCGGGCCGATCACCGACGAGTCGATCCCCTCCACCTTGTTGACCTCGGCGCGCCACGCCATCGTCCGGAGGGACGCGTCGGTGTGGGCCAGGGTCAGGTGACCCCGCTGGGAGAACATCACGTTGAAGTTCAGGTCGGCGGAGAGGTGCTCGTACAGGTCGAGCGACCGGTCGTAGAAGCGCACCCCTTCGGGGGTCAGGTAGTTGGACCGGACGATGGCGGTGTTGCGCCCCGAGTTGCCGCCGCCCACGTAGCCGCGGTCGACGACGGCGATGCGGCCGACGCCGTGGTTGACGGCCAGGTAGTACGCCGTCGCCAGGCCGTGGATGCCGGCGCCGACGATGACCACGTCGTAGGTCGGCGACAGGTCGTGCTCCCGCCACACCCGGGGCCACTGACCGTGGCGGATCCCGTAGCGGACCAGGTCGAAGGCGGAGTAGCGGGCCGGCTTCCTGCCCCGGTAACCGTTGAGCTTCCCGTTGGCGTTCCGCATGTGCCTCCCACCCTTGCCGTCGCTGCGGGACTGTAGTGGAGTGAGGAAACACTGTCCACCCACAGTTGACAACCCCATCACCGCCCTTCATACCATAAGGTCTGCCCATGGCGAAACCCCGCCCGGCCGAGGTCGCCGAGGAGCCAACGAGCCCGTTTCGCCCGGTCCAGGCCGGTGGCGCCTTCGAGAAGACCGTCGAGCAGGTGCTGCACGCCATCAGGTCCGGCGCCGTGCCAACCGGCCAGCGCCTGCCTCCCGAACGAGATCTCGCCCTCCGGCTCAACGTCAGCAGGGTGACCCTGAGAGAGGCGATCCGTGCCCTCGCCGAGGCTGGGTACGTCGAGGCACGCCGGGGCCGGGCAGGCGGGACCTTCGTCACCTACGACCCTGGCCAGCCCGGACGCGCCAGGCTCCGACGCTCTGACGTGGGACGCCTGGAGGACATCCTCGCGTTCCGCCGCGTCGTCGAGGTGGGGGCTGCCACCCTCGCAGCCGGCCGGGTCCTCCAGCCGAGCGAACGGCACCTCCTCGCCGACGCCGTCCGCGACGCCGAGGCGGCGCCCTTCGACGAGTACCGCTACGCCGACTCTCAGCTCCACCTGCTCATCGCCGAGCTGAGCGGCTCGCCCATGCTCACGAGAGCAGTCTCCGACGTGCGGATGCGCACCAACGACCTCCTCGACGCCTTGCCCACGAGGCAGCGCCCGGTCATCCACTCCAACACCCAGCACAAGGACCTCGCCGCGGCCATCCTCGCCGGGGAGCCGGCGGCGGCCGGCAGGGCGATGGAGGCCCACCTCGAGGCGACAGCAGCACTCCTCAGGGGTTTCCTCGCCTGACCGGCCGGCGGCACACTTGACACGGCCGAGCCGCCTGCTAAGATCAGACCAAATACCGTAGGGGCCGGCTAACGGACGGTCCTTTGGCGGGCTAACCCTTGGGGAGGGTTGGGTGGGATCGCACAACTTGGCTGCATCGGTGGTCCCTTCTCCCCCACCTACCCGGCCGGTCAGCGCTCGCCCCAGCGGTGCGTTGCCCACGGTCGGAACCGTGCCGCACACCCACCCGGCCGAGATGCCCAGCCCCGGCCGTGGCGCACATTGCCTGCACACCTGCACCTGACGCCTGCCCGCTAGTTCGCTTGGTCCAGCCCAAGAGAGGAGGACAGCACCACAGTGACACAAGAACCAGTACCGACGACTACGAGTGACGTCCACGTCGGCGACTACCAAGGAGGTGGGCTCACCAAGGGCACCAACTGGTGGGGTGCGTTTGTTGTGGGCCTGGCAGGCACGATCCTCGTGACCGGCGTCACCGGCCCCGTTCTCGCAGGTGCGGGCTCAGCGGCCATCCCGGAGTTCTTCGTCGTCACGGTGACCGGCGCGCTCCTCTGCCTCTTCGTGGCCGAGATGGCCACCATGCTCCCCGAGCGCACCGGCGGCTGCCCCGCCTACGCCTACTTTGCATTCAAGGACCGCTTTCCGCGCAGCTCGCCAATCATCAACGGGGTGACAGCCTGGATGTACTGGCTCGGCTGGTGGCCCGTCATGGCTGTCAACAACATCTTGATCGGCGGCATCCTCGCCTCGCTGTTCAACATCAACATCAGCCACACGATCAAGTTCATGGCCGGGGCGGTGCCCATCCCCGTGTTCAGCTTGATCATCGGCACGGTCATCTGCGTCGCGCTGTTCATCCCATCTTATCTCGGGATCCGCCTGGGAACCGCATTCGCCACTGTCCTCGGTCTCAGCTCCATGCTGCCGCTCACCCTGCTCGCGATCCTCCCCATCTTCCACCCGGCGGCCTTCCATGGGTCCAACATCTGGCCCCTGACCACCCCGGGCCATCACGCCTTCTTCTCGGGCCACACCTGGACCCTGCTGATCGAGTACACCGCCCTTCTCACATGGAACGTGATCGCCATGGAGGCGGCGGCCTGCTACCTGGGTGAGTGCCACCAGCCATCTCGCGACGCCCCGATCGCGATGGCGCTCGAGGGCGGCTACGGCGTCTTCATCTACACGGTGATCCCCCTCGTCTTCTTTGGCGTTCTCGGCTTCTCGGCCATCGCGAGCACGGCAGCTGACCCTGGTGCCCTCTTCGGGGGGTTCGCAATCCATGTCATCCACGTCCGGGCTCTCCAAGACGTCGTCGACGTGGTGCTGGTCCTGGCGCTGATGCTCTCCAGCCTCAACGCGATCATGGGACCGGCCCGGTCGCTGTACCAGGCTTCGATGGACGGCGATCTGCCGAAGATCTTCGCCCACCGCAACAGACACAACGTGCCCGACTTCTCGATGGCCCTCAACGTGTTCCTGAATGTCGTGTTGATCGTCTTCGGTGCGCCGGCTGTCATCTACATCTTCAGCAACGTCGGCTATGTGGGCTCCTTTGTGCCGGTGCTCCTCGGATACTATTTCCTGCGGCGTTGGAGGCCCAACTTGCACCGGCCCTTCCGGCTGCCGGAGTGGATGAAGTACGTGGCCCTGCTCCTGGCTGCGTTCTATTTCTTCACCTGGGCCTATGCCATCCCGCTGTGCTCCATGCACGGTTGCGCAGTGGGCTCGGGGAACGAGCTCCCGCAGTACTTCCTCGGTTGGGTGGTCGTCCTGGCATGGTTCCCGCTCTGGTGGTGGCGCAAGCGCAGCGACCGAGCGGCCCGGCTGCGAGCGGCCTGACGGCGAGTCGCCCTCGGTGTCGGCCTGGGTGTTGTCGTCGTTGTTCCGGACACGGAGGAGGCCCTCCGCCAGCCCGCGCCCCCAAGGCGGGGCGTCAGTGCTACTTGCTTCCGAGGGGGTGCCGTACAGTGATTGGGCCATCAAGGCAGCTCTCGCACGAGCAGCGGGGCGACCGATCAAGGTCCTCTCCGTTGCGAAGATCTACGGCACGGCGCTCGGCATGCAGCATCCCGGCCTGCTCCCGAGCAAGGCGGAGATGGCCGGTCAGGAGGAGATCGTCGCGAAAGCTGTCCGGCGCATAAAGGCAGCGAAGGGACAGGCGACCGGCGAGGTGATCGCGACTCGCGACAACGCCAAGACCTTCCTGAGGGCAGCTACCCGGTACTCGGTCCAATGTGTCGTCCTCGAGCCCGGGAGGTCCGGCCGGATCAGGCGCCTGATCGAGGGTGACCCTGCGACCAGCCTCCGCCGGCACCTCGATCCTGATGTCGTGGTTCTCGTGGCCGAGCCGCCGCCAGGCAGGTGACGGCATGCCAAAGGTGTCGAAGTCCGCTCCACCGCTCCCGCCGGTCCAGCCGCCGGCGGGCGAGCATCTCCCATGGGCGCTTGACATGCAGGATCGCCCGGCGATAAAATGGACTGACCAAACTGAGGTGATTGAGACGGAATGCCCGCCTTCGTCGGGCTCCGTGGGAGGCAACGTGTGCGGGATCGTGGGACTCCACCTGAAGACGCCGGCTCTGGAGGGCCGCCTGGGCGAGCTCATGGTGCCGATGCTCGACGCCCTGGCCGTGCGGGGGCCGGACTCGACCGGCATCGCCGTCTACCGCCGGGACGTGCCCGCCGACCGGCTGAAGTTCTCGCTCCAGGCGCCAGGGGGCCGCGTGGACTGGGACGCACTGGCGGACCGCATCGGCGAGGCCACGACCGTGCGGGTCGCCGGCGACAGCGCCGTCCTCGTGACGCCGGCGGCGGCTCCCGACGTTCTCGCCGCGATCCCCCCGGGCGTGCGTGTCGTCGGCTGGGGTCGGGCGATCGAGGTGGTGAAGGACGTGGGCGACGCCGCCACAGTGTCCGAGCGCTACGGCATCTCCGGCGTGGCCGGATACCAGGGGATCGGCCACACCCGCATGGCGACGGAGTCGGCGGTGACCACCGAGCACTCCCACCCCTTCGCCCCGGGGAACGACCTGGCCTTCGTGCACAACGGCAGCTTCTCCAACCACGCCACGATCCGCCGGCGTCTCGCCGAGGAGGGCGTCAGGTTCGAGACCGACAACGACTCGGAGGTCGCCGCCCGCTTCGTGGCCCGCCAGGTGGAGGAGGGCAAGGACCTCGGCGACGCCCTGCGCATGGTGGTCAAGACCTTCGACGGGTTCTTCACCCTGCTGGTCGCCAATGAGGACCAGTTCGCCGTCGTGCGCGACTCGTTCGCCTGCAAGCCCCTGGTGGTGGCCGAGACGCCGGAGTACGTGGCCGTCGCCTCCGAGTACGTCGCCCTCGGCGACCTGCCGGGCATCGCCGACGCCCGGGTGTTCGAACCCATGCCCGGGGAGCTGCACGTATGGTCACGGTGAGCGAACTGGTCCTCGACTGCCGCGAGCTGTCCACCAGCGAGATCAACCGGGCGCTGCGAGCCGCCGCCGACGGCACCGTGGCACGGATCGTCCAACCCCGCGGGCGCCACAACCTGGCCGTCGGCCTGCACAACCGCCTCGCGGTCACCATCGACGGCAACGCCGGGTACTTCATCGGCGGCCTGTGCGACGGACCCGACATCACGGTGGACGGCTTCGTCGGCTGGTCGCTCGGCGAGAACCTGATGTCGGGCACCATACGGGTGCGCGGCAACGCCTCGGAGTGCGCTGGGGCATCGGCCCACGGCGGCCTGATCGTCATCGACGGCGACGCCTCCTCCCGCGCCGGGATCTCCCTCAAGGGCGGCACCGTGGCCGTCGCGGGGGACGTGGGCCACATGAGCGGCTTCATGGCGCAAGCCGGCACCATCCTCGTCGGCGGCGATGCCGGCGAGTCGCTCGGGGACTCGCTGTACGAGGCGGTCATCTACGTCGCCGGCAAGTTCCGATCGTTGGGGGCCGACGCCCGGGTCGAGGAGCTCACCGACGCCGACGTCACTGCCGTGCGGGATCTGGTCGAGGCGGCAGGGTTCGACCACGTCGATCCCGAGCGGGTGACGAAGGTGGCGTCGGCACGCCAGCTCTACAACTTCGACGCCCTAAAGGACCAGAGGTACTGATGGACAGCCACAACTACAGCAGCTCGCAGGGTGGCGGGCTCGACCCCCTCCAGGAGAGCTACTCCTTCCCGCTGGAGGTGATCTCCCAGATCCACCGCATGAGCGAGCTCGGTCGCTACGAGATCAGGGGCTGGGGGGCCAAGCGCAAGCTGCCGACCTTCGACGACCTGGTCTTCCTCACAGCGTCGGCGTCCCGCTACCCCCTGGAGGGCTACCGGGAGAAGTGCGAGACCCGCACGGTCCTCGGCCACCGCTTCGCGTCGCGGCCCCTCGAGCTGGCCATACCCATCACCATCGCCGGCATGAGCTTTGGGGCGCTGTCCGCCAACGCCAAGGAAGCGTTGGGGCGCGCCGCCACCGCCGTGGGGACGTCGACGACGACCGGGGACGGCGGCATGACCCCCGAGGAGCGCAAGGCCTCCGAGCACCTCGTCTACCAGTGCCTCCCGTCGCGCTACGGGTTCAACCCCGCCGACCTGCTCGCCGCCGACGCCATCGAGGTCGTGATCGGCCAGGGTGCGAAGCCGGGCGGGGGCGGCATGCTCCTCGGCCACAAGGTCAGCGAACGGGTGGCGAGCATGCGAACCCTGCCCGTCGGCGTCGACCAGCGCTCCGCGTCCAGGCATCCCGACTGGACCGGGCCGGACGACCTGCGGATCAAGATCGAGGAGCTGCGGGAGGCCACCAACTGGGAGAAGCCCGTCTACGTCAAGGTCGGCGCGACCCGCGTCACCAACGACGTGAAGCTGGCGGTCGCCGCCGGTGCCGATGTGGTGGTGGTGGACGGCATGCAGGGCGGCACGGGCGCCAGCCAGACCGTGTTCATCGAGCACACCGGCATCCCCACCCTGCCGGCGGTCCGCATGGCCGCCGGGGCGCTGCGGGAGATCGGCATGGAGGACGAGGTCGATCTGATCGTCTCCGGGGGCATCCGGTCGGGTGCGGACGCCGCCAAGGCGCTGGCGCTCGGCGCTGACGCCGTCTCCATCGGTGTCGGGGCGCTGCTCGCGCTGGGCTGCAACCGCCCGTCGTGGCGGGCCGACGGCACCGAGCACGACGCCACCGCCGACTACCGGGCCCTCGGCACGACCCCGGGCTTCTGCAACCAGTGCCAGACGGGGCGCTGCCCTGTCGGTGTGACGACGCAGGAGGACGAGTTGTCCGCCCGGCTCGACCCGGCCGTCGGCGCCCGGTGGGTGACCAACTACCTGAAGGCCCTGACGATGGAGCTGACGACGCTCACCCGAGCGTGCGGCAAGTCCGACGTGCACAACCTCGAGCCGGAGGACCTGGTGGCCCTCACCATCGAGGCCGCCGCCATGGCCAAGGTCCCGCTGGCCGGGACGGACTGGATCCCAGGGAGCGCCGCTCCGCTGGGTTGACCCGAATGGGGGAACCCGCAATGACATCGACGATCAGCTCAGCCGACCAGCTCCTGGAGCAGGCCCGTCACGACGGCATCGAATTCTTCTTCGCCATGTTCGTCGACATGCACGGCAAGCCGTGCGCCAAGATGGTCCCGGTCGAGGCCTTCGACGTCCTGATGGGCGGCGGGGCCGGCTTCGCCGGCTTCGCCGCCGGTCCCCTCGGCCAGACACCGGCCGATCCCGACCTGATCGCCGTGCCCGACCCGGCCTCGTACACGCCCGCCCCCTGGCAGCCGGGCCTGGCGGTCGTGCACTGCGACGTCCACGTCGAGGGCGAGCCGTGGCCCTACTCGCCGCGGGTGATCCTGAAGCGCATGATCGAGCGCTTGGCCGAGCGGGGCATGGTCCTCAACGTGGGCGCCGAGGCCGAGTACATGCTGGTGCGGCGCCGGGCCGGCGGCGGCATCGAGCTGGCCGACGAGCTCGACACCGCCAAGGCGCCCTGCTACGACGCCAAGGCGCTCACGCGCATGTACGACCACCTCACCACCGTGTCGCGGTACCTGAACACCCTCGGGTGGGGCAACTACGCCAACGACCACGAGGACGGCAACGGTCAGTTCGAGCAGAACTTCCGTTACGCCGACGCCCTCACGACCGCCGACCGGATGATCTTCTTCCGCTACATGGTCCACACCCTCGCCCACCGTGCGGGAATGGCGGCGACCTTCATGCCCAAGCCGTTCGCCAACCTGACGGGCAACGGGCTGCACCTGCACTCCTCGCTGTGGGACGCCGGCGGCCAGGACCTGTTCACCGACCACCACGACCCGCGGGGTCTCGGGATGTCGCCGCTCGGGTACTCCTTCGTCGCCGGCATCCTCGACCACGCCCCCGCCCTGGTGGCGGTGACCTGCCCGACGGTCAACTCCTACAAGCGGATGGGTGTCGGAGCCCCGCAGTCGGGCGCCACCTGGGCGCCGGTGTACGCGACCTACGGGGGCAACAACCGGACCCAGATGCTCCGCATCCCCGACGCCGGCCGCGTCGAGAACCGGGGATGCGACGGGTCCGCCAACCCGTACCTGGCCATCACGGCGATGGCAGCGGCCGGGATGGACGGCGTCGACAGGGGCCTCGACCCGGGCAACCCCAACCTGGACAACCTGTTCCTCGCCGACCCGGCCACGGTGGCGGCCCGGGGCATCGCACCCATGCCACCCACGCTGGCGCACGCCGTCGACCGGCTGGTCGACGACGCCGTCCTCCGCGACGCCCTCGGAAAGACCCCGCACGGCGACTACGTGGACTACTTCGCCAAGGTGAAGCGCGACGAGTTCTTCGCCTACCACGCCGCCGTCAGCCCGTGGGAGCTCGATCAGTACCTCACCTTGTACTGACCGCTCGCACCCACTGAAGCGGGGTCAGAGACGGGCGGGTGGCCCGTGGGCGATGACCGACAGGAACCGGATCGGCATCTTGACCAGGCGGGTCGGTCCGTGAGCGACCTCGCCGTCGAACTGGAGGGCGTCACCGGGGTGCAGCTCGTAGCGGTCCGCCCCGAAGCCGTACTCGGCGACGCCCTCCAGCATGTAGATGAACTCCACGCCGGTGTGCTGGAACAGAGGGAAGACCTCGGTCCGCTCGGTGAGGGTCACGAGGAGGGGCTCCATCACCCGCTGGGCGCCTCGCGCCCCTCCGAGGCTCTGGTAGTGGTGGCCGGACCGGGATCCCTTGCGAACGATGTCGAGGCCCTGACCCGCCTTGACGAGCACCGCGCCGTGCTCCTCCTCCAGGCCGCGGAAGAAGGAGGTCAGCGGGACCGACGTCGCCGCCGCCAGCTTGACCAGGGTCCCGAGGCTCGGCGACGCCTGGGCGTTTTCGATCTTGGACAGCATCCCCTTGGAGATGCCGCTGCGGTCAGCGAGCTGCTCCACGGTGAGGCCGAGCTCGGTGCGGCACTCCCGGACTCGCCGGGCGATCACCCAGCCGACGTTTGCCTCGGCCAGCTCGACCGCCGGCGGCACCTCCACCTCGGGCTCCGGCTGTTGCCGTGTCTGGGGCTGCTTGGCCACCATCGCCACACGCTACCGTGCGGGGCAGACGCAAAGCGGGGTTCCCCACCGGGTCCGAGTTGGAGCCGCCGCTGACGGGAGCACTCGACGTCGCCCGTAGGCTAGTGGCCCGAGCGCGCCCAGTCCTCCGGCATGGCCGGCCGCTTCCAGCTCTCGCCTACGGTGCGGGAGCGCTGCACCCACGGCCCGAGCTCCGGCTGGGGGAACTTGGCGTGCTGGGCCTTCAACCGGATCCCGTAGGAGTTGCCCGACTGGAGGTGCTTGACGAGGACCTTGCGGGCGATCTCGTCCTCCCGTCCCTCCGGGATCGGGAAGTAGATCTTGATGAAGGAGTTGGAGTAGCGGTCGAACACCGCCGGCACCGCGTCCTCGACCAGGAGGGTGACGTCCTCCAGCCAGTTGATGTCCTGGCCCGGGGTGGCGGCGAGGAGGTCGACGTCGTCGAGCAGCGAGATGTCGTGCTGGTAGTCGAACGTCTTGCCTGCGAGACGTTCGGCATCGATGGTGATGGTCCTCTGCCCGTCCCGTTCGTAGTTGCTCACGCTCACATCCCTTCGTTGGCGACGAGCTTGGCGAGAAGGCCCTTGATCTCGTTGAGGGTCCGCTCCTCCGTCACCCCCGGGACGTAGTCGGTCCCGGCCAGGGGGACCTTCGCCATGGCGGCCGCCTCGACGGTGAGGGCGCAGAGGTCCTCCGGCTCGAGGCTGTGGATGTTGGTCTTGCCGCACGCCCGGGCCAGCATCTGGACCTCGAGGGTGAGGGTGTGAAGGAAGTTGTAGACCCGCTCGGCGGCCTCGTCCACGACCAGGCGCTGGCGCAGCTCCGGGTCCTGAGTGGCCACGCCCACCGGGCAGCGGCCGGTGTGGCAGTGGTAGCACGACCCCGCCGGAACCCCGATCGTCCCCTCGTAGTCGGTGACTCCGGGGATCTCCTTGTTGCAGTTGAGCGCCATGAGCGCCGAGTGGCCGATGGCGACGGCCTTCGCGCCAAGGGCGAGTGCCTTGGCGACGTCGCCGCCGTTGCGGATCCCGCCGGCGACCACAAGGTCGATCTCGTCGGCGAGCCCGACGTCCTCCAGGGCCCGGCGAGCCTCGGGGATGGCGGCCATGAGGGGGATGCCGGTCTCCTCGGTGGCGATGTGCGGGCCGGCGCCCGTGCCACCCTCGGCCCCGTCGAGGTAGATGATGTCAGGGCCGCACTTGGCGGCCATGCGGACGTCGTCGTAGACGCGCGCCGCGCCGAGCTTCAGCTGGATCGGGATGCGGTAATCCGTCGCCTCCCGGATCTCCTGGATCTTGAGCGACAGGTCGTCGGGACCGAGCCAGTCCGGGTGGCGGGCCGGGCTGCGTTGGTCGATGCCCGCCGGCAGGGACCGCATCTCGGCGACCTGCTCGGTGACCTTCTGGCCCATCAGGTGACCACCCAGGCCGACCTTGCAGCCCTGGCCGATGAAGAACTCGCACGCGTCGGCGAGCATCAGGTGGTGCGGGTTGAACCCGTACCGGCTCTGTATGCACTGGTAGTACCACTTGGTCGACAGGTCCCGCTCCGGGGGGATCATGCCGCCCTCACCGGAGCAGGTCGCCGTGCCGGCCATGGACGCGCCCTTGGCGAGGGCCATCTTGGCCTCGATCGACAGGGCACCGAAGCTCATGCCCGTGATGTAGACGGGGATGTCCAGCTCGATCGGGTTCTTGGCGAACCGGGCGCCGAGCACCGTCTTGGTCTCGCACTTCTCCCGGTAACCCTCGATCACGAACCGGGTCAGCGTGCCCGGCATGAACATCAGCTGGTCCCAGTGCGGCATCGGCTTGAACATCGAGAAGCCGCGCATCCGGTAGCGGCCCAGCTCCGACTTCACGTGGATGTCGTTGATGACCTCCGGGGTGAAGATCCGTGAGTGGCCGAGCACGTTGCGCGTCGAGACCTGATCTTCCATGGGTCGCTCCTTTGCTCGGCTACAGGATGAGCTTGCGCTCGCTGGGCTCGAGGCTGTCGTAGTTGTAAAGCTTCTTGCCGCACACGAACTTGCGGAAGCCGCTCGTCGGCTGCTGCCAGCCGTAGATCGAGAACTTGCGGTCGAGCATCTCGCCGTCGGCGTCGGTGAGCTCCGCCTCGACGCAGTCGATGCCGAGCCCGGCCACCTTGCCGCCCACGTAGATGGTCCCGTCGTACATGGAGTCCCCGAGGCCCGGACCGGTGTCGCCGCAGATGACCTGCCGACCCCGCTGCATCATGAAGCCGGTGAGCAGCCCTGCATTGCCGCCGACGAGGATGGTCCCGCCCTTCTGGTCGATCCCCGTGCGGGCCCCGACGCTGCCGTGGACCACCAGGTCACCGCCCCGGAGGGCAGCGCCGGTCAGCGACCCCGCGTTGCGCTCGATCTGGACGACACCGGACATCATGTTCTCGCAGACCGACCAGCCGACCCGTCCGGTGATCGTGATCTCCGGGCCGTCGATGAGGCCGAGACCGAAGTACCCGAGGCTGCCATCGAACACGATCGTGCAACGTCGCAGGATCCCGACGCCCAGGCTGTGCTTGGCGCCCGGGTTGACGACGGTGACCTTGTCGATGTCGTTCTCGTACAGGAGGCGCCGCAGCTCGAGGTTGACCTGCCGTGTCGACAGGTCGGCAGCGTCGAAGGTGGCCTCGTTACCGTCGACCTTGGCCACCTCGGGCGCGACGGCGCCCGGCTCGGCCAGGCCCCGGGCGTCGTACCTGACGGCGCGCTCGCCGACTACAGCGTCCACACCAGTGCCTCCCGCTCGTAGGGGTCGTAGGTCTCGATCTCGTGGTCGATGACCGCCCGGATGGCGACCTCCTCGGACGCGAGGGCGACCATGTCCTCGGATTCGTAGAGGACGAGGGGCTTGGCAGCCATCTCGTCCTTAGCCACGCCGAGGCTGTCCTTGGTGACCACGACGTAGGTGAAGACGCCGTCGAGGTCGTCGAGGCTCTCCTTGATCGCCGTCTCCAGCGAGGCGCCCTGGTCGAGCTTCTCGGCGAGGTACACGGCGATGATCTCGGAGTCGCACTCCGAGGCGAAGCGGTGCCCCATGCGCTCCAGCCGCCGGCGCCACTGGTGGTAGTTGGTCAGCTGGCCGTTGTGGACCACGGCGACGTCGCTGAACGGGTACGCCCAGTACGGATGGGCTCCGGCGATGTCCACGTCCGACTCCGTCGCCATCCGCACGTGACCGATGCCGTGGGTCCCCCGGAAGCCCGCGAGCCCGTAATCCCCGGCCACCTCGTTGGCGTCCCCGAGGTCCTTCACGATCTCGAGGGAGTGGCCGGCAGACAGGATCTCGCAGCCGGCGACGTCTTCCACGTGGTCCACGAGCGACTTCAGGTCACCGCGGAAGTCGAGCACGACCCGCACGGCGTAGTCGGTGGTGCGGTCGACCTCGGTCACGTCGGCGCCGACCTTGGCGAGGCGGTTCTCGATCTCGTGCAGGCGGTGCTCGAGCGACTCCTCCCAGTCGATGGCGCCCCGCTCGCGCGGGTCGGCGAGCTTGATGCGCAGCACGAAGCCTTCGGCCCCCGAGCCGTAGAGGGCGAAGCCGGTCGAGTCAGGACCGCGATGCTTCATCGACTGGAGCATCGCCGTCAGCTCACGGCCGAGGTTGCTCGGTCCGCTGCGGTGGATGATCCCTGCTATCCCACACATGTCGTTGCTCCCCTCCTAAGGAAGGATGTCGAGGTATTCCTTCACGTCCCAGTCACTGACCGAGGAGATGAACCGGATCCACTCGTCCTGCTTGTAGTGCATGAACACCCTGTACATCTCGCCGGGCATGGCAGAGCGAACGACCGGGTCCGCCTCGAGGGCCTCGAGAGCCTCGCCGAGGGTCGAGGGGATGCGCGTCACCTGCTTGCCCTCCTTCATGGCGTCGTAGATGTTGCGCTCCTCGGGCTGGCCAGGGTCGAGCCCCCGGTCGAGCCCGTCCTTGATGGTCGTGAGGAGGCCGGCCATCGAAAGGTACGGGTTGACGGCGGAGTCGACCGAGCGGTACTCGAAGCGCCCGGGCGCCGAGATCCGCAAGGCGGTCGTGCGGTTCTGGTAACCCCAGTCGGCGTAGATCGGCGCCCAGAAGCCGGCGTCGGCGTACCTGCGGTAGGAGTTGACCGTCGGGGCGGTGATGGCGCAGAGGCCCCGCAGGTGCTCGAGGACGCCGCCGATGGCGTGCAGCCCGACCTTGCCGGGCAGCCGCGGGTCGTCGGTGTCCGGCAGGAACATGTTGTCGTCGCCCTGCCACAGGGAGATGTTGTGGTGGCAGCCGTTGGCGGACACGCCCATGAACGGCTTCGGCATAAAGCAGGCGAACGCCCCCATCTCGCGCCCGACCTGGCGGCAGACCTGGCGGTAGGTCGTGAGGCGGTCGGCGGTGAGCTCGGCCCGGTCGAACTGCCAGTTGAGCTCGAGCTGCCCGGGGGCGTCCTCGTGGTCGCCCTGGATCATGTCGAGACCCATCTTCTGGCTGTAGTCGACCACCTTGTGGATGATCGGCTGCAGCTCGGAGAACTGGTCGATGTGGTAGCAGTACGGCTTGGTCATGCCCTCGACGGTCGGCTTCCCGTCGGCGTCGGCCTTGAGCCACATCATCTCCGGCTCGCAGCCCGCTCGGAGGTGGAGGCCCGTCTCCGCCTCGAAAGCGGCGTGGATCCGCTTCAAGTTCCCGCGGCAGTCCGAGCTCAGGTACGAGCCGGGGTCCTCCCGTTCCTCCTTGCCCCTGAAGAGGGTGCAGAAGACCCGGGCTACCTTGGGGTCCCACGGCAGGGGGCAGAACGTCTCGACGTCCGGCAGGCCGACGAGCTCGCCGGCCTCGGCGCCATATCCGATGTAGTCGCCGTTGCGGTCGACGAAGAGGTTGGCGGTCGACCCGTAGACGAGTTGGAAGCCGGAGCGGGCGACCCGCTGCCAGTGCGGTGCCGGTATGCCCTTGCCCATGATCCGGCCCGTCACCGACACGAACTGGTAGTAGATGTAGGTGATGCCCTCCGCCTCGATGCGGCGGGCCACCTCCCCGATCGCGTCGTCACGCCCGTCCTGGGCGAGGAACTCCTCCAGATCCGTCATTCCCGACCTCCCCCGCGGCGCTCCCGGCGTCCGAGCTTGTTTCGTCACAAGAAACCCTGACCCCTGGGACGATACAGAAGGGACGCGCCCAGCGCAAGCCCGCCGTCAGTCGTCCCCCAACTCACGGACGGTCCAGGTGGGCAGGGTGCGCAGTGTCCGACGCACCTCTCGCTTCACCCTCGGTCCGTAGCCCAGGTAGAACACGGCCAGGACGACCGCGCCCGTGAACCACACCTCCCCGCCGAGCAGTATCGCGAGCGGGATCCAGACGGCGACGATGACGGCCATGCCCAGGATCGCCCGCAGCTTGATGGCGTTGATCCGGCGCACCAGGGCGGCGTAGTCCTCCTGCACGGCGTCGGTGCCGTACTGGCGGCCACAGCCGGGGCAGGTCCAGATCTCGCCGGGCAGGACGCGCCCGCGCTCGCCGCACCCGCAGGTGACGACGAGCGCGAGGGGTTTCACGGCCATCAAGCGCTGGCGGCCCCGGAGGTCGCCTCAGGGAAGTAGTCCCGGAACAGTGCCATGTCGGGCACCATCTCGGTGTGGTCCCGCAGCTCCAGGCGGCCCCGGTCCTGCACCTTGCGTCGGTACACGTAGAGCAGGATGGCGACGACCTCGAGCCCGATGCCGGCGAGCAGCTCGACGTAGTTGCCGTAGCCGGTGATGCTGAACGACGGGGCCCCGATGACGATGAAGCCGAAGTTCACCACGGCCAGGAAGCCGGCGAGGTACAGCCAGCCACGGCCGAGCTTGAGCGGTCGGGGCCAGTCCTTCATGGTCTTTCGCATGACCAGCACACCCGACAGGCACAGCACGTGGGTGAAGATGTAGCCCAGGTTGCTGGCTGCGTAGATGTCGAGGACCGATCCGAACAGCAGGAGGAGCGCGACGTTGGTCACCATGTCGACGGTCATGCCCCGGGAAGGGACGTGGTACTTGTTCACGTAGTCGAGCCACTTGACCGTGAGGCCTTGCCTGGCGATCCCGTACAGGGCCCGAGAGCCATCCATCGTCGCCGTGTTCATCGACAGCACGAACGAGGTCATCAGCAACACCAGCACCACGTCGGCGAAGCCGGTGCCGACCATCTTGTCGAGCTCCACGACGAGGAACTGCACGACGCTGACGTTGATGGTCAGCTTGCCGATCACCCCCGCTTTGAGCACACCGCCGGTGCCGAGGGGCAGGAGGAAGAACACCACGAGGGAGAACAGTGCGGCCGAGCGGAGGGCGAGGCGGACGTCGCGCTGGCTGTCGTGGTACTCGGGCGCGAAGGTGGCGGCCGCCTCCACGCCATAGGCCGACCACCCCATCAGGTACAACCAGACCGCCGCCAACCGGATGTTGGTCCAAGCGTTGCCGCTGGTCGGGAACCACGAGAGGTTCGACGCGTGCCAGGCACCGGTGAAGTAGGGGAACAGCATGAAGACCACCAGCGGGATCATGAGCAGCACGCCGGTCACGTAGCCGACCCAGACCGCTGGCTTGACCCCCACGGTGTTGACCGCCCACACCGCCACGATCAGCAGGATCCCTATCAGGACCGGCAGGTTGAAGTGGATGAAACCGAGGTACTTGTGCGCCCCAGTGGCGCTGGTGCCCCAGGTGGCCTTCGGGAACCACTGCCCCTGGATGATGTCACCGATCGTGAGGCCGAAGATGGCGAGCACCGAGGTCCAGCCGGCCCAGTAGCCGAAGGCCGCCATCGGGCCGAAGAACGTGAAGTACTTGCGCCAGGCGAAATTGGCGTAGACCGGGACCCCGCCAGGGTGTTCGGGGAACATCATGGCCGGCTCGGTGTAGATCTGGTTGTTGGCGACGGCGAAGACCATCGAGATCGTCCAGAGGACCACCGCTCCAAGGGTGCCGAGGGAGCCGATCGCCCCCCCGAGAGCGGATATCAAGAAGCCCGGGTTGGCGAGGCAGACGACGAAGCCGTCCCACCAGCGCAACGACTTGATGAGCTGATGGGCGTCGACGCTGACCGTCGCTACGCCGGTGGTCGTCGGGGCCGTGTCCATGCGCTCCCCCCCTCGGGTCGCAGCCGGCACGTTGGCGTCGGCTGTTTCTTGGTACGGAACAACGTTTAGCTGGATGATACAGCACCGGGCGACGCGGTACAAGGCCCCGTCTTCATCCGGTCGCGGCGGAAGCCAGGCGGCTGGCGAGCTCGACGAAGCGGGCCGCCGGCGGCGGCGCACCGTCGGGGCGCCAGGCGAGGGCGAGGCCCACCGTCGGGGCGGGTCCGCTGAAGCGGCGGACGGCGACGCCGGGGACCCGCAACGACGCCAGGCGTGTCCCGATCATCACGGCGAGGCCGGCGCCGCCGGCCACGGCCCGCAGGATCTGCTCGTCGTCGGGTTCCTCCCTCACGACACGGGGCCGGGTGCCGCCCCACACCTGCGCCTCGATGCGGTCGTGCATGCCCGGCGCGTTGCGCCGCGGCCACGAGACGACGTCCTCACCCCGGAGGTCCTCGGCGCTGATCCCCCGCCGGCGGGTACGAGCAGCCAGCCGATGGCCGGCGGGAAGGGCGATCACCAGCTCCTCGTCGCCGAGGGGCACCACCTCGACGCCTTCGCCGGCGTCGACGGGCGGCCGCACGAACACCACGTCGCTGCGCCCGGCCCGCAGCTCCTCGAGGTTCCAGCCGGTGAACCCCGTCACGAGGTCGAGGGCCACAGCGGGCCACTCGCTGCGGAAGCGGTCGATCGCCGCTGCGGTGATCCCCATCGGGGCCGACCGGGTGGTGTGGACCCGGAGGCACCCGGCGCCGCCGGCGGCCACCGCCCGCACGCGGGCCTCGAGCTCCGCCGCCACCGCCAGGAGCTGCGGCGCCCCGCCCAAGAGGGCGGCGCCGGCTTCCGTCAGCGTCACCCGCCGGCTGTTGCGCTCGAAGAGGCGGGCCCCGAGCTCGTGCTCGAGGACCCGGATCTGCTGGGAGAGCGCCGGCTGGGCGACGTGGAGCCGCTCCGCCGCCCGCCCGAAGTGCAACTCCTCGGCCACGGCGACGAAGTACCGGAGCCGTCGCAACTCCATCACCGGCAACGATAACGCTTGGCTATCGATGGCGGTGATCCTGGTCATGGACAGCCTCCTCCCCCCGTGGTTGCCTACGAGCATGCCCGACAACTCGCTGCCGCAGCACTCCCCCTACGTCATCGTCGGCGCCGGCATCCACGGACTGTCGACCGCCTGGCACCTGGCCGAGCGCCTGGAGGCGACCGGCCGGGGCTCCGGTCGGGACGTCATCGTGATCGACAAGGGGGAGATCGGCTCGGGCGCTTCGGGGATCGCCTGCGGCGTCATCCGGAACAACTACTTCCAGCCGGCGATGCGCGAGCTCATGGCGCACTCCGTCTCGGTGTGGGAGTCCGACCCCGGCGCCTTCTCGTACCACCCGGTCGGCTACATGCAGCTCGGCCCCGACGTCATGGCCGACGACGTAGCCCAGATCGCCAAGGAGCAGGAGGCGATCGGCTACGAGTCGCAGCTGGTGCAAGGCGCCGCCGACTGCCGCAGGTACATGGAGGGCATCTTCGAGGACTGGCAGGCGCAGGGCATCAGCGTCGTCCTGCACGAGAAGCGTGGCGGGTACGCCAACAACCAGGCATCCCTCCAGGGCCTGAAGGCCAAGGCGGAGGCGACCGGCGTCCGCGTCTTCCCGCGCACGACCCTGCTCGAGCTCGAGCGCGACGGTGGCGGAGCGGTGACCGGCATCGGGTACAAGCACTACCAGGACCTCGGCCGGGTCACCTGCGAGCAGGTCGTGATCGCCCTCGGCCCGTGGGTGCGGACGGCGTGGAAGCTGCTCGAGCTGCCCGACACCGTCACCGTCCGGGGACGGGACGGCAAGGACTACGACCGCCCCATGTGGACCTACTGGTCGCTGCAGGAGGGGACGCTCAAGGTCGACCCTGGCTTCCTGGTCGACAACCGGGGCAACATGCCGCCGGTCGTGCACGTCGACACCGACGCTCCCCTCTACGACGACCGGGACGGCTCGCTCGTCACCGACAAGCTGTGGGGCATCTACTACAAGCCGGACTTCAACTTCGGCGGAGTGCAGGGCGGGGCCATGCCGTTCGTGGTCGACCGGCCGGTGGACGAGGTCGCCGTCGACCCCTACGGCCCGGCGTCACCCGACTTCGTGGTCGGGCCCGAGTTCGCCCGCATGTGGACCTCGGCGCTCGCCCACTGCCACAAGCGGTTCGAGGGCAAGTCCCGGCTCTTCGGCAAGGAGCCGTCCGGCGGGATCGGCTGCTTCACCCCCGACAGCTTCCCGGTGTTCGACCGCTTCGCCGACAACGTCTACTTCATCGCCGACTCCAACCACGGCTACAAGATGATCGGCGTCGGCCACCTCGTCGCCGAGGAGCTGCTCGGGTCGCCACAGGCGCTGCTGCAGCCGTTCCGCTTCAGCCGGTACGCGAAGGGCGAGCTGCACCCGGTCAGCCACTCGCCGTTCCCCTGGAGCTAGCCGATCCGGCGACGGGCCTCACGACGGCCGAGCGCTGAGCCGTACCAGGCGGCGGCGACCACGCCGGCAGCGACGACGCCGAGCAGCTGCGGGTAGCCGACGCCGGCGACGACCAGGGGTGCGGACACCACGGCGTAGGAGGCCGCCACGACGAGCAGCCCCGGCCACGACCGCAGGACGTGGCGGCCACCGACGGCCACCGACCGCAGCGTGGTGTTGGCGACAGCCCCCATCTACGACCGGGGCCTGCGCTTGTCGGGGTCGTAGAAGGGGAAGGCCACCACCGTGGCGTCCGCTCCGCCGACCGAGAGCAGCGTCGCCGAGCCGGAATGCGCCACCTGGACCCGGGCGAGGGCGATCGTCTTGTCGAGGACCTCGCTGCGACACGGGCTCGTCACCACCCCGACCACCGGGCCGTCCTCGCCGAGGGTCACGTCGGTCTCGGCCGGCGGCTCCGGCAGGTCGATGTCCAAGCCGACCAGCAGCTCCTTGGGGTTGGCCCGGCGGCGGGCGATCGCCTCCTTGCCGACGTAGTCGTCCGCCTTGCCCGCCGGGACCGTGAAGCCGATGCCCGCCTCGAAGGGGTCCTGCACGCCGGCGTCGTAGTCGTAACCCTTGAAGATGAGGCCGGCTTCTATGCGCAACGGGTCGAGCGCCTCCAGACCCAGACCGCTCATCCCGTGGACCCGCCCGGCCGACCACACGGCCTCCCAGACCGCGGCCCCGTCGTCGGGGTGGCAGAAGATCTCGTAACCGAGCTCGCCGGAGTAACCCGTGCGCGACAGCACCACCGCAGGGCCCGACTCGCCCCCCAACCGCCCCTCGGTGAAGCGGAACCAGGTGAGGTCCTCGAGGCCCGGCTTGCCCGCCGCCGGCGAGAACAACCCGTCCAGGGTGTCCCGGCTCGCCGGTCCCTGCACGGCGATGTTGTGCACGCGGTTGGTGCTCGGCTCGACGGTGACGTCGAGACCGAGGCGCTCGGCGTGGCGCTGGAGCCAGGGTCCGTCGCCGTCGGTGTAGCCGATCCAGCGGAAGGTCCGCTCGTCGAAGCGGAACACCGTCCCGTCGTCGAGCATCCCGCCTTCCTCGTCGCACATCGCCGTGTAGACCACCTGGCCGTCGGCGAGCCTGGTGAGGTCCCGGGTCACGGTCGCCTGCAGGAGGCTGTGCGCCCCGGGGCCGGTGACCTCGAACTTCCGCAGCGGTGACAGGTCGATGACGACCACCCGCTCCCGGCACGCCCGGTACTCGTCCATGATGTCGTCGCCGAAGGCCGTGGGCAGCCAGTAGCCCTCGTACTCGACGAAGCGGGCCCCAGCGGCCTCAGCAGACTTGTGGAACCCGGTCATCTCCGTCACGACACGCCTCCCTCGTCGACCCCCGACCGTAGCGGAAGGGCCGGCAACAGGGAAGGGCCGGCCTGTTCACTGTGAGGAATCCCGTCACCCGCCACAGTTGACCCTACGGGACGTCCCCGGTACGCTCCGACCGCGCTGGCACGCCGGCGCCAGCAGCTCACCGGCCCGGAGGGGGACATGGACATCGCCGTCTGCGTAAAGCACGTGGCCATCCTCGGGGAAGAGGTGGAATGGGACGGCACCCACACCGACGTGGACCCGGATCTCCTCGAGTGGACCCTCAACGAGTGGGACGCGTACGCCGTCGAGGAGGCTCTCCGCATGCGGGAGACAGCCGGCGACGGGGAGGTCTTTCTCCTGACCGTCGGCGACGACGAGGCCGACGAGAGCCTGCGGCGCGGGCTGGCGATGGGCGCCGACCGGGCCGTCCGCATCGACCCCGGTGACCACGCCGGCGTGCTCGACCCCCTCACCGTGGCGCGGGCGCTCGCCGGTGTCCTCTCCGAGCAGCGGGCCGACGTCGTGCTCGCCGGCGTCCAGTCGAGCGACGCCGTGCAGGCCGCCACCGGCACGATGCTCGGGCAGCTGCTCGACCTGCCCACCGTGGCGGTCGTGAAGAAGATCGATCTCGGCGCCGGCACCGCCCGGGTCCACCGCGAGCTCGAGGGTGGCCTCATCGACGTGATGGACGTCGACCTGCCGGCGCTCATCACCGTGCAGACCGGCATCAACGAGCCGCGCTACGCCAACCTGCGGGCGATCAAGCAGGCCCGGGACAAGGAGATCGCCGTCCGGGACCTCGACGTCGACGGCGACGGATGCCTCCGGGTCACCTCCATGTTCGCCCCGCCGGCGGGCGAGACGGCCGAGCCGCTCGGCGACAACCCCGCCGACGTCGCCCGCCGCATCATCGAGATCGTGGGAGCGAGGCTGTCATGAGCGGAGCCCTTGTCGTCGCCGAGCACCTGCAGGGCAGGCTGCGGGAGCCGACGCTCGAAGCGATCACAGCGGCCGGCGCGCTCGGCGGCCCGGTGACGGTCCTGGCCATCGACGCCGACCCCTCCGCTCTCGTCGGGCCGCTCAGCGTCGAAGGCGTCGACGAGGTGGTGTGCGCGACGGTCGACGCCCCGACGTTCGAGCCGGGCGCATACCTCGCCGCCGTCTCGGCCGCCGTCTCCGAGCGCCGGCCCGACGTGGTGCTGGCGGGCTTCACCGTCAACAGCATGGGCTACCTGCCGGCGCTGGCAGCGAGGGAGGGCGGGGGGTTCGCGAGCGACGTGTTCGGGGTCCGCCGGCAAGACGGTGCGCTCGTCGCCACCCGTGCGTACTACGGGTCCAAGGTCCACGCCGAGGTGGCGTTCCCTGCCGGCGGACCGACAGTCCTGCTCCTGCGGCCGACCGCATGGCCGTCCGCCGGGGGCTCGTCGTCGCCCGGCGTATCGACGATCGACGTTCCCCCGGTCCCCCGGCGGGTGCGGCACGTCTCCTTCGAGGAAGCGCCCCAGGGCGACGTCGACATCACCACCGCCGACTTCCTGCTGTCGATCGGCCGGGGTATCGGCGAGAAGGACAACGTCGAGACCTTCGTGAAGCTGGCCGGCACCATGGGGGCCACCCTTTCGGTCTCCCGCCCGCTCGTCGACGCCGGCTGGATGCCGTCCAACCGCCAGGTCGGCCAGTCCGGCAAGACGGTCAAGCCCAAGGTGTACCTGGCCATGGGCATCTCCGGCGCCATCCAGCACCTCGCCGGCATGAAGGCCAGCGGCACGATCATCGCCGTCAACAGCGACCCCGAAGCGGCCATCTTCCGCGTCGCACACTACGGGGCGGTCATGGACCTGTTCGAGGTGGCGGAGGAGCTGGAGCAGCAGTGGGCACGATGAACGGGTCGGGTGGTGGGGTGCGGCGAGCGGGGGCGCGGGCTCTGCGGGGGGCGCGGGCTCTGCGGGGGGGTGGCGATCAGTTCTCAGCTCCGCTCTTCATAGCTTCTCTATCCGCCGACGCTGTGGTAGAATGTGTTAGTGGATAGCTCTTCGTTGGTCTCGGTGCAGTCAGCCCGCCGGCTGACCGGGCTGTCCTCGGTGACCCTGCGGAGATGGACCGACAAGGGCGCGCTCCCCGATCGGCGCTCGGCTGGCGGGCATCGGGTGTTCCTGGTCTCGGACCTGGAGGCAGCGGTCGGAGGGCCGCTGGTCCGTCGCCCGCAGACGGGGACGACCTTGGTGGCCTACGCCAGGGTGTCCTCGCGTCGTCAGGCCTCCGAAGGAGACCTCGAGCGTCAGGTGGGCAGGCTCGAGGGGTGGGCAGGAGCCAAGCGGCCCGGGCTGGCCCTGGAGGTCTACCGGGACGTGGCGTCTGGGCTTTCGGAGCGCCGAGCCGGTCTGCGCCGGGCGTTGCAGCGCGCCCAGTCGCCGGAGGTCTCCGAGCTCGTCGTCTCCCATCGGGAGCGCCTGGCCCGCTTCGGGACCGGCTGGATCGAGATGCTGCTCTGCGGTTATGGGGTGAGCCTGGTCTGCATCGGCGAGGACGAGGCTCTCTCCGGCTCGGCCGAGCCCGAGCTGGTGCGCGACATGCTCGCAGTGGTCACCTCCTTGTCGGGGAGGCTCTACGGGCAGCGCTCGGCCAAGGCCAGGGCCCTCCAGGCGTGCGTAAGGGCGGGGGCCCGATGAGCCGGGCAAGAGCCATCGAAGCGGTCCCGGCCGGCTCGGGGGCGAAGGTTGCCCCCAGCGCCCCCACAGAGCTGCTCGAGGCCTACGCCGAGGCGTGGTTCGTCCCCCCCGGTCCGGCCACCCCCACCGGCGGGGTGCGCTCCGAGCTGATCGGGCGAGGGTGGTCCCAGCGGGAGGCCAACGGGTTGTTCGTGTCGGCCGAAGGGGCCCACTCCGGGGCGGTCGAGTCGACCAAGCTGGCCCTGGAGCGCTCCCGCCAGGATCTCGAGGTCCTGGAAGAGAGGCTCTCCAAGGCGAGGCGGCGGGAGAAGGACAAGCCCAAGCGCCACGGCATGTCACGGCGCCAGAACCGGCTGCGGGCTCGCGTCTCCGAGATGGAGAGCCGGCTCGCCCGAGACGACGTGAGGGTGTGCTTCGGGTCCCGCAGGCTCGCCCTGGCGGGCAACGACCCGGCCGCCGCAGGCTTCGCCGACCGCTCGCAGTGGAGGCGGACCTGGCAGCAGGCGCGCTCTGGCGGCTTCTGCCTTCACGGAGACCGAGAGTCGACCGCCGGCAACTACTCGGCGAGGGTCCGTCTCTCCGAGGACGGACGGGGCGACGCGATCGAGCTTCGGGTCCCGGGCTTCCTGCGGCACCTCTCGGGCGGGGCCGAGTGGGTCGAGATCCCCGTGGTCGGCTTCGTCGAGAAGAACCGCCGGGGGATGCTCGCCTGGGCGATGTCCCCCGATCTCGCCACCCAGCGCGCCGCCTGGGCCGGCAGGCAGCGGGACCGGGGCATCTACGAGGCCCAGAAGGCTGCCAGGGCTGACGGCCAGCACGTCCCGCTCCCCAAGAAGCCCCCCAAGACCGACCCGAAGCTCTGCTGCCACTCCCCCGTCACGGTCCGCTTCACGCGCTCCTCTTCTCCAGAGAGCGACGAGTGGCATGTGCAGGCGAGCTTCGACCGCCCGGCCCGCAAGCCGGTGGACCGCTCCCCGTCGCTGGTGGTCGGGGCCGACCTCAACGCCGACCACATCGCCTGGAGCCTGGTCAACGCTCACGGCAACCCGCTTCGCTGGGGCAGGATCGACCTCGACCTCTCCGGCAGCGCCGAGCAGAACGCCGACCGCATCGGCGTGGCCGTGGCGCAGCTTTGCCGGCTCGCCAGGCTGCACGGGGCGGCCATCGCAGTCGAGCAGCTCGACTTCACCCGGGCCCGAGCCCAACTGCGCTACTCCTCCCGCCGGCTGAAGCGGCTCCTCTCCTCCTTCGCCTACAACAAGTTCTTCCAGGCCCTCGCCTCCCGCAGCGGCGACGAGGGCCTGGACGTGATCTCCGTGAACCCGGCGTGGACCTCTGCCCTCGGACAGGCCAACTACTCCGCGGTCCACGGGGTGTCGGTCGACCAGGGCGCGGCGTGTGTGATCGCCAGGCGCGCCCTGGGTCTGGGCACAACCGTCAGACCGCAGGTGGCCGCCCGTCTCCCCAGGAGCGGAGACGGGGCTGGAGCCTCCCGGCACCACGCCGGGCTGAAGCTGTTGGCCCGTTCCCTCCCCCGTAGGAGGTCGACCTGGGATCCGAGTGGGTTGTGCTCTCGTAGCACTCGGCTCGACACCGAGCCTCCAGGCAAGGACATCGACGTACCTGCCCCAGCTCACCTCCCGGCCCGCCGTCCGGGCTTGCCCCGGGCCTCAAGCCGGTCCTACACCTCCGCACCGTTACGGAGGGGCCGTCCGCCCCGACACGCCGGCGGACGGGAGCACGAACCGTGATCAACTTTGATCAGGTCTCGAAGCAACGGTTGGACTAGTGGCTGGTGCCCTTCGAGCCGGCATGGTCAGCCGGCAAGCCTTCCAGGGCCTCAGCCATGGAGAGATCGTCCTGTGGTACGGGCTGATCGTCGTGTCCACGGCCGCCTTCGCCTGGGGCGCCGCTCAACTGGTGTTGAAGTACCGGCGAGGACGGGCCGACCGGTTGGGTGCGCCGCCGCTCGGGCGGCGCACCGCATCCATGCTCAGGGTCACGTTGTCGCACTCCCGGTTGAAGCGGCGCGACCACGCCGCAGGAATGGCGCACCTCCTCGTCTTCTACGGGTTCCTGCTGCTCTTCGTCGGCACGACGATCCTCGGGATCCAGACGGACTTCGCGTCGCCCGTGTTCGGCTGGTACTTCTGGCAGGGCGCCTTCTACCTCGGCTACAAGCTCGTGCTCGACATCTCCGGGCTCATGCTCCTGGTGGGGCTCGTGGCGCTGGCCGCCCGGCGCGGCGTGCTCATGCCGCCGAAGCTCGACTACCGCCGCCCCGACCGCACCCCCGGGTCGTACGACCGGACCCTCTACCGCGTCGGGGACTGGGTCTTCCTCACCACGCTGCTGTGGCTGGTCGTCACCGGCTTCCTCCTCGAAGGGCTGCAACTGGCGTCGGTCCACCCGTCCTTCGCCGCCTGGACACCCGTAGGCTGGGTGCTGTTCAAGCTCTTCACCGCCATCGGCCTGTCGGGCGGATCCGCCGGCGTGGCGCACCACGTGTTGTGGTGGATCCACGGGCTTTCGGCGCTCACCTTCGTGGCGTCGATCCCCTACACCAAAGCCGTGCACGTGCTGGCCGCCCCGGCGACGCTCACCGTCCGTGACCCGACTGCGGGGCGCTCGCTGGTGGCGGTCGACGAGGACGCCGCTTCGATCGGCTACGGCAGCATCGCCGACCTGACCTGGCGGCACCTGCTGTCGCTCGACGCCTGCACCAAGTGCGGCAAGTGCACCGAGGCGTGCCCCGCGGCCAACTCCGGCTACCCGCTGTCCCCCCGCGACCTCATCCTCGACCTGCGGGAGGTCGCCGACGCGTCGTTGGGGATCCACGCCGCAGCGGGGGTGGGAGGCGTCGGGGCGGCGGCGGGGTTGGCGGAGTCGCCGGCGGCGCTGATGTCCATGCCGTTGGTAGGCGGTGGTGGCGGTGGTGGCGGTGGTGGCGGTGGTGGTGGTGCCGGGCCCATCAGGGCCGAGACGCTGTGGTCCTGCATGCAGTGCATGGCCTGCGTCGAGATCTGCCCCGTGGGCATCGAGCACGTGCCCATCATCAACCAGCTCCGCCGGCGCCTGGTCGACGAGGGAGAGATGGACTCGATGCTCCAGACCACCCTCGAGACCATCCAGAGGTCCGGCAACTCCTTCGGCGAGTCGAAGCGCAAGCGGGGGAGGTGGACATCGGAGCTCGACTTCCCCGTCAAGGACATCCGCAAGGAGCCGGCGTCACTGCTGTGGTTCGTGGGGGACTACGCGTCCTTCGACCCGCGCAACCAGCGTGTCTCCCGCACCCTGGCGACGGTGCTGCGCTCCGCCGGCGTCGACTTCGGGATCCTCTTCGATGCCGAGAAGACCGGCGGGTGCGACGTGAGGCGTGTGGGTGAAGAAGGGCTCTGGGCAGAGCTCGCCGCTCACAACGTGTCCACCATCTCTGCGTGCGAGTTCGACCGCATCTTCACCTCCGACGCCCACACGTTCAACACGCTGCGCAACGAGTACCCGCAGGCCGGCGGGAGCTGGACGGTGCTCCACCACAGCCAGCTCCTGCTCGAGCTCATCGCCAGCGGAGCCATCCGCCCGGTCCGCAAGCTCGGCTACCGGGTGACCTACCACGACCCGTGCAACCTGGGCCGGTACAACGGCGTCTTCGACCCACCCCGCCAGGTGCTCGAGGCGTGCGGCGTCGAGCTGGTGGAGATGCCGCGGTCGAGGGACAACTCCTTCTGCTGCGGCGCCGGCGGCGGTCGCATCTGGATGAGGGAGCTGCGCGCCGAGGGCTCCCGGAGGCCGAGCGAGCAGCGCATCGACGAGGCGGTCACCCTCGGGGGCATCGACCACTTCGTGGTCAGCTGCCCCAAGGACGTCACGATGTTCGAGGACGCCATCAAGACCTCCGGCCACGCCGACGCCATACAACTGCGCGAGATCACCGAGGTGGTGATGGAGGCGCTGGCCCTGCCGGAGGCGCCGGCGGCGGAGGGAGCGGTTGGTGTGCCGGCGTAAGCGGGCGAGGGGGCGGGGGCGGGGGCGAGGGCGGAGGCGGGGGCGAGGGCGGAGGCGGGAGTGGCGCGAGGGTAGCGATCCAGAGATACCGGCACAGGTCGGCGGAGGGATGTTGCTCAAGCGAGAGACTTACCTTTCCCTTCCGCTCGTGGTCTATACGTCCCTTTTGGGCGGCTTCGTAGCCGAGGTGTGCGCCGCCCCGCCGGCCCCCCCCCGCCCCCCCGGCGCCCCGGCGCCCCGGCGCCCCGGCGCCCCGGCGCCCCGGCGCCGGCGCCTACGCCGCCACGAAGTCGTCCAACCACGCCGTGCGGTATCCGTCCGCCCGCCACGCGACCGGGAAGAACGCCTCGTCCATCTCCACCTCCCCCGGCCGGCGGTACCGGCTGTAGACGGGGTGGGCGACATGCGCCGACCAGCGGGTCCGGGCGTCGATGAAGTGGCTGATGACGGCTCGTCGCTGGGCGTCGGACCGCTCGTTGGCCGGGGAGCCGTGCCATGTCCAGGCGTCGTGGAAGGCTGCGCCGCCGGCGGGCACGAGGATGGGCACCAGGTCGAGGGGGCCGTCGACGCCGGTCACCGATCGGAGGTGACCGAGCCAGTCGTCGGGAGCGTGGAACTCGCCGCCCACCGGCGACCGCTCCCAGCGGTGGGACCCCCGCACGTGGTAGATCGTGCCCGTGTCAGCGTGCGTGTCGTCGAGCGCAATCCAGCACGTCGTCATGTTGGGCGGGTCCATCCAGTCGAGGTAGGCGCCGTCTTGGTGGGCGAGCAACGCCTTGCCCGACGGCGGCTTCCAGATCAGGTTGTCCTGCCCGATGCGCAGCCCGTCGAGTCCGGCGAGGTGTGCCGCGAAGCTGGCGTTGCGCACCGACAGCGTGGTGCGGGCCACCACCCGGTCAGCCTTCCAGGCGTTGCACAGCTGCCGGGTCCGGTCGGGAGGAGTGACGCCGGGCGTGTAGTTGACCTCGTCGGGTGCCACGCCGGTCTCCCATACGTGCGAGAAAAGCGCCTCCCACCGGTCCCGCAGGGCGGACAGCTCCGAGGCCTCGAGGAGCTCCTCGACGACCAGGAAGCCGTCCGCCCGGTACTGCGATACCTGCGCCGGCGTCGGCGCCAGAGGCTGTCCTGCTATCGCCAACGGCTCACGCCATCGGCGCCATGTCCGACTGCGCCAGGAGCTGCACCTCGAACTCCTTGTTGGAGGTGGCGCCCCACAAGCGCCGCTCCCGGATGAACGGCAGGGGGATGGCAGGGTTGGCGCTGTCGATCTCGCGGGCGAGGCGGTGCCCGTCGAAGATGCAGTCGACGATCATCCGCGGAGCCGAGGCGTCACCGATGAGGTAGAGGGACTCGACGCCGGCCGCCGCCAGCTCCTCCTTGCCGGCCTTGAGCTCCCGGTAGAGCGAGTCGTTGGACACCCGTGCCGTGCAGAGCACCACCGTGTCCACCTCGAACCGCTCCTTGTGGGACGGGTCCCAGATGTTGTAGGCGGTGACGACCCCCGGGTCGACGCGCTCGATGTGGGTCTCGGTGTGCATGTCCACGTGGAGGCGGTGCAGCTCCCGGTGCATCATCGGGGCCTCGAGCGTGTAGTCCATGTACTGGCCGACCGATGCCCGCTGGGTGAGCAGGTGCACCTGGTGGCCCTCGCCGGCGAGCTTCTGGGCGAGGGTGACGCCCATGAAGTACGCCTCGTTGTCGATGATCAGAACCCGGTGGCCGACATCTTTGCGGCCGAGGGCGACGTCCTCCGGGGTCAGCTGCCAGTCGTTGTTGGCCGTGTCGACGCCGGGGATGGTCTCGTGGGTGACGCTGTTGAGGCCGTCGGTCGCCCAGTGGCAGCCGGTGGCGACGATCACGATCTCGGCCCCGTACTCCCTGGCCTGCTCCGCGGTCAGCCGCGAACCTGTGTGGACTTCCACGTTCTTCAGCTTGTCGAGCTGGACCTGGCGGTAGTTGACGACCCGCTTCCAGTCGCCGAGGCCACGTGCGGTGCCCCGGAAGATGTTCTCCTTGCCGTCCGAGTGACCGAGCGTCGACACCCAGTTGACGTTGCCGCCGATCTCGGGCAGGGCCTCCACGAGGTGGACCGCCGACATCTCGCGCTTGGCGAGGATCATGGCGCATTCCATGCCCGCCGGCCCGGCGCCGACGACGAGCACGCCCTTGTCGGCGTTGGCGGCCCGGTGGAAGCTCTCCGGGTGCCAGCCCCGGCGGTACTCCTCGCCGGCGGTGGCGTTCTGGGTGCAGACCATCGGCGGACCTCCGATCTCCCATCGGGAGATGCACTGGTTGCACCCGATGCACTCCCGGATGTCGTCGAGGCGGCCCTCCTCGATCTTCTTGGGCAGGAACGGGTCGGAGATCGACGGGCGGGCGGCACCGATGATGTCGAACTGGCCCGACTGGATGATCGCCACCATCGTGTCCGGGCTGACGATCCGCCCGACGCCGACGACCGGCTTGTTGGTGTGGTTGCCCGGCTTGATGCGCCCGGTGTAGGGCTTCTCGTGGTTCTCCTCGAAGAAGCGCGACGGTCCGGCGTTCTGGCCCCATTCGGCGATGTCGCCGACGGTGAGGTCCCAGAGGTCGACGAGGTGGTCCACGTGCTCGACGAAGCGCAGGCCGTCCTTCTCGAGCTCGACGCCGGCGGGTCCGTAGAGGGTGTCGACAGCGAAGCGGGAGGCGATGGCGCAGTCGTCGCCGACGGCTTCCCGCACCTTCTCGAGGGTCTCCTTCCAGAACCGCGCCCGGTTCTCGAAGCTGCCCCCGTACTCGTCGGTGCGCTTGTTGGCCCACGGCGAGAGGAACTGCAGCGGCAGGTAGCTGTGGGCGCCGTAGACGTAGACGATGTCGAAGCCGGCCTCCCGCGCCCGGATGGCCGCGTCCACGTAGTACCGCTGCAGCAGCTGGATGTCGTCCTTGTCGGCGTAGCGCGGGTAGATGTTCGCCTCAAACTCCGACGCGATCTGCGACGGCCCCCGCGGCTGGTCGCGGGTCTCCATGCAGGGGGCGTGCGGGCCGCCGTACCAAAGTTCGATCCCCGCCAACGCCCCGTACTGGTGCAGCCTGTCGCACATCGCCGCCAGGTTCTGCACGTCGCCGTCGTCCCAGATGCGGGCGGACACGCGCATGGTGTCGTCGGACTCCGGGCTGATCGAGCAGTACTCGGTGCAGCACGCCGCCCATCCCCCCTCGGCCTTGATGCCTCTGTGGTAGGCCTGGAAGCCGGGCTTCTCGGAGCCGGCGCCGATGCAGTGGGGGACCTGGTAGAAGCGGTTGCGGAGCGTCTTCGGGCCGATCTTGACGGGCTCGAAGAGGACGTCGTACTTCGGGTCGCGCGCCATTACAGACAGAACCTCCTGCGCCAGGACCCGCCGGAGCGGGGATCGCCGGCTGCTGCGGACACGGGCACGGCCAACGAATCCCTCCCCCGGAAGCCCTCGGACGCCATCAACCTCAGTGGACGATGTTTCACACTAGGGCGCGCCCACGGGCGGCGCAACGGCGCCGCCGGGCACTCGGCGTCCGTTGCGCCACTGGGCAGGCCGCCTATCCTCGCCACCGTCCTGCCGCTGGCGGAGCAAGCGTGCGACAACGGTGACGGTGACGAGAGCGAACCCGATCGTCATCATCGCCTGGGCCACGAACAGCAGGTGGACGGCGCCGGCGATGGTTGTCCCTCCCAGCACGAACCCGACGGACCAGAGCAGCCAGAACGCCGCCTGAGGCCACCGCGGGTGGGCGGTCAACGTCAGCCAGGTGACGAAGACGAGTTGGATCAAGAAGAGCAGCACCGCCAGGGCGAGGTGCAGATCGTCGAGAGCCCGATCCAGCTTGTAGGGGTAGGTGGAGGCCAGCACCACGGCAAACGCCGCGGCTGTGGCCTCCATGCCGGCCGCGAGGCGGCCACGGGCGGGGAGGGCGGGCGGTACTGCCCGCGCCGCGAGCCAGAGGAACAAGGCACACGAGGCGAAGGCCAGCGTGTACGGCACGACGGTGGCGCCCCTCACGCCATAGTTGCTGACCCCGCCCTCGTTGGCCGCCAGCACCACGCCCGGCGCGAGAGCCACGCAGGTCGCGAGTCCCCCGCTCAACGCGACCTGACTGAGCACCAGCAACCAGAGGGTGCTGCGCCGGCGAAGCCGTGCCATCGGATCCTCAGTAGCACGTCTCCGGCTCGCTGGCTCAGCGGCCTGCGCCCTGGACGGCCCTAGACGTAGAGGTTCACCACCCGTCTACAGGATCGCCGGCCGGCAGTCCCCAGCTCGGCCGGAGCGCCTGGCGGAGCAACCCCGGCCGGTCGGCAAGCAGGGCGGACGGGAACCGGTACAGCTCGTCAGCGACACCCGAGACCTCGTCGAGGAAGCCTTCGTGAGCGCCGGCGGCGGGATCCTCGACGGTCCCCTCGACGAACAGCACGGCGAAGCGGGCGCGCCGCCCGTCAGCCTTCCTTCGCAGCACCCGGCCCATGCGCTGGACCATCTGGCGGCGGGAGCTGCTCGCGCCGGCGATCACCGCCAGGTCGGCGGCGGGCACATCAACGCCTTCGTCGAGGACCCGGGGTGCGCTGACGACGTCCAGCTCACCGCGGGCGAAGCGGGAGAGGACACCCCGCCGGTCGGGCAGCGGGAGTCGGGAGTGGACCGCCGCCGACCGCAGGCCGGCGTCGCCGAGGAGGCGCGCCGTTCGCTCACTTGCCTCTATCGACTGGGTGAAGACGACCGCCCGGTCGGCGTCGGCGACGGCGGGCGCCAGCGCGACGACGGCAGCGTCCTTCGCGGGGGTGTCAGCAAGCAGCCGGCGACGCTCGAGCACGCTGCGGCGGTAGGCGCGAGCAGTGCGGGCGGCGTCGCCGTCGCCCTCGGCCAGCTCGGCGACGGCCGCGAGGAAAGCAGCGAACGGCTGGGCCGGCAACCCGTGGCGGCCGACGAGGCGGCCCCACAGCTTGCGCAGCTCCTCGGTGAGCTCGTCGTAGCACGCCCGCTCGGAAGGCGACAGCCGGCAGCCGACCAGCGTGACGGTGAAGTGAGCGGTGACGCTCTCGCTGACCGCCCGCGCGTAGCCGAGACGGAAGCATGTCCCCCCGAAGTAGGGGTCCAGCCGGGCGAGGTGACCGTCGTCGTCGCGGGCGTAGGTAGCGCTCAGGCCGAGGCGGTGCTCGAAGCGCCCGTCGAGGGCCAGCCGGTTGACTGCGCCGGCGTAGCGGTGGCACTCGTCTGCGACGAGGAGACCGCACGGCCTGATGGGCCGCACGTCGCCGGCCCGGGCGCTGTTGACGACAGCCACGAGCACGTCGTGGGTGGCCAGTGTGTCGCCGGCACCGGCTCCCATCTGGCCAACGGAGGTGCCGGCGGGAAGGCGCGGCACCAGAGTCGTCACCCACTGGCGGGCCAGCTCGACCGTGGGGACCAGCACCAGCACCTGGCGCCGGCGTGAGAGCTCGGCGAGGGTGGCGGCCACGCCCACCATCGTCTTGCCGCTGCCCGTCACGGCCTCGATCACACCCCGTCGCCTCGCCCGCTCCCAGGCGGCGAGGGCGTCGGCCTGCCAGGCGTACAGCCCGGGTGGCGCCGCCGGCGTGCACGCCGGCAGCGATCTCGTCGACGGCGGCCCCGGGCCGGCCGGGCACCTTGGCGGCCTCGACGGCCGCCCGGTACATCTTGGCCGGGTCGTGCAGCGGCGTCTCCTTGGAGACCACCACCTTGGCGACCACGAACCCCTGGGACAGCGCGATGTGGGCGAGGTGCACGAGCGCGTGGCTCTTGCCGGACCCAAACCCCCCGCCGATCAGCATGCCCCCCGGCGCCGGGCCGCCCGGGAGGGCGTCGGCGGCGGCGAGCAGCTCGCTGAAGCGGTCCTCGACGCCTTGCTGCATGGAGCCGAGGGAGGCCACGGCGTCGCTGTTGGGGACCCCGGCCCGCAACGCCTCGATGGCGCGGCGGGCGGCCACGAAGCGCTCGCCGCCCGCTGCCGGGCCGCCCGGGACCGTGTCGCCGGTAGGCTGGCCGGCGACGGTGCCCGTGCTGGTCTCCTCGCTCCGGAAGTCGCTCATGCCGCCCCCAGCCGGACCAGCGAGGACAGGGGGTTGTCGCGGCGGCGGTCGTGGACCTCGTCGAAGATCCGCAGCTTGAGCGCCTGGTAGGCGTCGAGGCCGCGGGCGGGGTCGGTGAGGAAGGCGGGGGAGGCGACCACGGACACGAGGCAGTAGGTCAACTCGTCGGTGTTGTCGACCAACTGGCGGAGCACCTCGTAGGCGTCGAGAAGCGCGGCCTTGGTGTAGTAGTGGCCGTGGCGTTCGGCGGGGTCGGGCCGGCGGGCGAAACCGAGCCGGCGGATGTCGAGCACCACCACGAGGCCCGCGTGGCCCTGCACGGCCAGCCAGTGGGCCAGCGAGAACAGCATCCCACGGGCGTTGTGCCGCCCGATCCGCCGGAAGATGAGAGCCGACTTGAGCGCGGAGATCTGGCGGAGGTCGCCGTGCAGCCATTCGAGGATGGCGGCGTGCTCGGCGTCGGCGACCTGGCCGGTCCGCAGCTGGGCCTGGCACAGGCGCAGCATGGCGGTGCGCAGCTCGGCCACCATGGCGTAGTCGCGGTGGACCCGCTGCTGCAGCTCGCGGTCGACGTCCCGGCGCAACTCACGGGCCTCGACCCGATGGTGGGCGGCAACCTGCTCGAGCGACAGCTCCCGGGTCTCCGGCGAAGGGTAGCCGGCGGCAACCAGGGCGGAGGCGGCGGCGGTGCGGGCAAGGGCTTCCCAGTCGACCTGACGGGCCACCTCGAAGAAGACCTGCTCGAAGAGATGGACCCGGGTGGTGGCGGCGTCCACGGTTGCAACCAGGTAGCCGGCGTCGCCGGCCGCGGTGCGCAGGCCGCTCAGGTAGGCGTCGGCGACCGCGTCGTCGGAGCCGACGACGAACTTCACCGCCGCGCCGCCGTCGGCCACGTAGTCGCCGAGGTACTCGCGCCCGAGCAGCTCGACGTACTCGCCGGCGCCGATCATCCCTGCGTGCCGGGGCGGGCGGTGAAGGCGATGGTGATGTACACCTTGGGCTGGCCGGTCTGGCTGACCGTGGTCAGCTGGCCGCTGCCGCGGGTGGTGGCGCTGGCCGGCAGGGTCATGCGCCGGCCGTCCCTGGTGGTGACCAGGCCGGAGCGGTCGAGGAGGTAGATGTCGCGGGCGAGCTCCTGGCGGGTGTAGTCGCGCGCCGAGCCGGGCAGGAGCGTGAGCACGCCGTGCACGTCGACCAGCTTGACCGGCACCCCTGGGCGGAGGCCCTTGCCGGCGACGACGAGGTCGTAGGCGGCGGCGAGGGCGGCGATGAAGGCCTCCGGCTTGGACTTCGGCTCGCGCCCTTGGAGAGCGGAGAGGGTGCGCACCACGAACGAGGGCCGCACGCGGCGGTCACGCCGCTTGTCGATCGAGACGGAGAGATCCGCCGGCGACACCTGGACGACCGCCGGGTAGCAAAGGAGCCGGTCGTCGGACTCGAAGACGTCGAGGCCGGCGTCGGCCGCCGTCGCCAGCAGCTCCTTCACGTACTCGCCGGAGCTGAACCAGGCGCCGACGTCGAAGCGCCAGCCGTCACGCACGTCGCCGACGGCGCCGGCGGCCTGGTCGGCGAGCTGGGAGGCGTTGTCGAGGGCCTGGGCGATCTCCCGGACCTGGCCGACGGCGGCGGCCGCCTTGGCTCGTTTGACCTCCCTCAGGGCGGCGCCGAGGGCCTTCTGGGCGCCGTCGACCTGACGTTCGAGGCCCTGGAGGGCGGTCTCCAGGTTGGTGGAATGGTTGCTCAACTGGGGCCTCCGACTGCGCTGGCGTTGGTTGGGGTGACGTTGAAAGAGCGGCCGGGGACGGTAGCGGCGTCCGGTGGTGCCCCAGCCTCGGCGGCGGTGGGGGCCTGCCCGGTGCCGTGACGGACTTCCACCACGGCGTGACCGTCGGGGCGGAAGCCGATCATCATCGTGTCCCCGACCCGTGCGCCGGCGGCGAGGGCGACGGCGCGCACCGATCCCCGGGTCGGTGCGGCGCCGTCGTTGGCCACCACGACGGGGCCGTAGCGGGTGGCGAAGCTGCGCCGGTTGAGAGGGGCGACTCCGAGCCCCTCGACGAGGGAGGTGGGGATCACGGCCTCGTCGCCGGCCAGGACGGCGGCGTCGACACGGACCCAGAGCCACAGCGGCTCGCGCTCGCCGGGCTCCTCGGTGCCTGCGCCTGCCTCCGGGCGGCGGCCGCGGGCGATCCGCGGGCGCTCGACCTGCGGAGCCGTGGCCTTCGCCGCCGGGCGCGGCCCCCAGTCCGCCAGCCGGTAGGCGCCGTCGTCGCAGCGGAACCGCCGGTCCCGTAGAGCGCCCGCTGTGAGGGTGCGACCGCCTGCCGCCAGGTGCGCGGCGATCTCCTCGCCGGTCAACGGCCGGCCGGTGGCGTCGAGCACCCGCTCGATCGCGTCCGGCAGCGATCCCGACAGCGAGACCGCGAGGCCGTGGACGGCCACCGCGCCGCAAGCGTGCAACCACGCCTCGGCGGTGGCCGGGGCGAGGTCCAGCTCGGCCAGGACCTCGTCGATGCGGCGGACCCCGCCGTCGGCGGCAAGGCAGGAGGCGGTGGCGGCGGCGACCGCCCGGGGCTGGAGGGCGACCCAGCCCTGCCTCGACGGGACCGGTCGGTAGGGGCCGGCGAGCCAGACGAGCAGTCCGGCGGTTGGCACCCGGTCGGCAGCGGGCTCCCGGCCCGGAGGCGACGAGCCGGCCCCGCCCCATGCGGGCGTCCCGCAGAGCCCAGGCCAGCTGGCCACGCCGATGGCCTCCAGCACCTCCCCGACCTGGTCGAGGGAGGCGACCGCCCCCAGGCGGCGGCGCAACGCGGTGACTGCCCAGCGCAGCGGTCCGGGCCAAGCGGCCAGCGCCGCCCGGACCCTCCGGTCCGAAGCGGCGACGATCTGGCGGACCCTCTCGCCGGTGATGCCGTTGGCCGCAGCCACATCCTGGACCGGGTGGGGCGAGCCCGACGTCACCCAGGCCAGGTAGATCGCCTGGGCCCGCCCGGCGCCGGCAGCCTCGAGGAGCCCGGCCACCGCGGCGTCGAGCTCGAGGGCCCACGGCGCCGCGGCTCGCAGCAGCCGGTCGGCCGCCCCCCGGGCCGGCTCCGGCCCCGCCCGGGTCTCGAGCAGCGCCTCGAGCAGCGGCTGGCAGGGGGCGTCCCGCTCCCGCCGGAGCAGCACGGACAGGTCGTCAGCGCCGGGGTTGTCGGTCCACGCCGCCCGGGCCAGGCCGGCCAGGCTCCGGTCCAAGCAGGCTGCGAGCAGCTCGGCTGTGGCGGCCGGGCCGACGTTGACCAGCATGGAGACGTCATCGACGGAGCGCTCCCACAGCGTCGACCACCGGGTCCACCCGGCCCGCTCCAGCACGCTGCTCAACCTGATGCCGATCCGACCGAGCGGCAGGGGGCCGTCGTGGAGGCAGGCCGCGCCGGCGAACAGGGTGCCGAGCGGAGCCGAGCGTCCCGGCCCCCTCACGCCCCCGGCTACGGCCGCCGAAAAAGCATCCCGGAGCCGGCGGAGGCTGTGGTCGTCGTCTACTGCCACCTCGATCTGACCGAGGGCCACGAGCCCCGGCCGGTCGGCGGTGAGCTCCCGGTGGAGGGCCTGGCGGGTCTCCTAGTCGAGGAGCCGATCGACGTCCACCGCCTCGCCGAGGCGCGGCCTCCTCACCGATGCCCGCTTCCCGCTGCGCGCGGGCGGCCGGCGCCCTCCTGACCCGCGGACCATTGGGCAAACGCTAGCCCGCCGCCCCACAGATGAGGATGACCGGAGGACCCGGAGACCGAACCGTTCCTTCAGCGGCCGCTTCAGCGATGCGGTGAAGGCTGGCCGTAGCGCTGCCTGGCGGCCTCCCCCGAGGTGCCGACCATGGCGCCGATCGCTGCCCAGGAGTGACCCTCGGCCCTGGCGACCGAGACGGCGGCAGCAAGGCGGGCTTCGGCCTCGGCTCGCTCGGCGAAGGCCGCTCGGACCACTCTGAGGGCGGTGGCGTCGGCCACGTTGGCAGACTCGGCCTCGTGGTTCTCAAAGCGGGTCGCCAGCTCCTCGGCGCGGTGGAGGATCTCTTCGAGGCTACGAGGCATGGGCATCACCTGAGGTACTTGGCGCGGGCGGGCATGGCGTGGGCGACCACAGGACCCTCGGACGAGTTCGCAACCCCGATCTCGTAGGGGTTGCCCGCGTGGTCGGGTCCGATGAACATGGTCATGCCATCATCGAGGATCGTCTCGTCGCCGACACCGTGGCGGCGGGCGCTGTCCGTGATGAGCGGCTGATCCACCTACCCCAAGTTACCTTGTGGTGCAGCGGCGGGGAGCTGTCCCGTCCCCAACCCCATCAGGCCGTCGAGTAACCTCCCGGCTCGCCTCCCGGCTGGTCGGTCGGTCCGCAGCGGACGCCGCCAGGCGAAGGGTCGTGGAGCCTGCGAGGGGAGCACGCAGACATGGCGAACGAGGACGGGCCCCGGGCGACAGCAGGCCCAATCGGTCCACGGGCGCGGCGTGGACCGGCGCCCCGCGCCGGCGTGGTGGCCGCCTTGTCCCTCGCTCTCGTGCTGGCGGCGTGCGGCAGCTCGGCGTCGGCAGCGAAGCACCGGGCCAAGGTGCTCACGGGAGGGACGGCGACTTACGCCCTCCAGGCGACCGACAGCTTCAGCTGGATGCTCCCGTTCGAGAACAGTGCCAACCAGGAGCCATGGGAGCTGGCCACCGACGAGGGGATGTGGCGGCCCCTCTACTTCGAGGGCCAGGGCGGTCGCCCGGTGATCAACCCCAAGCTGAGCCTCGCCTACCCACCCGCCTACTCCAACCACGACACCACTGTCACCATCCGGCTGAAGCGCTACCTCTGGTCGGACGGGACCCCCGTCACGACAGCCGACATCCGGTTCTTCTTCGAGCTGTACAAGGCAGGTGAGAGCGACATCGGGACCTACGTGCCCGGGGAGATCCCCGACAACGTCCGATCCGTCGACTACGTGAGCCCCACCGTGCTCATCCTCCACCTCGACCACTCCTACAGCCAGCAGTGGTACACCGACAACCAGCTCACCGAGATCTTCCCGCTGCCGGCCCAGGCCTGGGACAAGACCTCCGCTGGCACCAAGGCGGGGAGCTATGCAGCAACACCCGCCGGTGCCAAGAAGGTCTTCCAGTTCCTCTACAGGCAGTCCGAGCAGCTGTCCACCTACGCCACCAACCCGCTCTGGCAGGTGGTGGACGGCCCGTGGCACCTGACGGGCTACGAGCCCACGACCGGCCGCACCGTGCTCAGCGTGAACCGTCGCTACTCGGGTCCCGAGAAGCCCCACCTGGACCACGTCGTGCTCGCCACCTTCACGAGCGACACCGCCGAGGTCGACCAGCTGCGCAGTGGGGCAATCGACTACGGCTGGATCCCCTACAGCGACCTCGGCCTGCGCCATTACTTCACGACCCACGGCTACACGGTCGCCCCATGGGCGCCCGACTACTTCCAGTCGGCCGAGCTCGGCTACACAAGCCCTCGCTACGGTCCGCTCGTGCGCCAGCTCTACATCCGCCAGGCGCTCCAACATCTCGTCAACGAGCCGCTCTACCTGAAGACCACCCTGCACGGCATCGGTCAACTCACCTACGGTCCGGCGCCCAACATCCCCGGCGATGTCTGGGCGAGCGCCGGGGAGCGGTCCAACCCCGACCCCTACTCGGTCGGTGCCGCCAAGGCGCTGCTCGGCGCACACGGCTGGCGAGGCAGCGCCAACGGCTACGTCGTCTGCGAGCACCCCGGCACCGGGCCAAACGAGTGCGGGTCGGGCATCGCCCAGGGGCGCACCCTCTCGCTGTACATGAACTACACGACCGGCAACGCCGGGGTCCAGGCGCAAGCCGAGGCCTTCCAGACCGCCGCCAAGGCGGCGGGAGTCGACATCGTCCTCGGCCCGGCGAGCGCGACGACGATGTTCTCCGTCGACGGCGTGTGCCCGCCGGGACCCTGCAACTTCGCCATCGCTCTCTACCCGCTGTGGTTCACCGACTACGGGGACATGAGCATCCTGCCGACCGACGGCTCGCAGTTCGGGAGGGGCAACTACTTCGGCGGCGGCTACTACTCCCCGACCTTCGAGCACCTCCTCGCCCAGGCCCACACCCACACGGGGCTGCGCTACGTCTACGCCACCGAGGACTACCTGTCCCGCCAGGTTGCCGCCCTGTGGTTCCCCACCGGGGACAACCAGATCTCGGTAGTCAAGCAAACCCTGCGCGGCTGGGCACCCCAGAACCCCTTCGGCAACTGGCGGGCGTCCCGGTGGTATTTCGTGTCGCCCTCTGGGTAATGGGTAAGTGCTCCTCCTTGGCTCCGGTCAGCGCGAGCGGTAGGCGTCCCGGCGGTGTTCGATGGCGATAACGAACACGACCCCCCGGTCCTCGTCGATCATGTAGCGCACTCTGTGCTCACCACACCGTGCTCGCCACTGGGCCGAGCGACGGGGCCACCTGGACCCGGTATCTCACCCTGCAGCGCGGGCTTTGCGCTCAGCCAGCAAGGCCCGGACCTCGGCCTCATCCAGCACATCACCCCTCGACACCGCGGCCATCCCCTCGGCCACGCTGGCTTGGGCCTCGGGATCGGCCAGTAGCTCCAAGGTGGCCTCCATCGACTCCAGATCGGCGGCGGCGATGAGGACGACGTACTCGCGGCCATTCTTGGTCACCTGGACTCGCTCGTGCGTAGTGGCCACTTCCTCAGCAATCTCCGAGAGGCGGGCCTTGACCTCGGATAGCGGCAGCGTCGTCATGGACTATGATTATAGTCCGCATCGCTTCCCTTGTTGGCACCCAAGTCCAAGCCGCCACGAGCCGACCTCTCGGCGAGCCCGCCTTCAGAACCGCCCGTTGCCGGTGAGGACGATCACGAGGACGCCGGCGGCGACGAGCACGCCCAACACCAGCGCCACCTTGTCCCCGGTCCGCCAGGCGACGACGCGGTACGTCGAGCGGCGCGGGCTGACGTTGAATGCCCGGGAGTCGGCGACAAGGGCCATCTGGCTGCAGCCCCGGAGGGAGCCGACGAGGATAGGGACGGTGAGCAGCGGCAGCGCCCGGACCATCCGGCGGGCGTAGTCCCAGCTCTGGCGGGGTCGCCACCAGCGGTCGGGTGTCGTGAAGTCGTAACCACGGACCTCGGCGGCCCGCATCACGGTGTTGAGCCGTTCGAACAGGCTGGGCAGGAAGCGGACCCCGACCGAGATGGCGAGGCCGATCCGCTGCGGTGCGAGGAGCCGGGTGGTCGCCCAGACCACGTCGGAGGGCTGGGTGGTGAACACGAGGATCAGGGCCGCCGACGAGGTGACCAGGATCCGGGACGCCTGGTGGGCGCCGTAGACCAGGCCTGCCTTCGACAGCCCGACGGTGCCGACCCAGGCCATCGTCACGGGAAAGGCGAAGATCAGCTTGTCGTGAGGCGTCGTCGCGTAGAGGCCCTGGGACCAGATCGCCAGCAGCGCCGGGGCGACGACGATCACGGCCAGGACCCGGACCCGGACCCGGGACGGGCGGAGCAGGACCCACGGGACCAGCGTGACGCCGAAGAGGACGTAGGTCCACTGCCACGAGAGCAGCACCGACGAAACGCCGATGAACACCGGGTAGAGCAGCTTGAGGCGGGGATCGAGCCTGTGGATCGGGGTGTCCTTCGGCTCGTAGGTCAGGACGTTGCGCAGCCCCTTGATCCCGACGAAGCGGATGAACAACGCCGGGCCGGCAAGGGGCACGACGAAGGTGATGAGGTAGGCGACGATCGTCTCGCCCACGAGGCCGTGGAAGAGGAAGTGGTCAATCGGATGCCACATGGACGACCCCCCGGTGAATGTCCTCGCCTTGGAGGCCGAGCAATCCCACCAGCTCGTCGACACTGACGGCCACCTCATCCAGGGGTCGGGCGGCAAGACGGGCGTGCAGCCGGGCGATCGGCGGGGGCCGCACGCCGCACTCCTCGAGGAGCTCGATCCGGGCGAATGCCCGCCGGGGTGTGGTGTCGAGCACGATCCGGCCCTCGCGGACCACGACGATGCGGTCGGCGAAGCGGGCGACGAGGCGCATGTCGTGGGTGATCAGCAGGCAGGTGAGCGAACCGATCGAGGTGCGGACGCGAGCCAGCAGCTCGAACAGCGCCTCGGCGTGGGCCTCGTCCAGACCGGTGGTCGGCTCGTCGAGGATCAGGCCACGGGGGGCCCGGGTCAGCAGGGCGCCGAGCGCCAGGCGCTGGCGCTCCCCGCCGCTCAGGGCGTAGGGGTGGGCGTCGAGCCGGTCGGCGAGGCCGATGAGGCGGGCGACCTCGGCAGGGTCGGGGGCGTCGGGCCCTGCCGGCACCCGGTTGCGGCGGGTGAACTCGAGCTCGGCGCGGACCGTCTCGCAGAAGAGCATGTCGTCGACGTTCTGGAACAGGTAGCCCAGCCGGTCGGCCTGCTTGGGGATCTTGCCGAACACCGTCGGCCTGCCGAACACCGTCGCGGAGCCGGCGGCAGGTTCGACGAATCCCATGAGCGTCGAGCCGATCGTCGTCTTACCCGAGCCGTTCGCGCCGACAAGAGCGACCCATTCACCTGCGCCGACCCGCAGCTCCGCCCCGTCGACGGCCCGCCGCTGCTTGAACGACACCGTGACGCCGGCGATCTCGAGGGCGGCGTCTTCCGCCCCGGAAGTGCCGGTCGAGACCAGCCCGACCGGCGCCACCTCGGGCCTCGCTCCCAACCACCGCCCGGCGGCGCCCTCCCACCGCCCGGCGGCCTCTTCCACGGTGAGGGCCACCGTGGCACCGAAGCGCTCCGGGAGCGCCTCGCTCAAAGCGGCGAGCTCAGGCGGGCGAACACCGGCCGCCCGCCAGCGGCTCGTCGGCACGAACGCGTCGCGGGGATGGCCGTCGATGACGACCTGGCCGTCCTGCACGAGCAGCACCCGGTCGGCGTAGGGCGCCACCTCGTCGAGCTTGTGCTCGACGAGGACGACGCCATGACCCTCCTCGTGGGCGAGGCGATGCAGCACGGCGAGGACCTCATCGGTACCCACCGGGTCGAGGTCCGACGTCGGCTCGTCGAGCACCAGCATGGGCGCCGACATGGCCAGCGCGGCAGCAATGGCAACCCGCTGCTTCTGGCCCCCCGACAACCCGCTGATGGCCTCATGGGCGAGGCCCTCGGCACCGACCTTGGCGAGCGACTCCCAGACACGCGCGACCACCTCGTCGTGGGGCAGGGCGAGGTTCTCCGGGCCGAACGCGACCTCGGCGTCGACCTGGTACTGGATGAGCTGGTACTCGGGGTTCTGGAACACGATGCCGACGTGCTGGGCCGCCTGGTGGAGCGGGAGGGCTGTCAGGTCCACCGGCGCGGCCCCGCCCTGCTCCCAGGTGACCTCACCCGCCCAGGCAGCGACGCCGACCCGGTGGGGGATCAGGCCGGCGAGCGCCAGCGCCAGCGTCGACTTGCCGCTGCCGGAGGGGCCGGCGACCACGACCATCTCCCCGGTGCGGACCGCCAGGTCGATGCTGCGGAGGGCCGGCGGGCGGTCCGGGTGGTAGCAGAGCTCCTCGACGCGGGCCCGGAGCACTGCAGGCACGGGCTGGCCTGCGATGCGATCAGCGCTCATGCTGCACGCGCTGCGCCTCCGACCCGACCGAGGCCAGGTGCTCGGCCCGCACCCGCCGCCCGTAGGTGAACCAGCCGGTGAGGAGCACGACCAGCGACAGGACACCGATGATCAGCAGCCCCGTGCCCGATGAGCGGTTCTTGGTGAACACCCCGCCGAGCCAGGGGAAGACGGGGCCGGCGTCGGCGCTGAGGCCGCCGGTGAGGAAGAGCACCAGCCCGTCGATCAGGAAGAAGGCCGTGAGCAGCGCTCCGATGATCGTCATGCGCTTCACGACCCGCCAGCGGCTGTCCATCATCGCCCCCCTTGCGGGCCGAGGCCGTCACCGCCGCCGCTGCCACCGCCGCCGGTGGGTGCCAGCGCCGGGGCTCCGCCGCCGGCCCCCGACGCGCGGGCCACGGTCTTGTAGCCCGACAAGATCCCTACCGAACGGGCCACCCGTACGGCCAGCGGGGCGGTGACAGCCGCCTCGACCCCGTTGCCGAGGCCGTTGCCGAGGATCCCACCGCCGCCGGCGAGGTTGGTGCCGATGAAGCTGGCCCAGGTGTGGACCTGCCCGTTGAGGAACGGGTCGAGCACGGCATCGCCGATGATCGTGTTGGGCACCGCCCGCAGGAAGCCGATCACGAACCCGTCCCAGATCATGGCCCGGGCGCTGCTGAAGAGCACCTCCCCCCGCCACAGGATGTAGAGGTCGGTGAAGATGCCCTCGTTGAGGGCGTCGGGCCAGTTGATGACGTTGAGCCCGTGCGAGGAGAACATGATCTCGCCGAGGACCCGCTTGACGAAGATCAGCGCCGTCACGGTGCCGGGCTTGCGGATGGTGGCGACAGCCAGCACGACGATGAACATGTAGGGCAGGTCGGGCAGCTGGATCCAGTTGAGGAAGTTGCCGAACACCGGGATGGCCGACACGATCGGGCCGAACAGCTGGTCGTTCAGGAACGTGTCCCACGCCAGCAACAGCACCGAGAGGATGGCGAGGACGAACACGTCCTGGGTCGCCCAGCGGTGCGCCCGGTCGCGGCGAGGGGCCCGGACGAACAGGACGTAGAGCCCACCGAGCATGACCAGCCAGGTGAGGACGTACAGGAGCGCCCTCACCCAGTTGGGTGGGGCGAAGGTGTCGTAGAGCCACCCGTGGAGGTGAGGAGCGGCAGCGACGAGGTGGACAGACTCGTGCAGCATCGCGAGGCTCCTCACGCCGCCGGGAGGGCGGCGGGCTGGTCGACGTCCACCACGCGCAGCACGGTGGCGAGACCGCGCTCGCGGCCGCGCTCGACGCCGGGGAGGATGAGACAAGTGCAGCCCAGCGAAGCCGCCCCGCTGTCGGCAACGGGGTTGTTGCCTACCATGAGGACCCGCTCGGGAGCGACGCCCAGCTCGCAGCAGGCGAGCTCCCATATCCCCCTGTCGGGCTTGGCGATCCCGTGCTCGAAGGACAGCACGTAGGCGTCGATGAGCTCGCCGAAGCCGGCCCGCTCGTAGCCCTGGCGGATGTTCCAGCCGGTGTTGGAGACGACCCCCAGCTTGATCCCCGCCTCGTGCAGCGCCCGCAGCGTAGGAGCGGTGTCGGGGTAGGGGATCATCGACGCGGGGTCGGTCTTGAAGCGCCGGTAGAAGGCCAGTGCCATCCCCGGGGCGACCGCCTCGAGCGGCTCGTAGCAGGCGGTGTAGTAGGCGAAGTGCCCGTCGGCCGAGCGGTTGCGGCCGAGGACCAGGGTCTCGTCGAGGATGGCCAGCTTGTTGGCCTTCACCGCCTGGTAGGCGGCGGCCGCCTCGACCTCGCCTACCGGCCGCCCGAGGGAGGCCGCCAGCTCGGCTATGGCCGGCGGGGCAACTGGCTTGTGGAACAGCGTGTCACCGTTGTCGAACAGCACGGCGTCGAACTGGGTCAATGCAGCTGGCTCCCTTTGCTTCCAGTGCGGCCCCGGGGTCGGGAACCGCCCCTCTCGGACTGGCACGAACCCTAGAGATGGCAGGTTTCGCCCGAGTGAGGACCCTTCGACCTGGAGCGGAACACTGGGTGACGCTTCGCCGAACTGCCGGTGAAGCGCCGGGCGCGCCCGACGAGGGAAACGAACTTACGAGGCTTGCCGACCGCCGCCGGCGACCTGGACCGCCCGGGTGACCATCGCCGGCCGCCCCGACGCCGCTCGGCGCTCGGCGCCGCTCACGACCAGACCGGCCTCCTCGAGGGCCTGGCGGGCGACCCGAACCCGGCCTGCCGGCACGTTGCGCCCGAAGTGGTCGAGCTGCTCGCTCAGGCTCAGTCCCCGCTCCCCTGCGGCCAGCACTGCGGCAAGGAGGTCGGACCCCAGGTCCGCCGACGCCGACGGCGCGCTCGAGGCGACCGTCGCCGCCGACCGCCGGCAGTACGACCACAGGGCAAGGGCCGCCTCGATGTGCTCGGCCCCGATGACCGCCGCGCCCTCGGTGAGGGCGTGGACCAGCGCGAAGCGCATGGCGTGGCGGGCGGCGCGGGCCACCATGATCCCGAGGAGCCCGCCAGGGTCGTCGCCGGCGAGGGTCGGGTACGCCGCCTTCCAGACCTCCTCGGCGTCCGGGGAGCGGCACAGGACCCCGAGGCGCGCGGCGGCCTGGAGGCCCTCCCGCAGCCGCCGGCCGTGCTCGACCATCAGCTCGGGTGGCACGTTTCCCTCGTCGACCAGCGGCGGCTGGCGACGGGCGATCACGAAGGCGAAGCGGTTGACGAAGCTGGCAGAGGCGTCGGTGATCGACAGGCGATGGGCGAGCTGGTCGCGCGTGGCGTGAGCGATGACGCCGAGGTGGTGCTGCTCCACGCGGTGGCGGCCGTGGCCCACCTCGAGCGGATGGCCGTCCCAGGCACTGCGGACCAGGGTGGCCACCTCGGAGTTGGGGCGGGCGGCCATCCCGAGCGTGCGCGTGAACGACGGGTCGTGCACGAGGAGCCTGGTCGAGTCCCTCGGGCGGTCCCCGGGGCTGTGGCGGTCGGGCAGTGCGGCGGCATGGAGGGTCTCGAGGACAGGGCGGCCGTTGCCGAGCCCGGTGCGCACCTGGCGGTGCAGCAGCTCGGGGTCGATCACGCCGAGCAGCCGGCGGGTCACCGCCCACGACAGGCCTCGGTTGGCCTTGGGAGTGTCGGCCACCACGACGGCGAAGATCGCCGCCGGCTGGCGGGCGTTGCCGGCCCACAGGTGTGGCCGGCGGCCGGCGACGACACCGCAGGCCACCATGGTGCTGATGAGCAGGGCGGCGGGGTCGACCTCGGTGTGGGGGGTGGCGGCCCTCACCCACTCGCCCACCGGGCCGGTGAGCGCGGCCGCCGGCAACCCCTCGGCCGCCGGGTCCCGGGTCGGTCGGGCCGTGGCGCCGGGCATGCACCATCGTGGCACCCCAGCAGCGAGCCCGGAAGCCCCGCTACGGCTCCGGGTCGGCGAACACCCGGCTCGCCAGGAAGTCCTCCGGCTCCAAGGTGACGAGGTCGTCGCGCCCGAGCGGCCGCCCGGCGCCGAGCACCCGGCCGGCGTGGCGGAGCCGGGCCCGCTCGAGGGCATTGCGCACGCTGCGGGCGTTGGCGAAGCGCGCCTGGTCCTTGCGCCGGCGGAGGTAGTCCTCGAACACCAAGACGGCGCCGGGCGACAGCCGGTACCCCGCCTGCTCGAGCATGAGGCCGCCGATCGCCGTCAGCTCGGTCACCGAGTAGTCGGGGAAGTCGATGTGGTGGGCGATGCGCGAGCTCATCCCCGGGTTGGCGGAGAAGAACGTGTCCATCCGGTCCTTGTAGCCGGCGAGGATGACGACGAGGTCCTCGCGCTGGTTCTCCATCATCTGCAGCAGGATCTCGATCGATTCCTGGCCGTAGTCGCGCTCGTTGTCGACCCGGTACAGGTAGTACGCCTCGTCGATGAACAGCACCCCGCCCATGGCCCGCTTGAGGACCTCCTTGGTCTTCGGTGCGGTGTGGCCGACGTACTGGCCGACGAGGTCGTCGCGGGTGACGGCGACGAGGTGCCCTCGGGTGAGGTAGCCGAGGCCGTGGAGCAACTCGGCCATGCGGACGGCGACGGTGGTCTTGCCGGTGCCGGGGCTGCCGGTGAAGGACATGTGAAGCGTCGGGCGGGGGGCGTCGAGGCCGAAGCGCCGCCGCATGCGGTCGACGAGAAGGAGGGCGGCGATCTCCCGGATGCGGGTCTTGACGGGCTCGAGGCCGACGAGCTCGGCGTCGAGGCGGCCGAGGATGCCGTCGAGGTTGCTGCGGCGCCGTTCCTCGTCGGGATCGATGAGCTCGTCCGCCGGGAGCGCCGGGAGCGCCGAAAGTGCTGCCGCCTCGACGTCGTCGCCCGCGATGGCCTCCGGCCGCCGGATGCCGAACCCCGGCCGCGCCGGCGGGGCGCCGTCCTCACCGGCGCCCACGCCGGCTGCCGACCCGGGCCCCCCGTCCCGGCTCATGAGCCGTTCGCCGGGTACCTCTCGCCGGTGGGGCGGGCCATGACGTAGGGATGCAGGGCGTAGTGCTGCCGGCGGCCCGGGCCCTCCTCCCGCTCGAGCCGGAAGCCGGGCTCTTCCACCGGCCGCTGCACGATGAACGACAGCGCCACCGTCTGGCGCCCCAACGACGAGTCGTAGGCCATCACCCGCACGTAGCGGCCGGGGTAGGCGTCACGGCACGCCTTGACCTCGGCCAGCACGCCGGCGGCGTCGGGCAGGTCGAACATCGGCAGCCCCCACATCTCCCAGTAGGTGTTGCGGGGGTGGGGGTCGTCGGTGAGCTCGACGGACACCGCCCAGCCGTGGTCCAGGCAGTACTGGATCTGCAGGCGGATCTCGTCGTCGGTCAGGTCGGGGAGGAACGAGAACGTCCCTTGGGTCACACGCATGCTCACACCGCCGTAGGGGTCTCGACCACGTCGGGGACATCGGTCGACTCGTAGTTGAAGGTGACGTCGCCCCATGTGGAGAGCGCCATGTCGAGCTCCCGGCTCCGGCGGGCGGCCGCCTTCAGGATGTCCTGGCCTTCCACCAGGTAGTCGCGGCCCTCGTTGCGGGCCTTGATCATGGCCTCGAGGGCGACCCGGTTGGCGGTGGCGCCGGCGGCGATGCCCATCGGGTGGCCGATGGTGCCCCCGCCGAACTGGAGCACGCAGTCCTCGCCGAGGTGGTGCAGCAGCTGGTGCATCTGGCCGGCGTGGATGCCGCCGGAGGCGACGGGCATGACACCGGGCATCGACGCCCAGTCCTGCTCGAAGTACAGGCCCTTCACCGGGTCGGCGTCCACCTTGTCACCGCGGAGGGTGTCGTAGAACCCGGCGACGGTGTTGGGGTCACCCTCGAGCTTGCCGACCACGGTGCCGGCGTGCAGGTGGTCCACGCCGGCGAGGCGCATCCACTTGGCCAGCACCCGGAAGCTCACGCCGTGGCTCTTCTGGCGGGTGAAGGTGCCGTGGCCTGCCCGGTGCAGGTGCAGGATCACGCCGTTGCGCCTGGCCCACGCCGCCATCGACTGGATGGCGGTGTAGCCCACGGTGAGGTCGATCATCACGATGACGCTGCCGAGCTCGCGGGCCAGCTCCGCCCGCTCGTACATCTGCTCCATGGTGCCGGCGGTGCAGTTGAGGTAGTGGCCCTTCACCTCGCCGGTCTCGGCCATGGCCCGGTTGACCGCCTCCATGCAGAACAGCCACCGATCCCGCCAGCGCATGAACGGCTGGCTGTTGATGTTCTCGTCGTCCTTGGTGAAGTCGAGCCCTCCCCGCAGCGCCTCGTAGACGACCCGGCCGTAGTTGCGGGCCGACAGCCCGAGCTTCGGCTTGACGGTCGCGCCGAGCAGCGGGCGGCCGTACTTGTCGAGGTGCTCCCGCTCGGTGACGATGCCGTGCGCCGGCCCCTGGAACGTCTTGGTGTAGTGGGGCGGGATCCGCAGGTCCTCGAGTCGCAGCGCCCGCAGCGCCTTGAACCCGAACACGTTGCCGATGATCGACGACGTCAGGTTGGCGATGGACCCTTCCTCGAACAGGTCAAGGTCGTAAGCGATGAGGGCGATGTACTGGTCCGGGTTCCCGGGGACCGGGTCGACCCGGTAGCACTTGGCCTGGTAGTGGGTGTTGGCCGTCAGGCGGTCGGTCCACACCACCGTCCAGGTGGCGGTGGAGGACTCGCCGGCGACGGCGGCACCGGCCTCCTCGGGCGGCACACCCGGCTGCGGGGTGACCCGGAAGGCGGCGAGCACGTCGGTGGGCTTGGGTTCGTAGTCGGGGTTCCAGTAGCCCATCTCGGCGTAGGGGATGACACCGGCGCTCCAGCGATCGGCCATGGGAGGAACCGTAACGCCACACAGTTTTGCCGTCCATTGAGACTTTAGATAGGTCCGATAAGCTATCCATTATGACTCTCGCTCAGCTGCGCACCCTTGTCGCCGTGGCCGACGCCCGCCACGTGGTGGGCGCCGCCGGCGGGCTGCACGTGAGCCAGCCGGCGGTCTCCGCCGCCGTGGCGGCACTGGCCCGGGAGATCGGCAGCCCCCTGGTGGCCCGCCAGGGCCGCGGCCTCGTGCTCACGCCGGCCGGCGCCACGCTGGCCGCCTACGGCCGGCGTGTGCTCGGGCTGCTCGACGAGGCCCTCCACGCTGCCCGGGCGGAGGCGGGCGTGCCGGCGCTGCTGCGCCTGGCGGCGGTCACGACCGCCGGCGAGGTGGTGCTGCCGCCCCTGCTGGTACGGTTTCGCGGACGTCACCCCGACATCGGCGTCGCCTTGGAGGTGGCCCCGCGCGACCGCGTGTGGCGGCTGCTCGCCGACCACGCCGTGGACCTTGCCGTCGCCGGCCGGCCGCCGGAGGGATCCGACGTCGTGACCCTCGGCCGCTGGCCCAACGAGCTCGTCGTCGTGGGTCGGCCGGACGTCGCCGCCGGGTGGCGGCGGGCGGCCTGGCTGCTCCGGGAGCCCGGCTCCGGCACCCGGGCCACGACCGAAGCGCTCCTCGAGGAGCTCGGGATCGACCCGCCCCGCCTCACCCTAGGGTCCAACCGCGCCGCCCTGGCGGGCGCCGCCGCCGGCCTGGGCGTCACCCTCGCGGCGCGCGAGGATGTCGGCGGCGACCTGGCCGTCGCCGACGTCCCCGGGACGCCCCTCGACCGCCCGTACTACCTCGTCGGCCACGGCGAGCTGCCGCTCGCCGGCAGGCGGTTCGTCGAGCTGGCCGACCTGCGCCCGGCCTGAGATCCGGGTCCCGCCGGCCCCTACCCGGCGACGGGGAGGCGGACGATGAGGTCCGTGCCACGGCCCGGGGCGCTGCTCACACTCACCGTGCCGCCGAGCAGCTCCGCCCGCTCCCGGATGGCGTCGAGGCCGATCCCGGGCGCCGGCATGCCGGCTCCGTCGTCCCTGACCCGCAGCACCAGCTCGTCGCCGGCGGCCCGCAGCTGGAGCAGGATGTTGGTGGCGTGAGCGTGCTTGGCGACGTTCTGCATCGCTTCCTGCGCCATGCGGTAGACGGCCACCTGCACGTGGTCGGGCAGGGTGACGGGCACGTCCACGTCACAGGTGACGTCCGCCCCGGCGGCGACGGAGGTGGCGGCGAGCGACTGCATGGCCTCGGGGAGGCCGAGGTCGTCGAGCATGGGGGGGCGCAGGCCGGCGAGGGCGGCGCGGGTCTCGGCTACGGCGAGCTCGGCGAGGCTGCGGGCGGTGGCGACCTGGCCGGCGGCGAAGGCGTGGTCCCCGTCGCCAAGCGCCTCGGCGGCGGCGGCGAGGTGCATGGCCAGGCTGACGACCGGTTGGGTGACACCGTCGTGGACCTCGGCGGCGATGCGGCGGCGTTCGGCTTCCTGGACGGCGACGAACCTCTCCACGAGCCCCTCGTACTCCTGGGCGCGGTGGACGAGCTGGCGGTGGAGGCGGGCGGCGTGGATGGCTCCGGCCACCAGCTGCCCGATCCCGGTGAGCAGGGCGACGTCCCCCTCGTCGAACTCGTGGCGCTGCCGGGTGTGGACGTTGATCACCCCCGCCAGCCCGGTGGGGCGCGAGGTCATCGGCACCGACGCCATGGAGACGAACTCGAGGCCGCCGAGCTCGGGGAAGTAGCGGTAGCGGGGGTCGTCCAGCTTGCCCTCGACGATGACGACCGGTTCGCGCCGTGCGGCCACCCAGCCGGAGACGCCTTCGTCCAGGGCGAGGTGCACCCTCCCGGCCTGGGCGTCGAACGGCGGGGTGGCGCCGGTGAGGGTGAGCCCCCGCTCGTCGTCGTCGAGGACGTGGACGAAGCAGACGTCGACGCGCATGGCACGGGTCACCAGGTCCGCCACGCGCCGGGCGAGGTCGGACAGCTCCAGGGCGGCGGCGACGGCGTCGATGGTCCCGAGCAGCAGCTCACGCGCCGTGGCCGGGTCAACCCGCCCGACCCAATCGCCGTCGGTCATTGGTAGAGCCCCTCCCTGATCGCGGCGGCGACCGCCGCCGTCCGGTCCCCCACCCCCAACTTGCGGTAGACGCTGGAGGCGTGGCTTTTCACCGTTTCCTCGCCGACCACGAGGCGGGCGGCGATGGCCCGGTTCGACAGGCCGGCCACCATCAAGGCGAGGACCTCGCTCTCCCGCTGGCTCAGGCCGAGGTGAGCCCCGGGCCAGAACTCGCCGTGCTGCAGGCGGGCGGCGGATGTGGCCAGGCGACCGGCCAGGGTGGGGTCGACGACGACCTGCCCGGCGGCCACCTCGGCGAGGTGGCGGACCAGCTCGGCGCCGTCGACCCGCTTGAGCAGGTAGCCGGCGGCGCCCGCCCGCAGCGCCTGGTACACGTACTGCTCGTCGTCGTAGACGGTGAGGACGACGACCTTGACCTCCGGCCAGCGGGCCAGGACCTGGCGGGCGAGGTCGAGGCCGCTCGCCGCACCGAGGCGGAGGTCGGTCATGACCACATCCGGCCGGAAGGTCTCGACGGCGGTGATCCCGGCGGCCACGTCGGCCGCCTCCCCCACGATCCGCACCTCGGCTGCGTGGCGCGCCAGCATCGCCTTCAGCCCCAGGCGGACGATCTCGTGGTCGTCGACGAGCACCACCCGCACCGGCCCCGGCATCAGGCCGGACGCTAGCGCCGGCCTGCGCCGCGCCAGCGACGTTCCCCCGCGCCATCCCCCACCGGCGGGAGGCGGCAACCCGGGACCGCTCCGTAGTGTCCCGGTATGCCGCACAAGGTCCTGCGCATGCACCGCGCCCAGGTGGAGCCGGTGACGCGGCCGGTCATGCTGGCCATCGCCGGCGACTCGGCCACGGGCAAGACCACCCTGACCCGCGGCCTCGTAGAGGCGCTCGGGCCGGAACGGGCCACGTCGATCTGCGTGGACGACTACCACCGCTACGACCGGGAGGAGCGCAGGTCGCTGCCGTTCACGCCGCTGCACCCGGCGTGCAACTACATGGACATCATGGAGCAGCACCTGCAGCTGCTGGCCACCGGCCACCCCATCCTGAAGCCGGTGTACGACCATCGCTCGGGCCGCCTCGTCCGGCCCGAGCTGGTCGAGCCGCGCGAGTTCGTCATCGTCGAAGGGCTCCTGCCCCTCTCGACGCGCCTGGCGCGGGCCTGCTTCGACGTCGCCGTCCACCTCGACCCGCCGGAGGGCATCCGCCACCAGTGGAAGGTCAAGCGCGACTGCGGCGAGCGGGGCTACACGCCCGACCAGGTGCTCGCCGAGCTCGAGCGGCGCGAGCCCGAGTCCGCTGCCTACATCCGCCCGCAACGCGAGCACGCCGACATCGTCATCCGCTTCGCGCCCGTCGAGGGCCGCGACGACCCGCCGGGCACCCCGCTGTCCGCAGAGGTCCTGCTCCGCCCCACGATCCGCCACCCCGACATGACCCGGGTCCTGGCCGGGGACGACACCCACGCCATGCACCTGAAGCTCTCCCGCGACGCCGAGGGCCGGCCCGTGGACGCCCTCCACGTCCACGGGTACGCCTCGCGGGAGGACAGCAGCGTCCTCGAGAAGGCGATATGGGAGCGCCTCGAGGTCGACCACCCGCTGCCGGAGAGCCTCGGCGTCCTGCGCGAGGGACCCCGCTCCGAGCCGCTCGCCATCTGCCAGCTGCTCTTGCTCTACCACCTCCTCGACAACCACCCCGACCGGGCGCTGGCGGCGCTGGCGGCGCTGCCGGAGGGCTGACCGGCTGGCGGCGGCTGGGCGGCGGCGGCTGGGCGGCGGCTGGCGGCCCTCCGCCGGTGGGGACCCAGCGAGTGCCCGCGGGGCGTAGCCTCCCCCCGTCGACGAGCGACGGGGGGAACGCTGCATGGGCACCGGAGCACGCGGGGCGGTGGCGCCCACCACGACGGGCATGCTGCGGCACTGGGCGGAGCGCGACCCGGACCACACCGCGCTGCGGTGGGAGGGCGGCCGGATGACCTACGCCCAGCTCGACGCCCGATCCAACCAGGCCGCCAATGCGCTGGTAGCCGCCGGCGTCGAGCGGGGCGACCGCGTCGCCTACCTGGACAAGAACAGCCCCGAACAGGTGGAGCTGTACTTCGGCGCCGTCAAGATCGGCGCGGTGCCGACGCCGGTCAACTTCCGGCTCGCGCCGCCGGAGGTGGCGTTCGTCGTCGCCGACGCCCGGGCCAAGCTCCTCGCCGTCGGGGCGGAGCTCCTGGCGACCATCGACCCTGTCGTGGACGACCTCGGCGGCGCACGGGTCGTCTCGATCGGCGGGGAGGGTGGCGGCGCCGGGCCGACGTATGCCGCCTGGCGGGACGCCTTTCCCCCCGACGATCCCGCCGTGCCCATCGACGCCGGGGACATCGCCTACCAGCTCTACTCGTCGGGCACCACCGGCCGGCCCAAAGGCGTTCTCCTGTCGCACGCCAACCTCGTCGCCGAGACCGAGCTGCTGCGCGACGTCGTCCTCCTGGACGCCGGCAGCGTGAGCCTCGTTCCCATGCCGCTGTTCCACATCGGCGGCGGCGGGTACCTCCTCGCCGGCCTGGCCCGGGGCGCCACCTGCGTGCTCGTCCGGGACATCGTTCCCCCCGCCCTCGTGGACACCCTCGAACGGGAGCAGGTAACCCACACCTTCGTGGTGCCGGCGGTCATCCAGCTCCTCGTGTCGGTCCCCGGCGTGGCGGAACGGGACTTCTCGGCCCTGCGCTGCCTCGCCTACGGGGCGTCACCCATCTCGGAGCGGGTGCTCGCCGACGCCGTTCGGACCTTCCGCTGCCCACTCCTGCAGGTCTACGGCCTCACCGAGACCACCGGCGCCGTCGTCTACCTGCCCGCCGCTGACCACGACCTCGACGGACCCCACCGCCACCGGCTGCGCGCCGCCGGGGTGCCGGCGCCGGGCATCGGGCTCCGGGTCGTAGACCCGGCGACGGGCACGGACCTGGCGACCGGTCAGGTGGGGGAGATCTGGATCCGAGGGCCGGTCGTCATGCACGGGTACTGGAACCAGCCGGAGGCGACGGGGGAAGCGGTGGCGGGGGGGGGATGGCTTCGTTCGGGGGATGCCGGTTACCTCGACGAGGACGGCTACCTCTACCTGTACGACCGGGTGAAGGACATGATCGTCTCGGGGGGCGAGAACATCTATCCGGCCGAGGTCGAGAACGTGCTCATGGCGCACCCGGCCGTCGCCGACGCTGCGGTCATCGGCATCCCCGACGACAGGTGGGGGGAGGTTCCGCTGGCGCTCGTCGTCCGGCGGGAGGGTGGCGTGGGTGGCGTGGGTGGCGTGGGTGGCGTGGGCGGCGGGGGCGGCGAGGGCGCGGTCACCGAGGAAGAGCTGGTCGGCTGGTGCCGGGAGCGCCTTGCCGGCTTCAAGTGCCCACGACGGATCGAGTGGGCCCAGGCGCTCCCCCGCAACCCGAGCGGCAAGATCCTGAAGAAGGACCTCCGGGCGCCGTATTGGGAAGGCCGGGACCGCATGGTCGGGTGACGGGGCCGGCGGGGGCGGCGGGGGCGGCCGGGGCGGCCGGGGCGGCCGGGGCGGCCGGGGCGGCCGGGGCGATATCGGTTGTTACCCGCCGGTAGCGGAGCAGCCGTGCACATCTGAGGTACCACTCCGAGGCTTTTGTCCTGATCATGCCCTCGGCTGCACGCCAAACCGCGCGCAGAGCCACAAACTGTGCGCACAGGCGACGGTATGCGGCTCCCTATGCGCGCGGTTAGATGCCGTGCGCGCGGTTTGCCTTTCTGACCCTGACCCTGAGGAGGTGCCTCGACCGACCAAAGGGGGTCGGAGCGGGCCAAAGCGGGTCGGAGCGGGCCAAAGCGGCCAGGGCGAGGCTGGAGCGCCCGGTACCGGGACCATGGCGCGGGGCGTAGCGCGAGCGGCGCTGCGGGGCCGCGTCGCCACCTCGGGCTCGCCCACCCCAGCCCGCACCGGTCCTCAACTGGCCCGGTGCCCCCGAAGCGACCACACTGAGGTGCCTGCACCTCACACGAAAGGTTCCCCTTGGCTCCCTCAACCATTGACGCCCTCGAGGCTCGGGCGCTCCAACTGGCGACGGTCGCGAAGGATCCCAAGCAGGCCGTTGCCGCGCTGGTCGAAGCAGCTGCCGGCGACCGGGCGGCGCTGGAGGAGGCGCGCAACCGGGTCGCCCGGCGCATGCTCGGCAACGTGAGCGATGTTCAGGCCGGCGGCGCCCTGCGACTGCTCAACCAGTCGCTCGTGGCGATCGGCTGGCACGACCCCTATCAGTGGACGCAGAGGCTGGGCAACCGCCTTCGAAAGCCGTAACCCCGGCAACCGCCAGGACGACGCGGGCCGCTCAGGCCACCCCATACCCCACCGGTGTCAGCCAATCGCGCCCTCGAACGCCGACAGCGTGATCCCACGCTGCGCGACCTCCCGCAGGAACGCGCCCGGCTCATCGACCATCTCCGCCAGCCCGGCGGCGCCGGCCCTCGCGAGCCGCCCGTTGGCGGCCCAGACCGCTGCGACTCCCGCCACCGTGCCGGCAACGAGGGCCGGCCGGCCGACACTCCCGAATATCAGGGTTTCGTGCGCCCCGTCACGGGTGCCGCGCAACTCCACCCGGGCCGCGCCGACGAGACCTTCCGGGTGCGGCCGCCGGAGCATGGGCAGCGGGGCGCTCAGGCGGTCCCGGCGGGTAGCCGCCATCCGGGCGCTGACGCGCCTCACGCCCGGGAACGCCGGCGCCAGCAACACCGGATCGACCAGACGGCCGCGGTAGCAGTCGGCGGCTCCCACCGGTTGGGGGAACCACATGAGCTCCCTTCCGGTGCCACCCCGGCGCCGGCGCCACGCCCCGTCGTACCAGTCCGTCGCGATCGACGACAGGGCGGCGTGATGGCGGCGGGCGCAGGCCGGGCCCCCGGTCCCGTAGCTCGCCACATGGATCTGGTGGACCTCGTCGAGGAAGCAGGCGCCGTACCGGGCGAGCACGCATGACAGCCCGGGCGCCATTGTCGCGCCGACGGCGACGCTGAGGGCGCTGGCGCGTGCGGTGCGATCGAGGGCGAGGAGGTGGCGCACGTGGTGGGGGTCGTCCAGGGCGGCGACCACGTGAGCCCCGGCTCGGAGGGCGTCGGATGCCAGCGCGGTGGCATCGTCGGGCCGGGCGATGACCACGACGTCAGTGCCCTCGGGGATGCGCGCTCCCCGGATGGGCCGGAGGGAGACCGCGGCGCTCATGCCCTCCGTTCGGGTGATGGCACGAGCGTCCCGAGCCAGGACGAGGATCGATTCCACCTGCGTGCCCGGTTGGCCGAGAAGGTGGCGTGCCACCCCAACGCCTACCGCCCCGAGACCGATCAAGACGATCCGCAACCCGTGGCCATCGTCGGGCCCTCGGGCCGGTCCGATCACTCCGGCCCGACCGGCTCCGCCCCCGACCCGACCCCCGGCTCCGCCGGCTCCTCCCCGTCTCCGTCCTCCAGCTCCGTCAGCGGGATCTGCCGCCACCCGCCATGGCGCGGCGGCGTGCCTCCGCTGCCCCGCAGCCGCAGGAAGAGCGCCGCCAGACCGGCAGCCCCGAGGGCGACGAGCACACGGCGCAGGGTCTGCACAGGACCGATGGTAGATCGGCAAGGCCCTCGCGGTCCCGAAGGAGACGCCGGCTGACCCTGTCAGTTTCCCCTCAGGTCTGACAGCGACACGCCGATGTACTCCTTGGCAGCGCTCTCCCTCCCCCGGCGCAGCCCATCGCGAAGGGACCGGAGCCCCTTCCGGTCCCTTCGTCGCGCGCCGCCGCCACCCGCCCTCGCCCCGCCCCGCCGCCACGCGCCCCCGCCAGCCCCGCCAGCCCCGCGCGCCGCGCTGAGCATTGCCCTCCGGTCCCGGTAACTTCGTCGGAGGATGCCCGTCGCGCCGCGCCCCGACAATACTTCCGAGCCGCTCGCGGAGGCCTCCAACCCCAACCCCGGTGCCAGCGCAGCAGCGATCGTCGAGTCGGCCGCACAGTTGGTCGCCGGATCGGCGGGCGGCACCGCCGGCGTGGTGCTCCCAACCGTCCTGTCTGACATCCCGGTAGCGATCCTGCTGATCGACCTGGACCGGCGGGCGGTGATCTACGCCAACCGCTCGGCGGTTGCTGTGACCGCCGGCAGGTCCGGCGAGCAACGGCTGCCGATGCCGGTCGACCTGTGGGGAGAGGCCGCCGGCCTGATGGACCTGTCGGGGCGGCCGTTGGAGGACAGCGGCAACCCGCTGTTCCGGCTGGCGACGGGCAACCCGGTCTCGGGCGAGGCGGTGATGGCTCCCTCCCCGGTCCCCGACGGACCGGGGAGGACGCTTTGGGTAACGGGATTCCCGCTGTCCCCCTCCAACGCCGAGCCGCAGCTCGCGCTCGTCGTCCTCCTCGAGGTGGCCGCCCCCCGGGGGGTGTTGGAGGACCCGGAGACGGCCGTGCAGCTGCTGCGTGACCGGGCGATCATCGCAACCGACCTGGCGTTCACGATCACCGATCCCCGCCAGGAGGACAACCCGCTCGTGTGGGTCAACCCGGCCTTCACCCGGGTGACCGGCTACCACCTGGAGGAGGTCCGGGGTCGGAACTGCCGGTTCCTCCAGGGTCCGGCGACGGATGCGACGACGGTCGACGAGCTGCGCTCCGCCATCGCCGAGGGACGGCCGGTCACCCAGACGTTGCTCAACTACCGCAAGGACGGAACGGCCTTCTGGAACCAGGTCGCCATCTCCCCCGTCTTCGACGGCGAGGATCGCCTGGTGAGCTTCGTCGGGGTGCAGACGGACGTGACCGAACGGGTCCGGGCAGAAGCCGAGCGCGAGCAGGCCTACGACGCCGAGCGCCTCTCCCGCCACGACGCCGAGCGCGCCCGCTCCCGCCTCGCCCTCCTCGCCGAAGCCAGCGTCCGCCTCGGCGCCACCCTCGACGTCGAGGAGACGATCCGTCGCCTCGCCGACCTGACCGTGCCGGCCATGGCCGACTGGGTGATCATCCGCCTCGGTGACGATCAGGGGAACATCCTGCGCAGCGTGGCCCGTCACCGCGACGGCCGCGAGGACCTCCTCCAGCGCTACCTCGAGGTCGCGGACCGATCGCTGACGCGGCAGGCGGAGGTGTACCGCGTCCTCGACAATGGCGAGGCGGGCCTGGTCCCCGAGTACGACGACACCTTCATCCGTCGCTCGCTGAGCGATCCGGAGGCCCGCCGGATGGCCTACGAGCTCGGCACGGGGTCGCTCATGTACGTCCCCCTCGTCGCTCGCCGCCGCCGGGTGCTCGGTGTGATGACGTTCGTCGCCGGGCCGTCGGGGCGCCGGTTCACGGCGGAGGACCTGGACATCGCCGCCGAGCTCGGCCGGCGGGCCGGCCTCACCCTCGACAACGCCCGGCTCTACGAGCGGGAGCACCGTGCCGCCGAGACCCTGCAGCGCAGCCTCCTGCCGGACCTGCCCTCGGTGCCGGGCCTCGAGCTGGCTGCCCGTTACCTGACCGGCGACGCCGACGCCGATGTGGGCGGCGACTGGTACGAGGTGCTTCCACTCCCCGACGGTTCGGTCGGCCTCGCCGTCGGCGACGTGGTCGGCCACGACCTGTCGGCGGCGGCGGCGATGGGCCACCTTCGAGGGCTGCTCCGGGCGTGCGCGTGGAACGCCATCGACGACGGCAACGGTGACCCGACGGTCGTGCTCGAACGTGTCGACCGGCTGGTCCAAGGGCTGCACGTCGTGCCGCTCGCGACCCTCCTCTTCGGCCGCCTCGAGCCGCCGGCGGCGGCATCGGACAGTTGGCACCTGCGCTACGCCACCGCCGGTCACCCGCCGATGATCGTTCGCCGGGCCGGCGGGGAGGTGGAGATCCTCGACGACGCCCGCGGCATCCTCCTCGGGGTGACCTCCTCCGAGCGAGAGTCGGCTGCGACCGCCCTGGCTCCGGGCGACTGCCTGATCGGCTACACCGACGGCCTCATCGAGCGGCGCGGTGAGCCACTCGACGTCGGACTCGGGCGCCTCGCGGCCACGCTGGCAGCAGGCGACGGCTGCGACCTCGACGCCGTGCTCGACCGCCTCGTGGCCGCCGACGACCGGGACCGCTCGGACGACACCGCCGTGCTGGCCGTGCGCATCCTCGACGCCTAGGACGGACCATCCGAAGAAAGAGCTGCCCCTGGGCAACCTCGCCCGCTCGTGCCCTTCGGGCCGTCCGCTCCTCGGCCGGCCCCGCAAGTGGCGGGCGCGCCTCCATCACGGACCGCCTCGTCGCCGGCCCGGTCCCCGGGCTGGCCGCCTCCCCCTGCCGCTAGTACCATCAGACGCCCGGTACACCCGGGGCTATAGCTCAGTCGGTTAGAGCGCAGCACTGATAATGCTGAGGTCGCTGGTTCGATTCCAGCTAGCCCCACCGCAAAGGTCCTGGTCAGGAGGGGTGTGGAGAGAGTCGGGGGCGGTAGGGTGCAGTCTCACGCCGCGACTGCGCCGCGGTAGGGTCGGGCCGTAGGCCGTCATCCGCGCTCTGTCGCGCCGCGCCGCCCTCGTGACGGCCATGAGCGACCCAACCGCATCCACCACCCCCCAACCCCCTGAGCTGTGGACCGTCGACCAGCTCGCCGACTACCTCGGCGTCGGACGGAACACCATCTACGGGCTGACGCGCTACCACCGCATCCGCTACATCCGGGTCGGCAAGACCGTCCGGTTCCGCCCCGTCGACGTGGCCGCCTGGCTGGAGTCCGAGGTCGTCCAGGCCACCGGGCCCGCCCCGGCAGCACCCAGGGTCCGTCAGGGCCGGCGTCGCGCCCGGGACATGCAGTGACTGGCGTCCGTCGCCGCCAGTGGCGCTCCGGCGCGGTCACCTGGGAGGCCTCGTGGTACGACGCCGGCGGCAGGCGCCACACAGCCAACTACGACACCCGTGCCGAGGCCGAGGCGGGACGGGCTGAGATGCTGCGCGCCCGAGCCCGCGGCGGCAGCGCCGACCCCACCGCCGACGGTATCACCCTGGCCGAGTGGGGCCGGCGCTGGTTCGCCGGCCGGGTGGTGCGGGCGACCACGGCGGCGCGCGACGAGTCCATATGGCGCCTGCACGTCGCCCCGGCTCTCGGGGAGCGCCGACTGGCGAGCCTCCGGCGCAGCGACATCTCTGCCTGGGTGTCCGAGCTGGCCGCCTCGGACATGGCGCCCGCTACTGCGGTCCGCGTGCGGGCCATCCTCGTCGCCTGTCTCACCGCCGCCGTGGACGAGGAGCTGCTCGTCGTCAACCCGGCCGCCCGGGTGCCGGCGCCGCGCGTGGACCGCCCGGAACGTCGCTTCCTGGCGCCGGCCGAGCTGGCCGCCCTGGAGGCGGCGATGGACCCCCACTGGTCGCTCATCGTGCCCTTCGCGGCCGCCACCGGGCTGCGCATCGGGGAGCTGGCCGGGCTCCAGGCGCGCGACCTACGACTCGATGCGGGCGAGGTGGCCGTTCGGCGCACGGCCGTCGAGGTCCACGGGCACCGCTCGCTCACGACGCCGAAGTCGAGAGCCGGGATGCGGGTGGTGCCGACCCTCTACACCGGCCTGGCCGCACGGATGGCCGGGCACGTCGCGTCTCGTGGGCTTGGCCCCAACGACTGGCTCTGGTCTGGTCCCGACCGCGGTCCGCTGCGGGTCACCAACTGGCGGGCCCGCGTCTGGGTGCCGGCCATCGAGCACGCCCGCCTGGCCGAGCCCCGGCCGACGCCTCACTCACTGCGCCACACCGCCATCGCCGCCTGGCTGGCTGCCGGGGTGCCGGTGGTGCGTGCCGCGGCGTGGGCGGGGCACAGCCCGGCGGTGCTCCAGAGCACCTACGCCCACCTCCTCGACGCCGACCACGAGCCGGTGCGAGCGCGCCTGGAGGAGCTGTTCGGCCGCCGAGCACAACGTCGAGCTGTGCTTCACGCCCACCTACTCGTCGTGGGCCAACCCGCTCAGAGTGCCACTTCGCGCCGCTGCGCGAGTTCGTGTTGAACAACTCCGACCACCCGAACCACGTTGTGCTCACCGGCCGGCTGCACGCCCATTTGCGGTGGTGCAACACCCATGATGCCGACCCGGCCATGCGCGAGCGGCTGCGCTCCGAGCGTCAGCGCCGTTGGGGGCGGCCCGCCACCGTGGCGCCGCCTGCCGCTGTCGCCGCCTGAACGGTCCCCTCAACGGCCGAGGCAAGCCCACGGCCGCTTCGTCGCGCCCATCCGCAGTCGAGCACGCCGCGACCGGCCTCGGTCACGGCCCGATCGGGTCGATCGGTCGGGCCGGTTGCGGCCGGCTGCACACCGTCCGAGCCCCCAAACTCACGCCCGTGTGCTTTTCATGTCATCTGAAACGCGCGATCGTTCCTGGCCAGGGCACTAGCTCCGACCGCCCTACGGAGTCGCGCTACTCGTCAGGGATGTGCCACTCGTCGCCGACATCGAACCTATCGTAAAGGTCCCAACTTGAGTCGTTCCAGCGGAATTGTATACGAGCACCGTGCGTGGCGGGGCCACGAGGTTACCGCTATTGTCGGTCGGCATCGACAGCACTTGACTCAATGATGGGGACGGGCCCAAGAAGTCGGCTCGTGTGATGTAGCCAATTTGCCCCTGGTTATCCGTGACCTCAATAAGGTCCGGCAAGTTCGATGGACTCGCGTTTGCCGCCGACCCATATGTCTCGCCTTGCTGATTGACATGATACGCTTGGTGGCCGCTCGGCATTGTAGGCGCGGCATTCACTTCGGCGGATACCAGGAATCCGGCCCAGCGCACCGACCGCGATAATGCCGGAACACCCGGCAACGAAAAAAGCCCGTTTGTGGGATTTCACTTTCTCACCTATCCTCAGTTCGAGCAGCTGCTAGCTATTCTGGTCTGGAGAAGCAAAGCTGCCGTAAGTGGAGTAGCCATCTTGTTTGGACCGCAGCCCCCCTTGAGGGTGGCGATGACCCCTGACGCCGCCTGCGAAGTGTAGACCCAAGAGCCTTCGTGACAAACTGAACCGTTGCCGTTATAGATGATAGGAAGCCCGCCGATATATCCTGCCGGCGCGTTCACGTAGTTGGTGGTACTTGCGGTGGTGGCGTCAACGGTAATCTGTCCGGGAGACGCAGAAATGCTATTCTGGTTCTCATAAGAATATCCATAGTTCGAATAATATCCGTACGGGCCTGATGCAGTGCCGGCCTACGCGGTCCCGGAAAGGCCGATTACGAAGCCGCCGACCAGCGAAGCAACAAAGGCGGGGAGCCGTTTCAACACACAACCCCTTCGATCTGTCGTTTGAGACACTTTCTGTGATTACTGATGTTACTCCTACTCGCTGCGGTCCGCGACAGGCCTCAGCCTCGATCTACGTCGACGAGTCGCGCGCCTCTCCCACCAGTCCCAGACGACGCTGCATGAAAGCGACCCTTCCGTCAGTAGTCTTCCCGAGGAGTATGCTCACTGTGGTCAAGTGTCAACGGTCGCGCTGCGGACTCACGGCCGGTCGAGGATTTCCCCTGCGGCGACCGGCGCCGGTCCGGTCCCGGTCACGTCCAGGAGTCGAGTCGCAAGGTACTGTAGGAATGTAGGGTGCGTCCAGCAGCTCGGACGCCAGAGTCTTCGAGGGGAGCTTAGGCGAGGTGGTCTTCTTCCACCCAGTCCCACATGGAAGGCGGCAACACAAAGAGCTGATTCCTATCGCCCGAACGATACCCGTTTGCCATCACAGTATTCTACTACAACGACGACTACAGCTTGGAGTTATTGCACCAGTATCATCGTCCATTTTACGGGTGCTCATAGTAAACGTTGCTTCGATTGGCAAACACCGGTGCGCACCGCAGGGGACAGCATTCGGGTCAGTAGATCGCATCTCTATGCGACATAGCGCATGACTATGCACCGACAAGGCGATTCTGGGACAGCCTGACAGACCCTAGGAATCCACCGCGGGCGACTCTGCGCCTGCTCTGCTGCCAGCCGGGGCCTTCCTCCTGTGCCAGAGATAGGCGCCGCACGCAAGGGCAATCCCGACCACACAGACGAGCCAGTCCCAACCGGCGGCACCCGATGCACCAGGCTTGATGCTCTCCCACAGCGGATAGGCCAGGACGACCGACCCAATAAGCGGTGCGACCACTCTTACAGCGACCGTCCTGGCAGCAGACCGTCGCCCACTCCTATCCTTGAGGGTGTACGCGATCAACGCCAGGTTCACGGCGATCAGCAAGACAACGTAGACGTCAGTTCCTGGGCTGATGAGGTCAGAAAACCCGTTCACGACGCCGACCAGCCAGCCTACGAGCACGCCGATGATGGTCGTACTCGCTGACAGCGCTATGACTGCCACGGCCGGTACTCCAAACCGGTTGATCCTGGACAGCGACTTCGGCAGGAACGCGTCCCGCGAGAGACTGAACAGGACGCGCGAGGCAGCGTTGAACCCAGCCAAGAAGATGGCACAGACACTCGAGACGCCGGCTAGATAAATGAACTTCACCAACACGGTACCCCGAATGCCGGGCGCACTTATAAACGGAATAGCAAACTTACCCATGGCGGCAGCGCTATTGTGGAAGCCCGCATCCAACACCCCACTACCAACGACGAACAAGATCGCGGCCAATGCTGTCGCTCCGAACACGGCGATCGGCACCGTCACGCGCGGCCGCTTCACTTCTTCGGCGAGCGGTGCCGAATTGCTGGCACCAATGAACATGAAGATCGCCAGCGGAAAGGCAATGCCGATCGACCCGAATCCACCGAGAATGTTGCTCGGCTCAAAGGCCGCAAACGTGATATAGTGCGCGGATCGGCCAACAATAAGTACCAAACCAACCCCAACTATCACCAGTTCGAAGAAGAACATCGCGATAGCTACGTTGGTAGAAACTACAATGCCTCTCACCAACAACGCCGTTAACACCGACGTCAGGACGAAGAGGATGACAGGCCAAGGAATCGTGATCGAGACGAGCCCCTGGAGTGATGTCTGCACCCACCAGCTCATCAACAGCACGAACCCTGCCCCTATACCTGCCCAGCCCACCATGAACAACACGGCTGAGCTCGCACCGAGAGGCCGACCGCCGCTTGCTTTTAGGTACGCGGTGTAACCTCCGGCACTGGGGATCTCCTTCGAGAACTCTGCCGTACTATTGACGTGGAATATGTAGGCGACGCCTGCCACCAGCACAATAAATGGAGCACCCAAGCCGGCGATCGCGCCGATGGCACCAATGATAAACAGCATCTCGATCGCAGGACCGATCTGGGCTATTGAGCTGCCGACGGCCTCCCACGGCGACAGTGCGCTAGCGCGTAGCGCATGCTCACTTTCATGAACGCTACTCATAGGACACTCTCTTTCTTCTGGGCACGAGTTTGAGGGGCAAACGAACTTCGGCGGGACTTGTTGGGGCTAAGACGGCCGACCGCTGACAATTGCGTCGATAGTGTCGATGACACTCGACGCATGGGCTTCGACGTATGGCAGATGACCGACATTCTCCTGCACGATGAGAGCTGTGTCGTCGGTGCCGAGAAGTGAGAACAGATGGTCCATGTCGTCTACCGATGCGAACGGATCGCGATCCCCCATGATGGCGCGGGTCGGACACGTCACCGTCGAGAGGTCGGTGTCAACAGGAAGCGACGCCACGGAGTTATAGGGTCCGATCGGATATGCGTAAGCCGTCCCGAAGCACACCTCATGCCACCGGAGTACTGCCGGCTCAGCACTCGCGAGGAACAGCTCGCTCCACTCTTCCTCGGTCGTGAAGGCGTAGCCGCAGGGTGCTGTGGTCAGTCCCTCGACGAAGGCGGCGAAGTCATCACCAAAGGCTCCTAAGCTCGCGAAGATCGGACCCAACAACGTCATGCTCCCAATGCGAGCGCCCAGCTCCTTGGCGATCATGGGAGCGACGACGGACCCGAAGCTAATCCCGACCAGATGCACCTCTGGATCCGAAGCAGCTCGGTCGGCAGTCGACTCCGTCGAGGTTGCGAGCTGCCGCACGACGAAGGCGACGTCGTCGCGAACCACTGCGGCATCGATCCCCGCGCCGTCCGCAACGCGAGTTGAACGCCCGTGCCCTCGGTAGTCGCAGGCGAAAATCTCGTGTCCTCGACGGGCAAGACGCTCCATGAACGACCAGCCCGGAACAGGGATGTCAAAGCCCAGCGAGTCCATCCCGGCGCCGTGCAAGAGCCATATGTGCCTGCGGTTGCCTTCTGTCGCGGCAGGCTTGGCGGGAGCCACGTGACGCACAAAGATGTCCACTTCGGGCGACACTCTGCAGTACAGCTCCTCCCTATGGACACCCTCACGTGCTCCGGCACCGGCAACTCGGACTGGGAGGGAGGTCGGGTCTCGGGAGTCGGTGTCCTCGGCTGCTCTGTCGGTCATTGTCAAGTCCTCACTCTGGTTCGCATCTGGAGATCGGGATCAATGCTTCGTGACATACAGTAGCTGAGCTAGCCTCGGCTATTCGCGAACGGGCTGGTAGCGGGCCTGCGAGATCCACGAAAGTGCCCGCCTGGTAAGGGAAACGTGGCTTGTCCAGGTCAAGCAACCCTTGCCAGGATGGATCGCGGTCAAGGATCGGGTGATCATCGACCAGTTGGAGCGGATCCGCCAGCTTGAGGTGGGGTTGGAGGACGCTCGGCGGCGGGGGAAGCGCCAGTCGGCTCCGTTCTCGAAGGGCGAGTCGGGGGCCGTGGCGAAGTCGCCGGGGCGCAAGTCGGGCAAGGCGCACGGCCGGCACGGTCATCGGGCTGCGCCGGCGGGCCGGCCGGATCGGGAGCTGGAGGCCGCTCTGCCCGATCGCTGCCCGGACTGTGGTGGCATGGTGGTCTGCGACCGGGTCGATGAGCAGTGGCAGGTGGATATCCCGCCGGTCACCCCGGTCGTGACGAAGTTCAACGTGGCGGTCGGCCACTGCGGTGGGTGCGGCACCCGGCTGCAAGGCGGCCACCCCGAGCAGACCTCCCAGGCGTTGGGGGCGGCGGCCTCGACGGTGGGACCGACGGCTCGGGCGTTGGGGATGTGGTTGCACTACGGGCTCGGGTTGAGCTTCGACAAGGCCTGCAAGCTGCTCGACCGGTTCGGGATCGACCTGACTCGCGCGGCGATCTGCCAAGAGTCGGCGAGCGCGGCGAGCAAGGAGCTGGTCCCGGTGCATGCCGAGCTGGTCGCCGCGGCGAACGCCTCGGCGAGTGTGGTGATGGACGAGACCGGCTGGCACGTCGAGGGTGACGCGGCGTGGATGTGGGTGGCCACCAACGAGGGTCTCACCGTCTACTGGGTCACCCCAGGACGCAGCTTCGCGGATGCCACCAGCGTGATCGGCGCCGACTACGACGGGATCATCGTCCGGGACGGCTACGTCGTCTACGACGGCTACAGCCACGCCACACCGCAGAGCTGCCTGGCTCATCTGCTGCGCCGCTGCCGGGAGATGGAAGCCGACCTCACCGGCCGCGACCGCCAAGTCCCCCTCGCCGCCCGTGACCTCGATGTGGCCAGCCGGGCCGCCGCGGCGGTCGAGCTGACCTCCCGAGTCGAGACACTCTGCGCCCGACCGCCCGACTGCGACGACAACCGCCGGCTCCTCGCTCATCTCGCCCACGAGGCCCCCGGCCTGTTCACCTTCCTCACCGCCGATCCCGCCCTGCACATCGACGCCACCAACTGGCGGGCCGAGACCGACATCCGTCCCGCCGCCGTGTTGGTTTACCGGCGCCCACACCCAAGGCGTCATCACCAGCATCCTGCGAACCGCCGAACAGCACGGCCACGACGCCGTCGCCTACATCGCCGACCGGGCCCGAGCACCCGACCCCGGACTCACCATCCTCCTCGCCTGACCCACGCCGGCCCGGCTCGCGCAAACCCGCATCACAACAACCAACCCGCCCAGTTCAACCCGCCCCTCACCCGCTAGACAAGTACACCTGGATCCCCCGCCCCTGGCACCCAAAGAAAGCCACGCCGAGCTTCCTCGACGCCCTCGCTGCGCTACGCCGGGCCATGTGGTCCGAACGAATTACAACGGCGTCATCCTCGGGAGCACACGACCCCAAAATCATCGACACCATGCTCAACGTTCTCGCCACCGCGGCATAACCCCAGACCACCATCCGTCCCCGCCAATCCACGACCACGCGGAGAAGTGCGAAACTCCACTTACAGTATGGTCGTCCTGCGACGGTCGGCTGTGGAGGGAGGACCGATGACGGAGGACATGTTCGGCGCGCCGAGCTGCTGGTACACGACGGGGGTGCGGCTGGTGAAGAACGTGAGGGTCCCCGTCCGTGACGGCACTGCCCTCGCCGCTGATCTGTATGTCCCGGGGGGGGAGTCCCGGCCGTTGCCGGTGGTGATGGAGTACATCCCTTACCGCAAGGACGACGTGCCGGTCGGGCCCCGCTTCTATTCGTACCTTCCCCAGCACGGCTACGTCGTTGCCCGTGTGGACATCCGCGGCACTGGTGCGTCGGCGGGGGTGGTGTCCGACGAGTACCCGCAGAGCGAGCAGGAGGACGGCTATGACGTGGTCGAGTGGCTGGCGGCGCAGCCGTTCTGCGACGGCAACGTGAACATGATGGGCATCTCCTACGGGGGGTTCACGTCCCTGCAGGTGGCGACTCACCAGCCGCCGCATCTTCGGTCGATCATCCCCATGTACTTCACCGACGACCGCTACAGCGATGACTGCCACTACCGGGGCGGTCTGCTGCGCTGCTACTACGACATCGGGTACTACGGCAACTCCATGGTGGCGTACAACGCCACCCCACCGTCTGCCCGCTGGTCGGAGGACTGGGCGGCTGTGTGGGAGGAGCACCTCGCCAGCAACGAGCCGTACTTCCTCAACTGGTACGGCCACCAGACTGACGGCCCGTACTGGCGGCACGGCTCTGTCGGCGACATCGCCGAGCGGATCGTCTGCCCGGTGTTCATGATCGGCGGGTGGCGCGACGGCTACCCCAACCCACCGCTGCGCTTGTACGAGGCCCTGCGGGTGCCGCGCAAGGTGCTCGTCGGCCCTTGGAACCACGCCGTGCCCGATGTCGCGGTCCCCGGGCCTCGCATCGATCACCTCCACGAGGTCGTCCGCTGGCTCGACCACTGGTGCAAGGGCAGGGACACGGGGATCATGGACGAGCCGCCCGTCGTGGTCTACATGCAACACTACGAGCGACCCGATCCCGACCGCCTCGACGCGGCGGGGGCGTGGCGGGCGGAGACGACCTGGCCGGCGCCCGGCGCCTGTGAGCGGACCCTCCATCTCGGCGACGACCACCGCCTGACTGCCGAGCCGGGAAGCGAGGGTCGCGACGACTTCGAGTACATCGCGACCGTCGGCGTCACCGCCGGGCTGTGGTCGGGCGGCTTGCAGTTCGGCCAGGTCGGGGACCAACGCCCGGACGAAGCCCTCTCGCTGGTGTACACCAGCGCCCCTCTTGACCAGGACCTGAGCATCATCGGCCGACCCCGGGTGCATCTCCACGTCTCGTCAACCGCCACCGTCGTCGGCTTCGCCACCAGCCTCATCGACGTCGGGCCCGACGGCTCCTCGTTCCTCGTGGCCAAAGGGATGCTCAACGCCACCCGGCGCCACTCGCTCACCGACCCCGAGCCACTGACACCCGGCGACGTGGTGGAGTTGATCATCGATATCGACACGACGGCGTGGCGGTTCGACCGGGGACATCGGATCCGCCTCGCCGTGGCCGGTGCCGACTGGCCCAACGTGTGGCCGACGCCGCAGCCGGCCACCAACACCGTCCACCGCGGCGAGGACCGCCCCTCCCGCCTGGAGCTGCCGGCCGTGCTCGCCGAGGGGAGCGCGACGCCGCCGGCGTTCCGGCCCTCACCGGTGGAGCCGACCCGCTGCTTGGAGCGCATCGAGCCGCCGGTGTGGGAAGTCGTCCACGACGCCCTGTCCCGCCGGGTGAGCGTCCACCTTCTCGAAAGCCAAACGGAGCGGATCGACCACGACACGCTGGTGCGGCGGGAGTACGAGATGACCGCCACTGCCGACCCCGACGAACCCGCCCGAGCTGGTGCCCGGGGACGGCACACCTCGACGACGACCACACCGGGTGGGGTCACCGAGTCGACCTCCACCGTCGGCGTCCAGGCCACAGCCACCCACTTCCACGTCACCATCGACCTTGTGGTCACCGTCGACGGTATGGCGCACCACACCCGCCAGTGGGTGCGGTCGTTCCCCCGCGAGCTGCTCTGAACCGGGGCGGCTGCTCGCCTAGCACGGCCTGCGAAGCATGCGTGAGCGCTGCGTACCTCACCGGTGCACGGCGTCCGGTGCCAGCCCGCCCAGCGGTGGCGGAGGGCCAGGCCGGCCAGGCGGCCGTGTTGTCGCCATGTCCCCCACGCTCACCTGCAGCCGCTCGGCGCCGGGTTCGACTCGCAGCCGGCGCCGACGGCCAACTCCTGGGAGGCGCCGTCGTCGGCCAGCACCTCCACCGCCGGGGTCATCACATCCACCCGACAGGACCCGGCCAGCGACCAGCCCTGTCGCTAGCCCTGCGGCCCATCCGAGCGGCGCGCCTACCATCGGCATGGGCGCTCTTCGATGACGTTCGCGTGCGCCAGGCGATGCGCTACATCGTGAACCGACCTGAGACGATGGACGCGGGCTTCGGCGGGAAGGGGTGCTCGGCAACGGCCTGTCTTCGATCTGGGACCCGTCCTCCGACCAGGCACTCCCGCAACCGGAGCAGGACATCGGCCAGGCCAAGTCGCTGCTGAAGGTGGCTGGGGCGCGAAAACCTGAGGGTGGCGCTGGCCCAGCAGGCCGGCGCTGCTGGAGTGAAGGAGGCGGAGCTCGACAACGTGGACGTGACCGAGCTCTACGGACCCAACTATCTGAACCATGGACCGCTCGAAGCGCACCGATATCGTCCACGAGATGTAGCTCATCGACTGCGACCGGGGAGGCTACATTTACGTCATTCCTGCTGAGGCCATCGAAGGTGGGGGTCTCGCTCGACAACTACGACTTCTCGGAGGTCTGGATACAGTGAGCGCAGGAGGATCGACCAACGTGCAAAGCACGCAGGTGCTCTCGGATACGTCCGACTGGCGGGTCGGCTTCATAGGAACCGGCCAGCTCGGATCGAAGATCGTCGGTCGCCTCGTCGGTGCCGGAACGAGGGTCGCGGTGCACGACAGCTCCGAAGAGGCGGCGGCGAGCTCGCTGGCGGCAGGCGCGGGATGGGCGCCCAGCCCGGCCGCGGCATCACGGGGAGCGGACGTCGTGCTGACCTGCCTTCCCCGGCCGGATGTCGTCGAGGAAGTCGTTGGAGGTCCCGGAGGGGTGCTCCAGAACCTCCGACGGGGAGGATGCTGGATAGACATCACCACTAACGACGTGGCCGTGCTGCGCTCGTTGAGCACCCAGGCCGCAAAGCTCGGAGTATCGACCCTCGAGGCACCGGTCACCGGCGGGGTCCATAAAGCCGCCCTCGGCGAGCTGACCGTGCTCGTCGGAGGCGAGGAGGCGGTCTTCGAGGCCCATCGATCACTGCTCGAGAAGATCGGATCACGGGTGATCTACCTCGGCGCCGTCGGCCAGGCGTCGAAGATGAAGGTCATCACCAACATGCTCGCTTTCATCCATCTGGTGGCCGTGGGGGAGGCGTTGACGCTAGCGGCCTCTTCGGGGATCGACCTGAGAGATGCCTTCGATGCAATTCGGTTCAGCTCGGGTAACAGCTTCGTGCACGAGACCGAAAGCCAGGTCATCCTCTCAGGCAGCTACGACATCGGCTTCACCGTCGACCTGGCGCTGAAGGATCTCGGTCTCCTCGGGGACCTCGCCTCCGCGCTCGACGTGCCCATCCAGCTGGCGCCGATGGTGGAAGGTTTGTTCAGGCGAGCGAAGGAGCGCTACGGCGGCGAGGCGTGGTCCCCCCGAGTGGTGCAGCTGCTCGAGGACGAGGTGGGGGTCAGCCTGCGAGCCGACGGCTTTCCTGCGTCCCTGCTCGAAGGCGACGTGACTGACGTCGCCGGCGGCTCGACGCGTCCCGGCGGACGCCCGTGAGCACCGACCCCGACGGGCTACGGCCGCCCGCGCCACGTGGTGCGCACCGCGCCAAGGCGATCCGTAAGTACAGCGCCTCGGCGGTGGTGGCGGGGATGTGCCCGGGCGGGCCGTCGTTGTCGGCGGAGGAGTGGTCGGAGCTGGCGGAGGGCCGGTTCCCGACGCCGGTGGACCGGCGGTTGCGCCAGTCGAGCTGGCCGGGGATCCAGGTCCACCGGGAGCGGATCAAGGGCTGGTTGGGGGTGGTGACGGTCGCGACGATCCGTCAGCGGCTGGTCGATGACCATGGCTTGGAGGCGTCGGAATCGTTGCTTCGGCGTTGGATCGCCGCCTACTTCGACGAGGAGGTCAACCGTGACGCCGTGGCGGTGTTGCGCGATGGCCCGGACCACGAGGTTACCGGCCAAACAGGGACTTGTTTCCGCTGCTCCCACCGGGCCCGCCGGCCACTCCCCGTTTATCTCGTGCGTTCCCCGGGCCCCCACCTTCTACCACGACCGTACCAGCGTTCCCGGTAAGGAGGCGCGAGACGTCGACCAGCCGCCCGATGGCCGCGAAACCACCCGTGGCCGCCACGAAACGACAGGCGGCTTCGACTTTCGGACCCATAGAACCCGGAGCGAAGGGGAGCGCTCGCAGCTCCGCCACGGATGTGCGCCCGATCGGGCGCGCCTGGGGCGTGCCGTGATCGACCTCGACCGCTGCGACGTCGGTCAGGATCACGAGGGCGTCCGCGCCGACGTGCTCAGCCAGGAGGGCAGCCGTGAGGTCCTTGTCGATCACCGCCTCCACGCCGCGCAGGCTGCCATCGGGATCGCGCACCACGGGAACCCCGCCACCGCCGGCACAGATCACCACCGAGCCAGCGGCGAGCAGAGCGTCGACCTCGGCGATCTCCACGATGTCACGCGGTTGCGGCAAAGCCACCACCCGGCGGTAGCCCTTCTCGTCCCGGCGAACCGTCCAGCTGCGCTCCACCGACAGGCGCCCGGCCGTTTGCTCGTCGAACACTGGACCCACGAACTTCTGTGGGTTGCCAAACGCTGGGTCGCTAATGGCGACCACGGTCTGGGTGAGCAGGGCTGCGACACGCCGTCCCGGAAGGACGTTCTCCAGGGCCTGGAGCAGCCAGTACCCGATCATGCCTTGGGTTTGTGCACCGAGGACATCGAAAGGATAGGGGTGCCGGAGCTCGGGGTCCTTCTCGCTCTCGGCAGCCAGGAGACCGACCTGGGGGCCGTTGCCGTGGGTGACCACGAGCTCGTGGTCGCGGGCGATCGGCGCGAGCGCGTCCACCGCGCGCAGGACGTGTCGCTCCTGGATCTCGGCATCGGGTCGCTCGGTCCGCTCGAGTAGCGCGTTACCTCCTAGCGCCACCACTACACGCATCTCAGCCGTCGAGGCCCGAGAGGGACGCGACCATGATCGCCTTGATGGTGTGCAGTCGGTTCTCGGCCTCATCGAAGACGAGCGAGACCGGGGACTCGAAGACCTCGTCGGTCACCTCCATCGCTTCGAGCCCCCGCCTCTGGAAGATCCGCCTGCCTATCTCGGTGTCGGTGTTGTGCAACGACGGCAGGCAGTGCAGAAGCTTCACGTCCGGGTTCCCAGTTGCCGCCACGAGCGATGCGTTCACCTGGTAGGGCTGCATGAGGTCAATACGCTCGTCCCACAGCTCCTCGGGCTCGCCGAGCGACAGCCAGACGTCGGTGTAGAGGAAGTCGACGTCGCGGACTGCTTTGTGTGGGTCGTCGGTCACGCTGAGCGAGGCCCCCGACGCGCCGGCGAGGGCGAGCGCGTCCGCCCACACCTTCGGTGCCGGCCGGCGCGCCGTGGGCGCAGCCACCCGCACCTCCATGCCCATGAGGGCTCCGGCGGTGAGGACGGAGGCGCAGGTGTTGTTGGCGGCGTCGCCGAGGAAGCAGACCTTGAGCTCGTTGAGCGACCGGCCGGCGTGGTCCCGCATCGTGAGGAGGTCCGCCAGGCTCTGGGTCGGGTGCCACTGGTCGGTGAGCCCGTTCCACACCGGCACCCCCGAGAACTCCGCCAGCAGCTCTGCGTCGGACTGGCGGAAGCCGCGGAACTCTATGCCGTCGAAGAAGCGACCGAGCACCCTGGCGGTGTCCTTCGTCGACTCCTTGATCCCGAACTGGCTCTCGCCCGGCCCGAGGTATGTGGTTTGCCCGCCCTGGTCGTGTGCGGCCACCTCGAACGCAGAGCGGGTGCGCGTCGAGGTCTTCTCGAAGAGGAGGGCGATGTTCCTGCCCGACAGGCGGCGCCTCTCGGCACCGCCACGCTTCTCATCTCGAAGCCGTACAGCGAGATCGAGGACTGCGCCGTACTCCTCTGCGGTGAGATCAGCGTCCTTCAGGTAGCTACGTCCTTGCAGGTCCATCGTCGGTCCTCCTTGGTCGATTCGGCGAAGTCGTGGGTGATCGGGGCGCGACGGGCGCCTACGCGTCACGTTCGATCGGGCAGGTCATGCACCGAGGGCCACCCCGCCCCCGGCCGAGCTCGGACCCGGTCACGGTGATGACCTCTATCCCGTGCCTCCGCAGCATCGTGTTGGTGGGGACGTTGCGCTCGTAGCCGTACACGACACCAGGAGCGACGGCGAGGTAGTTGGTTCCGTCGTCCCACTGCTCCCGCTCGGCTGCGCGGATGTCCTCCTCGGTCGACAGCACCGTGAGCCCGCCCGTGTCGGTGCCGAGGGCGGCGGCGATCGCCTCCCACAGGGAATGGTTGTGGGTGAGCTGGAGCTGGCCCGGCTCGTCGCCGGGCGTCACGGTCCAGCTGCGCAGGTGTCGGTCAAGGTAGGGGTACACCACGAACGTCGCCCGGTCGACCATGGTCATGACCGTGTCGAGGTGCATGGTCGCATGGGACTTGGGCAGCTCGACCGCCACCACGCGCGTCGCCTGCCCGGTCTCGAACAGGCGGGAGCACACCACCTCGACGGCCATCGGTGTCGTCCGCTCCCCCATCCCGATGAGCACAGCGCCGTTCCCGATGACGTGCACATCTCCTCCTTCGAGCGCGGCCGGCTGGTGCTGCTCGTCGTCGCCGCCGTAGAGCACCGAGAACTTGGCGCCAGCGAACATCGGATGGTAGCGGTAGATGGCCCGGGAGTGGATCGTCTCGCGTTGACGGGCCGGCTTCGCCATCGGGTTCAGCGTGACACCTCCGTATATCCAGCAGGAGTTGTCGCGCTGGAAGAGGTGGTTGGGAAGCGGTGGCAGGAGGAAGTCGTCGGCTCCCATCATCGACCACTTGAGGCTCCTGTGGGCCTTGCTCAGGTGCAGGTCGGCTTTGAGAACGCCACCGACGAGGTGCTCCGCCAGGGCCCTGCCGTCGAGGTCGTCGAGCAGTGAGACACCGTTTGTCAACCCCCAGTCAGCCAGCGATTCCTCGCAGGTCGCTCGAGGACTCAGGCGGCAGCCCGAGCCGATGGTCCGGGGGCAAGTCCAAGGGC
>JAKAQB010000004.1 GCA_021811865.1 Actinomycetes bacterium | reverse complement strand
CGGCGAACAGCGCGAGCTCCTCTGCGTTCATGAAGACGCTCAGCGCCGCGATGGAGGCCAACTCCTACGTGGCGACCGAGCGCTGGATGGGGGCCCTCTCATGAGCGACCCCACCAGCCGCGATCGGCACAGGGCCATGACCCGGGGGTCTCCGAAGCGCAGGCCGGGAGCGCGCTGGCCGTCATGGAGGCTCGGCATCACGACAGACTCGAGGGTGGCGGGGTCGGGAACATCGGCCTGTCCCTCCCCCAGGGCGGCCAGGAAGCGGGCGTTGACCCCGGCGCCGATGCGGCGCAACGCCCGCCAGTTGGTGGCGTTGAGGGTCTTGAGGGTGTGGAAGTCATCCGGGTTGTTGACCGTCGCTTCCACCCGAAGGGCTCGGCCCTCCTTCAGGTAGGCCTTTACCTTGGAGGACTTGTAGTGGATCTGAAGCTTGGGATTGATGTCTCGGGCGACGACCTCGGTGGCGAAGCGCCCGGGGGTCGGGTTCTTGCCGCGGGATCGGACGCTGCGGTCGACCACCAGGGCGACCTGCTCGGGTCGTCCCAGGTCGAGGTGGTCACGAATGGCCGCCTCGAACCAGGCCCGACCCCGCCGGGGGGCGTCGAAGACCACGGTGTCGGAGACCTCCAGCTGTCGGATCGAGAAGTCGTAGCGGAAGCCAGCCTCGCCATCGGCGGGGGTGAGCGGACTGGGCAGCCAGGACAGCCAGCGGTCGATGGCCCCCCGCAGATGGCCGGCGGACAGCGAAGCGGCCAGTCGGGCCGCCCGGGAGGGACCCGACACTGAGGCCAGGCCGTTGTCCAAAGCCTCGAAGCCGATCCCGGCCGCCCCGAGCTGGGTCTTGAGCCATTCATGGCCGTTGACCACGATCCAGAGGGGATAGGGGGCATAGCAACAGCACTTGACCAGGGCCGGGCCCCAGTCGTGATCGTGGAGGTAGAAGTACCAGTAATCGGGGATCCGGGACTGGCGGGAGAAGGTGAAATGCGGGTGGGACGCAGTGCCCAGGGGTGACGCCTGGTCCTTGTAGCCGGCCCAGGCGGCCATCTTCTCCTGTGCCTTGCCGATGAAGACCACTCCGGGGGATACCGCCCTGGCGGCGGCGTCCTGGTAGGGACGGGCCCGGTCCTCCTTGAACTCGCCCTTGGCGAAGCGGACCACGGTCAGGCCGGTGCGGGACGCGAAGGCATCGAGCTCGCCGACCAGGCGGTCGTGGTTGTGGCCCAGACCCACGGGGGAGGGGATGTGGTAGCCCCGGGAGATCAAGAAGCGGACCACACTATGCTTGCAGCGTGCTCAGGCGCCCTGGCGGAGAGCTGGCGAGTCGGCCCCTTTACTTCTTCTGGCTTGCAGACTGCTCGGGATCCATGGCTCGTGACGGCAAGATCCAGGCCCTCAACAATGCCGCCCGTGAGGCCCTGCCCCACATGCGCGAGGTGGCAGCAGGCAACCCCCATGCCAGGCCCCTCGTGAGGGTGCTGCGCTTCGCCACCGGCGCCGGGTGGACGGCACCCGAAGCGGTGCCGATCGAGACCTTCACGTGGTCAGATCTCGAAGCCGGCGGCGTGACCGACCTCGGCGCCGCGCTCGGCCTGCTGGCAAGCGAGCTTGCGAGCCCCGCCATGCCCGAGCGAGTTCTGCCTCCGGTGATGGTGCTCGTCTCCGACGGCCAGCCGACCGACGACTTCGGCGGCGGCGTAGCGGCCCTCGATGCGCAGCCCTGGGGATCCAAGGCCGTGCGCCTCGGCATCGCCATAGGGCGAGATGCCGACCACGAGGTGCTCCGCCGCTTCATAGGTGACCCCGCGGTGCCCATACTCGAGGCGAACGCGCCGGAGGCCCTGGTGCGCCAGATCCGGTGGGCCTCCACCATAGGCCTGGCCTCCGCTTCGTCGCCGACCATGGGCGGCATGGCAGCTCCGCCGGGCGTCGACGTGCCCATCCAGGACCGGTCTCCCGGCAGCGGGACCGTGAGCACCCTGCCGGGGGGCTCCAGCCTTGCCGGAGTCACCAGTGAGGCCCTCCGCGCTGCCACGAGCGGGCACAGAGCCGCCTACGGCGAAGCACCAGGCAACGGCACCCCCGGCGGCGTGCTTCGCGCCAGCCAGGAAGACGAGCTCGAGATCTGGTGAGACAGGAAGGCACCCGATGGATGGCATTGGGGGCGACTGTCCAGGGCGCCCAGCACCGGCGCGAGGGTAAGCCCAACCAGGACGCGCTTGGCTTGTGGCCGCCTGAAGCCGGCTCGGAGGCGACGCTCAGCACCATTGGAGCTGCGGTGGCCGACGGCCACGGCCATGCCCGAGGCATCAGGGCGGCCACGGGTGCGCACCTTGCGGTCGACACCGCACTCGGCCTGCTCGCCAAGGCCGCGCCGGATCTCGCCGCCGGCACGGGGGCAAGACTCTTCCTCCGGGAGCTCCCTGAGAGCGTCGCCGCCGGCTGGAACGAGCGCGTCGCCGCTCACATGCGGGCACATCCCTTCAGCCCCGACGAGTTGGCCTGCGCATGTGCCGCCGGAGGCGGCGAAGTCCTGGCGGCGCTGGAGCGCAGCCCCGAGGTCGCATACGGCACGACGATCATCCTGGCTGCAGCGACACCCTGCCATCTCCTCCTGGCCCAGCTGGGCGACGGGGACGTGCTGCTCGCCGGCGCCTCCGGGGAGGTGAGCCGCCCGATCCCCCGCGACCCGGAGCTCGTGGCCAACCGGACCTGGTCACTTTCCCAGCCGGACGCTCCCCGGCGCTTCAAGACACTGCTCCTGCCTGCGGACGCCGCGGCAGAGCTCGTCGTACTCGCCACGGACGGCTACTCGAACTCCTACGGCAACCCGTCGGGCTTCGAGCGGGTGGGGACAGACATGCTCGACACCCTCCGCAGCCATGGCTATCGGGCGCTGGCAACGAACCTGCCAGCATGGCTCGCCTCCACCACCGAGCAGGGCAGCGGCGACGACATAACCGTCGCCCTGCTCGCAAGGGCCACCCCCTCGGCAGGAAAGGAGACCGCAGCCAGGTGAGCGGCGGGTTGCTCCGAGCGGGCCAGGTGCTCTTCGCAGAGCGGGCGCGCCTGTCCTGCCGCATCACGGAGCTGCTCGGTGGCGGAGGGCAGGGGGAGGTGTACCGTGCCGAGCTCGGCAGCGACACCGTGGCCGTGAAATGGTATCGTGCGGCGCTCGCAAGCACCTCGCAGCGGCGCGCTCTCGAAGAGCTCGCGAGGCGCGGGGCGCCGAGCCGAGCCTTCCTCTGGCCCATGGACATAGTCACAGCGCCCCGGACCCAGGGCTTCGGTTACGTCATGCCCATCCGGGATGAGCGCTTCGTCGCGATGACCGAGCTCGTCCGCCGCCGCGTCGAACCGCCCGCAAGGACCCTCGCAAGCGTCGGTCTGGGGCTCGCGGAGTCCTTCCTGCTCCTGCACGCCCAGGGCCTTTGCTACAGGGACATATCCTTGGGCAACGCGTTCTTCGACCCGGAGAGCGGCGAGGTCCTCGTGTGCGACAACGACAACGTCGCCATCGACGGGAGCACCCTCGGAGGCGTCCTGGGCACGCCGCGCTTCATGGCGCCGGAAGTTGTCCGGGGTGAGGCGCTGCCGAGCTCGCGCACCGACCTGTTCTCCCTCGCCGTGCTCCTCTTCATCATGTTCTTCGTGCACCACCCCTTCGAAGGTGCCCGCGAGCACGAGCACGGCCTCATAGACCTCCAGGCGATGCGCTCCCTCTACGGCGAGCGCCCGGTGTTCGTCTTCGACCCCGAGGACGACTCAAACCGCCCCGTTGCCGGGGTCCACCAGAACGTGATCGACCTGTGGCCCCTCTACCCGCGTTTCCTGCGCGAGCTGTTCGTGAGGTCCTTCACCTCCGGGGTGCCCGACCCGGTGGAGGGAAGGGTACGCGAGAGCCAGTGGCGCCAGGCACTGGCCAAACTGCACGACTCGGTCCTCCTCTGCGATTCCTGCGGGGGTGACGCCGAAGGTTTCTGGGATCCCTCGGAGCCCTGGAGCAGCCCGCCATGCTGGCGGTGCCGGACCCCCTTGCGCCCCCAACCAGTGCTGTCGTTCGGCAATGGAACGTCGCTGGTCGCCTCACCCGGTGGAGAAGTGTGCGCCCACCACGTGCTGGAAGGACGGCTCTACGACTACTCGCTGAAGATCGGCAAGGTCGTCCGGCACCCCGAGAGCGCGGGTGTGGTCGGCCTTCGCAACGAGTCCCAGTCAACCTGGCACGTCAAGGGGACCATGGGCAACCAGCAGGAGCTCCCTCCAGGCAGGAGCATCAAGCTCACGCCTGGATCCTTCATCTATTTCGGCCAGTCGGCGGCAGAGGTACGCGCCGGTGCCTACGGCAGCACCCCGACGCGGAGACGCCAGTAGCCCCACGTGGTTCCCGCCGCCCTATGATTTCCTAGACATCCCGGGACATCCAGGTCGCATGAGACTTTGGGGTTCGAGGCGCCCTCACGGCACACGAGCAACGGTGGTCCGGCCCGAGGGCTTTCTCGCCGCCCAGCGGATCGCCCGGATGGCATCGCGCACTTTGGGGGATCTCGCCGCAGGCCCGCTACCAGCGCCTTCGTGAATAGCCGAGGCTAACTCTCGACCTGAGGCTCAGAGCTTGCGTGCTCGCTGCCTCGACGATGGCGTGCGCGGCTTCGGTCTGACGACGAGCTTCGGCCAATGCAGGCCCGGGCTCCGGTGCTCGGTCGCCTAACGCATACGCGTCTCGCCATCCGACGACACGGACCCGCCCCGTGTCGGTTGCTCCACGGCGCTTCGCGCCGCCCTCATAGGGAGCAGGGAGCCACTGAGATCATCGAGCACGTCGAGCCCGTCGAGAAGTCCGAGACGATCGCCACCCCTTCGGACACCCACCGCCGGCTGGCCGAGCGGGACTGGTACGAGCACGGCAACGGCGGTTACACCGGATCGTGGGCGGAGGTGCTGTTGATCCAGCCCGCCGAGCGGGCGCCGCAGCGGCGCATCTGCCGCGAGGCGCGCCGGTTCGCCCACGAAGCGCTTGCCGGCGACACCGGGCCTCGCAAGTGGGACGCGGGCCACTACGTACCTGTCTACGCCGCCGAGCCGGGCAGCGGGCGTGAGCTCCGGATCACCCTCGACGCCGAGCAGCGCCTTGCGTACGCCTCCACGGGACTTACGGCGACGTGCCGACGACGTCGCCGACTTCCCCGACCTACGCCCCGGTGAGCAGATCGCCGCCGCCGAGGTGGGAGAGACGAAGCAGCGCCGTAAGGTCGAGGTCCGGGCGGCCGAGGACCCCGTCGAGACTCGGTACTTCGTCGTGCTCGGCCAACGTGGCGACTTCCGATGGGAAAGTGGCTACGCCACCCAGGCCGAGGCACGCGAGGCGCTCACAGCGTGCCTCTCCTCCACTCCTCGCCCCTTTACCGACCAAGCATCAGATCGCACCGCCGAGATCGCTGTCGCTGCCCGGGTGCCGGATGGTCGCAGCATCCTGCCCCGCTCCGAGTGCGATGGGTGCCACGCCGTCCTCGGGGCGGTCGACCTGGTCCCGATCCTCTCCTGGCTCTGGCAGCGAGGCCGCTGCCGGCACTGCTCGGAGTGAATCGCGGTCGGGGCGCTGCTCGTCGAGGTCACCTGCGCCGCGACATGGGTGGCGGTGGTCGCCGACGTCGGCCTGAAGCCGCACCTGCCGGCCGCTCTGGCCGGGGCCACGGGGCTGGTCTGCCTCGCAGAGGTCGACCTGGAGCGCCACCTGCTTCCCAACCGGATCCTCTACCCGACGCTCGGCCTGGTCCTCGCAGGCCAGCTCGGCGCAGCAGCGGCCACCGGGCGAGGGGCCCACCTGCTCGTCTCCCTCGTCTCCGGGGCGGGCCTGTGCGCCCTGTTCTGGCTGGCCCACGCCGCCCACCCGGGAGGTCTTGGCTTCGGCGACGTCCGTCTCGGCGGACTGATCGGGCTGCTCGTCGGATGGCGCGGGCTGGTCGCTCTCGACGCCTCCCTGCTCGCAGGAGCCGGCCTCGCCCTGGTCGCTACCGTATCACCTCCGGGCGCGCCAACCGGTCGACTCGCTGGCCGTTTGGGACCTTCCTGGCGGCAGGAGCGATCGTCGCTCTCGCCGTCGATCCTTCGATCGTCTTCTAGGCGGAGACCGTGGTGGCCCGCTGCCGCACCCCGGGTCCAGCCTCCGCCCAGAACAGCCCCGTCCGGAGCTGGCCTCCCGGCGCGCTCGCGGGCCGTCACCAGCGGGACAAGGGGAGCAGCACCTCCGGTTGACGCTTCTCCCAGTAAGAGACGATCTCCGGGCCGGAGACAGGGAGGGCTGGGTCGGGCTCGACGTCTGCGAGGTAACCTAACGCCCGGACGAGGTGCTGTACGGCAACTTCCGGGTTCCGCGGCTTGTATCTGAGGACGAAGAGCCTGATGGCGGAGGGCACAAGCACGACGTTCCGCCGATCCAACTCCATCAGATCGTAGTAGTCGCGCATCGCACCCCGATCGCCAATGACTTTTATCTTCATCGCCGCGATGTCTTCGACACTGGCGATTCGGAGCCCTCCAACTTCGGACGGTTCAGCGACGACAGTCTGATCTGACACGTCCAAGAGCTGGATCCTCGTGCCGTCGAACACGGCGTTCAATGTCCGGTCGTCTTGGAAGGAAACGGCGAGAGCTCCAATCGCCTCCAACCTGGACCGAGCCGCCCCTATATCCTCTTGTCGCCCGAGAGCGAAATCAAGGTCTCTGCTAGTCCGGTGTCTCAGATGCACTGTAAGAGCCGTACCACCAATTAGGTAGGCGCTCGCCGGTAGGACGGGAGCCAGGAGAGACCACGCCCGGGCCGTGTCTCCGGGGAGGTAGGGGAGCAGGTCTCGGGGAATGTCGCCGCAGAGGCCGACGTTGCTCGGAGCCGGCGCATTCTCGGAGGCAAAGCGCCCGCCGGAAGGTGTTCCGGGGGGCTGTCGCCGCCGCTTCAACCGTCGTCCCTGATGTTGGCGGCAACGGACCGGATGAGGTGGCGGGCCGATGTGCTGAGCCCTCGAACGTCCGCCGCCGACGAGATGGCATCCGCTGGGAGGTGGAGTAACGCCCAGGCGACCGCTTCGGGGTCGCCGCTGTTGAGGAGGCGCAAGGCCACGTAGTGAGCGTTCTCCGGGAGGCGGAGGTTCGCTGCTGACGCATTCCAGAAATGATGGCGCAGCCGGACAGGGACCATCCTGGCTTCCCTCCGTGGCGGGGCGGGAAGCTCGACTCTCCGTGCGTCTGACGAAACAGACGCCCACAATGGGCTGGCCTGGACGAGAGAGATCACCTCGACAAGCCGGGCCCGCCCCTCTGCGAGCACCACCTCGTCGACCTTGACAGCACCGCGCTTCACTAAGTCTGCGAGCACCTTTCGTACAGTCGTGGGGCTGACGCCGGCGGCTCTTGCCAAGGCCCGCCTCGACCGGACACCGAAAGGCCGCCGGTCGAGGGCGGCGAGGACCCTCAGACCTTCCCGAGACACGCCGTTGGTGGCGAAGGGGGTGGCGCCGAGAAACGACTCGAGGCGCTGCAAGTGCGCGGCTTTGAGCCGGGCTCCCTTGGTTGTGCGAACTGGCTGGATGCCCAGCTTCGCCACCGCCCGGTACACGCGGGGAGGGCTGGTGTTCAGCCGCCTGGCCGCAGCGGGGATGCTTAGGGTGTCCATATCGTTATCCTAGCACCTCGGTCTCCTGTGGATGCTCCAAAGGAGACCGATGTCGGTGCCGGCACACACACAGGGACATGGACCACATCACCGAGCCCCGCCCCCTGCCGGCCGGCGAGGCCGTGCGCTGCGTCGCCTTCGACGTCTGGATCCTCGACGACATCGGGGCGCTGGTCGCGGCGGTACGCGACTTCCTCGGCCCGAGACGCTCGAAGGTCGAGATATCTCCCGGCCCAGGGGACCTCCCCGGCCTCGGAGGGGCCTTGGTCGGCAGCCTGGATCGGCTCGGGGAGGCGATCGTCGCCGACACGGGCTCGCCGCAGCGGCTGATGTGCCCGCTCGAAGCTGTCGTGCTCGGGATGCTCGTGGCGCTCTCCGCCCAGGAGTGATTCTCGCCTCCGGCACCCCGTAGGCGGCGATCGCGGCACGCGGATAGCGACACTCAGGCGCACCCATCCATCGGCCGGCCCAGCATCAACGAGCGACCAGCGCCTTGCCGGTCCGCCAGCCCCACAACGCTTCGCCCAGCAGCGGTCACGCGGGACGGCCGTCACGGCGGGGCCAGGGCTCTTGCTCGGGGGTCTCGGGATCGTCGGGGGCCCTCAGTGCTTCCGTCTGCACATCGGCATCCTCCCCGTGCCCGATCACCAAGCGCCGTCCCGCCACGTGCTCCACGAGCGTGCCGCCGATGCTCAGGGCAGGGGGCGACTCCGGCCCTCGCTGGCCGTCTTTTCCGCCATGCTGCCACGCCCTTCCTTCCGGCAGTTGTCCTCGCCACCCGGCGATGCCATCATACGATCAGGCTTGCCGGTCGACGGCCAGCCTCGATCGGCCGGGCACAGGCGCCGTAGCGCTGGCACGTTGGAGCGCCAGGGACGCTGCTAGCCACGGGTGAGGAGCGGTGAGCGAAGTGGTGAACACAGGCTCTGGCGGTATCGGGGGTGCCCAATCGGCACGAGCTGCCATGCGCTCGACGATCGTGAGCCTGGTCCGGGAAAAAGGACCGTCCCTCGCCGGCGACCCGCGCCGTGTCGAGGCCTTCCTGCGCGACCTCTGCGGCGAGCATCCGGCGGAGATAGCAGTGGCAGTGGCCGCCCTGCGAAGCGGCGTGCTCGTCGAGCTACAGGCAAGCGGCTCGGCCCCCTCGCAGCCGGCATCCTTGCTCATGCCCAGGCTGGTGTCCCGGCTTCACGAGGACCTCGGCATCGACGAGTCGCTCTCCCGCTGGGCCGTCGGCACCTGGGCGCTTGCTCTCGGAGCGGCAGACGCGGCGACCGTAGCGACCATGGACTCAGGCTCGGAGGCCGAGGCCGAGGCCGAGGCGCCCGAACAGACCGCAACCTCCGCTACGTGGCCGACTGGCGAAGAGACCGCCTCGGTGGCTGTACAAGGCGCGGAGGCCGCCGGTGCCACGGCGGGGGATGTGCAGGCGCACGCTGCAGGTTCGGCCCCTCCGGCGAGAGGTGCGTGGCCGGCATGGCTTGGCACGCGTAGGCGCCGCGTGGCAGTTGCTGGAGTCCTCCTGTTACTGCTGGCCGCCGTAGGGGCGAACCTGTCCGGTCTTGGCAGGGGATCCTCGTCACGTAGGCCAGCCCCGTCAACGACGGGCCGCTCCGGTTCCTCCGCGCCCTCTCCCCTTGGCTCGTCACCAACGTCGTCACGAGCTGGCTTCGGCTTGCCTCCCTTCGGCACGTACCGCTACGCAACGACGCTGACCGGCGGGAGCGCATCCACGACCTCCGGAGCCGCCTCCGGCCAGACCGTCTCCACGGCCGAGGTCCTGCATGTAGGCAACCAGGTAGGGGTCGCCTGGACAGGTTTCGGCGACCCGATGGTAGAGAGCGACCTGTACAGCTTCAGCCCGCAGAGCATCGTGGAGACGAGTAGTGAGTTCCTCAACGCCTCCGGTGCACCGGTTACGACCGCTTGTACGTGGTCGCCACCCCTCGTAACCTACAAGGAGCCGCTCGAGCCCGGGCGCTCCTGGTCGTTCAGTTCCTCCTGCACCTTCTCTGCTTCGGGCACCCCGGCAAGCGCGAAGCTTCTGGAGGTTGCGCGAGTGGTGAAGCTAGAGCAGGTGAGCGTGCCGCTTGGAACATTCCGAGCCGTGCTCGTGGACCTGACCGACACCACCACCACCGCTCTCTCTGGCCGTACCCCGAGCGTCGACCACATGACCATGGCCATCGCGCTCAACCCCTCCACCGGCATTCCCGTGAGCGAGGCGTACTACGACGAGACTACCGGTCAGACCATGACCGCGAAACTTGAAGGTTTCACGCCACTTGCCTCCTCGCCTAGCGGTAGCGGCTGAGCCGCGGAGCGGAGAGGCTCGCGTCAGCCTTTCCCACCCACGTCCGCGACGCTCACCGCACCGCGGGAGAGCGCCTCGTTGGCGAGCCTCACCCTACGGCGCTCGCCCGTGCCGTACAGGCTGAACTTGTCGTAGAGATGTGCCAGGTGCTGCTTCACCGCAGCCTCCGACACGACGAGCTCCGTCGCTACCTCGCGGACCGAAGCCGGCTCGCGGAAGACACCTCCGGAGAGCAAGGGCCTGCACAGCGCTACCAGCACGTCCCGCTCGCGCGCGGTGAGTACCGGCATCCCGGCAGCAGCCAGGGTCTGACTTGCCACGCTGCGAGGCTCGTCGTCGCGAAATACGATCCGGGTCGATCCGGTCCGGATCTCGTCGCCTCTGTGCAGCGCTTGCTCGGCCCAGATCCTCTGGCCGTTCACGAACGTGCCGTTGCGGCTGCCGAGGTCGCGAATGCACCAGCCACCCCCCACGGGCTCCACTACAGCGTGAAGGCGCGATACCGTCCTGTCGTCCTCGATCACCACACCGCCGCCCGGACGCTTGCCGATCGCAACCGGCTCCTTCTCCAGGGCAACCAGCCGGACGCCGGCCTTTGCCCATATCTCGAGGTAGGCCGGCACCTCCCGATTATGCCAGAACCATTGCCGACGACAGCGCGCGATACAAGTAACCATCGACAACGCCGGACGGAAGCTCTACCATCCGCTCAGCGTCGAGGTGGAGAGGACAGCGGTGGATCGGGACGTGGCCGGCGATCTCGGAGAAGGTGAGCTACGGCTCACAGTGGCCGGCAGGTCCGCCGTGCTCCGGCCCGGCACCGAAGCGACGATAGGCAGGAGCTCCATGAGCGTCGCCCCCGTCGACGACCCGCGGGTCTCGAGGACCCACTTGCGGATCATCTGGGACCCGGAGGGCTGGACGGCAGAAAGCGTGGGGCGGGCTGGCACCTGGGTAGGCGGCCGGGCGATCGCGCGCCTGCGGCTCACTGGCGTGGTCGAGGTGCGGCTGGCGGCCCCAGACGGCCCGCTGGTGCGATTCGAAGCGACTGGCGACACGGCGCTCACGAGCGCGACCACTGTGTGGGCGGACGAGCCAGCGCGTGCCGGCGCCCCCGAGCCAGTTGGCCACCCGGGCGGGCAGCCGCGCAAGCCAAGGGCGCTTACGAGAGCGGACCTGAGGCACGCCCTGGACATCCTCGTGCCCTTGCGGAGCTGGCTCAAGGACCCCGACCTCAGACGATGGTACCGCCTGCTCGTCGCGGTCTACGGCCTCACGCCGCTCGTGTTCCTGGTGGTCTTCCGCCATACCACGAACCTTCAGACGCTCGGGTGGGCATACTGCCTCTATATCGCGCCGCTGTGGGCGTTGGTCTTCTGGTACCTCATCAGGCCGGGTCGCATCCAAAGGCAGCACGTGGTCGTGGCGGCAGTGATAGTTGCCGCCGAGCTCGTCCTCATCCCGGCGATGACCCTCCCCTGGGAGCGTGCCCTCGCGCCGAACCTGACGAACCACGACCTTGCCCCGTGGATCTTCGGCGTGGGCTTCGCGGAGGAGCTGACGAAGGACCTGCCGGTCCTCGTGCTCGCGTTCTTGTTGCTGCGGACGAAGGGGACGAAGTTCGACCCACGTATGTGGATGTTCCTCGCGACCCTGTCGGGCCTCATCTTCGGCGCCTACGAAGCATCGAAGGTATACGTGCCTCTGGCCCTCGTCACGATAGCCCGCGGCCAGGCAGTAGGCATTCTCGAATTCACGGAGCGAGTGTTCGTGGACGGGTTCCAGCACGCGCTGTGGGCAGGCATCGCGGGCTTCTTCGTCGGCCTCGGCACGAACTACCGGCGCCAGCGCATACCGCTCTGGATCTTCGGCGTTAGCCTGCCTGCGCTGCTCCACGGCCTGAACGACTGGAGCCTGAGCGGGGTCTTCGGCGCCGACGACCTGCCATGGATACTGATCCAGGCGTTCTCGCTGTTCCTCTTCCTCGGCTACAGCGCGTCGGCCCCGCTGATCGAGGGCGGCGTGCGCCACGCCACGATCTTCCGAGGGGAGTCCATCTACCAGGACCCGTCCTTCCTCAACCGCCCACCTCACGAGCAGCACTGATCAGCGCGGCTCGCAAGACGCACATCCCCGACAGGCTCCTAGCGGCAGGCCTGGGGCACGGGTCCCCCCCGCGAGCCCGGCTCGCGAGCATCACGGCACGAATGCTCAGCCAGGCGGATTGAAGCCGGTGGTGTCATCGCCAGGGGCCTCGGTGCCGTCGCCGGTGTCGTCGTCGTCGTCTCCTTCGACGAGCACCCCGTTGCGGAAGGTGGCTCTGGCCCGGACCAAAGCGACCAGGTGGGGGGCGTGACCGCGCTGCTCGCAGAGGGTCCGCTGTTCAGCCGCCGTATGACACGGTTGACCAGATCAGGCTGCCGGGTGACGGATACTCTTCAGCGACGTGGTGGCCGCTGCGCTGACCGAGCGCTCCACGACACCCGCGAGGCTGTCCGGTGGGCTCTGGAGCAACTCCCTCATGGCGCGAACGGTCACGCCGGCGCCGCCTGGCCCGGATCGGCCCGCTCCGCATCGCCATCTCCTGCGGCGCGAAACGCCAGCGCTGCAGCTCGAGCCTCCTCTGATCGGCCGGTGAGCATCAGGTGCGCAACCTCCGCCTCGAGCTGTGCTTCCAATGTGTTGTCCAGCCCGATGTCGAGTGCCTTCTTCGCCAGCGCCACGCTCGCCCGGGGCTTGTCGAGCAAGCGCTTCACCACGTCGTCGACGTGCCGGTCGACCTCGCCGTCGTTGACCACCCAGTTCACGAGACCTAGCTGCAGAGCCTGCGTCGCGTCGAGGTGCTCGCCCAACAGCAGGAGCTGCTTCGCCCGCAACGGTCCGACCAGACGCGGCAGCAACATCGTCACCCCACCGGTGACGCTCAGCCCCACCCCCACCTCCGGGAACCCGAACACCGCACCGCGTGCCGCCACGACGAGGTCGGAAGCCAGGACGAACTCGAACCCTCCACCCAGCGCATAGCCGTGGACCGCAGCGATGACCGGAGCACTGAGCCGCCGGATGCCGCGCGTGACGTCTTGCAGCGCCTCGCCATGGGACCGGGAGCCCGGCCCGTCGTCCTGCTCCAAGAGATCCTGTCCGGCACAGAACGCTCGCCCTTGGCCCCGCATAACCACCGCCCTCGCGTCGTCACGCGACGCCGCTGAGAGCGCATTGACCACCCCGCGAACCAACTCGTCGGTGATGGCGTTCAAGCGATGTGGTCGATTCAGCGTGATCCAGGCAACGCCAGCCGGATCAAGTCGGTAGTCGACGGGGCTGTGCAATCCCGTTCCATGGTCTGTCTTCACTATTCCTACCATCCCCCTGCTACTCTCATCCCTTCGCACGCTCCATGGCGCGAGATTCACCCATCGTCGCCTGCCGGTCCCACGTGCTGCCGGTCATCCATCGCTCCTGCAAGCGGAACTTCTCCACCTTCTGCGTCGGCGTCTTCGGAAGGCTCGACACGATCTCGACGTACCGCGGCACCATGTGGGCGGGAGCCCGCTGAAGGCAGAACTCCCCCAGCTCCGATGGGCTCAACGGTGCACCGTTTCGAAGCACAACGCAGACCTTCACGTCTTCTTCGGTGAGGTCGCTCGGCACACCGATGGCGGCAACCTCGACGACGTCGGGATGCTGGGCAACGATCTCCTCGACCTCGAACGCCGAGATGTTCTCGCCTCGCCGGCGAATGCTGTCCTTCCTCCGTCCAAGGAAGTACAGGCTCCCGCCCTGGTCGAGTCGGCCCAAGTCGCCCGTGTGGAGCCACAGACCCTCAAAGGCTCGGAGCGTCTCTTCGGGCATTCCGAAATATTCTGACATGGTCGTGCCGACTTCACGGGGCCTGATCACGATCTCGCCGACGGCCCCACGCGGAAGAAGGTCGCCGCGGTCATCGCCGATCGCCACCTCGTACTCGTCGATGACCCTTCCGCAGGAGCCGGGGCGCTTCGACCCGTCCAGCGGATCGTAGGCAACCACGCCACCATCGGTCAGTCCGTAGACCTCGTAGAGCGGGAACCCGAAGCGCTTCTCGAACTCCTGCTGCCACGGCGGGAGGGGCACCCCCCACGCCAGACGGACCCGGTGCTGCCCTTCGGCGCCCGTTCCCTGCTGCTTCCAGAGGATCGAGAGCGTCGCGCCCATGAAGTTGAAGACCGTCGCCTCGAAGGCGACGACTTCCTGCCAGAACCCGGAGGCACTGAACCGCTCCCCGATCGCCGCCGTGCCGCCCGCCTGCAGCGCCGCCATGACGGTCAGGGTGGCACTGTCGATGTGGAACAAGGGGAAGGGACTGTAGAGGACGTCGTCGGCCGTGAGGCCCAGGTACTTCACATGCCAGCTTCCCTGCCGGAGGAGATAGCGATGCGAAAGTACGCAAGCCTTCGAGGGACCCGTGGTCCCCGAGGTGAACAGCATCATGCCGGGCGCCAGCTCATCGGTGGTGACGGCTCGGGTCATCGGTGATTCCCCAAACAGCTCGTGAAAGTCCCACCACGACACCGATGACGTCCCCACCGCCTCGGATCGACTGGCACCGCGAACGACGACGTGCCGGAGCGCCGACATCTCTTCGAGGAGGGGCGCGACCACCGGCACCAGCTCCGCGTCGATGAGCAGGACGGAAGACCGCGACAGCTGCAGCTGGTGAAGAAGGGGCTGGCCCAGCAGTGCGGTGTTGATGGGGACGGGAACGCCTCCGACCCGGTGGATGGCGAACGAGGACAACACGTGATCGGCCGAGTTCTTCATCAGCATGGTGGTCGGCTCGCCGGCTTCGATCCCGAGGCCGGCCAGCCCCCGGGCGAGGCGGGAACTGCCGTCCGCCACCTGCCGGTACGTGAGGTCACCGTCCTTGGTGCGCAGGAAAACGCGCTCGGGGTGCCGGCTGGTTCGCTCGTCCAAGAGGTACGCGGCTGTCATACGCCAGGCCTCACGCCGCGGATCTGGGGCTCTATCGTCCGCACGTCAGACGTTCGTTTCTGTGACCGCCTCGCCCGGGGGCTGGTCGACCTCGAGGTTGATCGGTGAGAGCGGCGCATGTGCTGCCTCCGGCGTGTCGGTGTGGTGCGTGCCGAGCTTGTCCAAGACGGCGCCGAGCCGAGTGTAAGTCTCCGGCCGTCGAGATCGCAGCCACAGCGCCAGGCCCAGACCCAACACCACCCATCCGAGGCACACCCATGGGATCGCTTTCACGAAGCTAACTGCTCCCCCAAGGGTACCGACGTGCGTCACGGCGACGACCAGCATGATGCCCATCAGCACGGTTGCCAAGACCGGTGCCACGACCGTACGCAGCCAATCGGCCGCCGTTGCCCTGGGTTCTCGGCGGAAGTACGCGATGACAGCGATGGAGCAGAGAAACTCGTTGACGAGGATGAAGAGCGTCGTAGCCACCAGCAGCCACGCGAACAGCTCCGCGTAGGGGGCGGTGGCAAAGTTACCAGCGTAGACGCGCGCCGCCTTGTCCGTGGCGTAGAAGATGAGGAACAGCCCGCCCCACGCCAGCACCACCGCCGTCTGGAAGATCACTGCTGCATGGGGCGACTTGTGCCGGTCGTGCGTGCGACCCAGAGGACGTCCGACGCCTTCGCGTCCCAACACGTAGTAGTAGCGGGACGTCGTCTGGTGCCACACCAGACAGGCGGCAAAGGTGCTCGTCACGATCAGCCACTTCATTATGTCGGTGGCCCAGCTCCCGACGAAGTGGCTGGTCATCAGGTAGTAGAAGTTCACGGGGTTCTTGGCGGCGAGGGCCACCGACCCGCTGACGCCGTTCCCGACGATCCCGGCCCAAGCGCTGAAGATGAAGAGGAGGCCGAGGGCAACCACGCCCACGTACAGGCCTCGGCTGGTGTTACGCTCGGCGTCGGCGGTCTCTTCGGCGTAGTTCGGGATCATCTCGAACCCCACCCAGGACAGGAAGGCGAACATCAGCCCGACCGTTGGCGAGGGCCCTGTGAACGCCTTGGCCGGGTTGAGCGGGCTGGCCGTGACGCCGTGGGCACCTCCCTTGGCGATGACGACGACGTCAACGATCAGCAAGACCAGGACCTCGCAGCAGCCAAGGACGCCAAGGAGCTTCGTGCTCATCCGGATGTCGCGGTAGCTCAGCACGGCGACGATCGCCAGGCCGACCACGGCGTAGACAATCCACGACAGGTGGATGTTGACCTGGGTGGCGAAGGTGTTGGCAGCGAAATAGCCGAGGGCGCCGAAGAGCCCCGCCTCCCCCACCGCGTACGCCGCCAGTGCGGACCAGCCTGCGGCGAGGCCGACCGGGCGACCGAGGCCGTGGCTGATGTAGCTGTAGAAGCCCCCGGTCGACACCAGCCGCTTGGCCATGGCCGCGTAGCCGACGGCGAAGAGCAGGAGGCCGACGATCCAGAGGATGTAGCCGGATGGCGCGTACACGCCATTGCCGTCAGCGACCTCGATCGGGACGTTCCCAAGGATGCTGAGCAGGGGCGCCGTCGCCCCGATCAGCAAGAACATGACCCCGAGCAGACCGATGCTGTTCGGGCGTAGGCGGTGGACTCGGCTCGCCACCTTCGAGTCAGCGCTCATGGACATCTCTCCTCCACGGTTCAGCCGCACAGCCGATGCCGTCACACACAGCTTGATCGATCGATCGATCAATGTCAAGCTGCTTCGGTCCTCCGGAGCGAGGCGGGCTGCCCCACTGGTCGCCCGAGAAGGAGGTCGAGGGTGGACAAGGTCATCGCCAGCACAGCCGAGGCCGTGGCCGATGTCGGCGACGGCACGTCGGTGCAGTGGGCGGGTTCGGGCTGTGCGGCATCCCGTAGGAACTGATCGATACCCTGGTGGCGTCGGGGGTCCGGGACCTGCGGGTCATCTCCAACGACTGCGGGACGAGTGGGGGCTCGGACGCCTGCTCGACAAAGGGCGCATCGCCCGGGTGCCCGGTTCGTACATAGGGGACAACAACGAGTTTCGCCCGCCAGTACCTCGCCGGCGAGCTCGAGGTCGAGCTCGTCCCCCAGGGAACCCTGGTCGGGCGGCTCCGCGCGGGGGTGGCATCCCCGCCTCCTGCACCCCGGCCTCGTCAGATGCGCCGGCTGGACGGACGCCCTTACGTGCTCGAGCGCTCGATCGCCACCGACTTCGTCCTCGTGCGGGCGACCCGGGGGACCGGCTGGGGACCTGTGCTCGAGCGAGAGCTGGGCCGCCTGCAGCGTATCGCCTGCACGGTACACTCCTTCCGTGACAGATGGACGTGCCGGCATGCAAGGACCGAGTGCCGAAACGCGGATCGGGGCTGCGGCCGTTCATCTATTTGCATCCCGAGGATTCTCTGCCACCGGTATCCGGCACATAGCGGACGATGCACACGTTGCGACCTCGGCGCTCTACTACTACGCACCCAACAAGCATGCCCTTCTTCTCAAGGTGATGATGACCGGTCTGACGGAGTTGCTCTCATCTGGGAAAGAGGTGGCGGCTAACTCCCTCGGGCCAATAGAGTCCATCCGGGGACTCGTCCGGGTGCACGTCACCTTTGGCACCAGCAATCCCGAGCGCGCCCGTGTCATTGACAACGAGGTGCAGTGGCTTACCGGTCCCGATCGCACGTCCGTCGTGGCTCTGAGAGACAACTATGAATCGCTCTGGTCTCAGGCGATCACCGACGGCGTTAACAGCGGAGCGTTCTGGGTTCGAGACCAGCGATTGGCGCGTCTGGCATTACTTGAGATGTGCAATGGCGCTGCTCACTGGTACCGTCCAGAGGGGTCGCTATCGATTTCTCATATCATCGATGTATTCCAGAACATGGCATTGGCACTGCTGCATACCAACGATGGGGATAGCCATATGACCCGACCACCCGCATCATCTTGTGGGCGTCGGACCGTGGGAGAACCACATGTTGTACTCGAGGAGCACCATGTCGGCTCAAATGAATAACCCCCCCTCACGCCCCCCACAGGTCGGCTCTGGGCGCGTGTAAGCATATACCAGTGGGCAAACAGGCGCGTTGACCCAGTTTGCCCAACTCAACGGCTCACTCCCCTCGGCAAGCACGGGTAAGTTCGGTCCAGTCAGGCACGTTACCCAGATCGACCCACCGGCTACGATCGGACCGGCGAGCGGCCCCGCCGGGAATCCGGTGGTGGCCACCCGCGAGGACGCGTGCAGGCCCCTCCTGGCCGTCGCCGCTGCCGTGATCCCGGCCGCCACTGCGACGGTCACCACTGTCACCGTGAGCAGACAGGTCCGCCGGCGCGCGGAGCACCAGAGCGCGGCCTCAGGAGCTGGCAGCAACCGGACAGCTCGTCGAACAGCCGCCGGCCCCTCGCGCGGACATCCTCAGGCATTGGCGTCCCTTCCCGTGAACGTCCCGCTGAGCGCGTCCCTCCTCCGCGCCAGGCAGGAACCTGAGCTGATGAGCCCGGCCTTGGCCTCCCGGGAGCCGCAGATCTCGAAGTAGAGCTCCCGCAGGTGCTCCTCGGAGTCAAGATGGAGCCACTCGCAGCCCGCCGCCCGGCCCGCCGCCCTGCTCCGGCCACCCGGCTCGGTGCCAGTGTCGTCTGGCGAGCCGAGCCGGTCACGGGTGTGCCCAGGACCCCGGTGTGCGTGGCGCCGCCCCACCTGCCTCCGCCGCCGAGCCGGTGGCCGGCAGCCTACGGTCCGCAACTGCTCGTGAGCACAGGGCCAGTGCCACCCTCGGGCTGAAGCTCCACGACACCTGACCATCGCAGTTGACACCGTCGCAGTGTTCCGGCCCGCTCCCGGCGGCCGTTGCGAGGAGCAGGGCTCGTCCGGCTCAGCCCGGGGAAGTGACGGGTGCTTCGTGGTCGTGGTCGTGGGCCTCCCCGGCGTGCTCCTCGTCGAAGTCGACGTGAGGAAGGTGGTCGTGGACCATAGCGGCGTGGTTGTGCTCATGCTCGTGGGCCGAGGCCAGGTGCTCGAAGCCTCCGGCCTCCCCCTTGTGGTTGTGGGTCACGTGGTAGTGCCGGTGCGAGTGCGCCAGCGCTTCGTGAGAGTGCTCCTGCCACTTTTGATCAGCCATGTGCCCGTCCTTTCCCCGTTCCAGGCTCCTACCCCTGCGCGCCGGCTCCGACCACACTTGCACAGGATCATTCTGCCGCCATGGGGCCTCACAGCATGCCGCGGCTCGCCTGCTGCTAGCCCCTCGAAGCTGGTGCGGTCCTCGCCGGTCGCCGCCGCCCGTTGTCGGGCACGGCTAGGACGAGTGGGCCTATGAGCACGAGGAGCAGTCCGATGACGAGGTACGCCCGCAGGAGGGCCGCCGCCTCGCTGGCGCTCTGGGTGGCGACGGCGGTGGTGACGGCGACGGCGACGATCGCACCGCTCTGACGCAGCGCGACCCGCACCCCGACTATGGCACCGACGTCCTCAGGGGCGAGCTCCAGGGTTGCGTTGTTGGCCGCCGGTGCCGAGATACCCGTTCCCACCCCGGCCAGCCCTGACGCCACGAGCAGCCAGAGATAGGGTGGCATGCCCACGGGGTGCACGCCGGCGACCACCAAACCCCCCGCCACCAGGCCGAAGCCGACGAGCATCGGCAGGCGGAACCCGGTCCGGTGGATGAGTAGGGCGGCCAGGACCGCCACGCCGATCTCGCTGGCGGCCCACGCGGTGAGCAGCGTCCCCGCCCGTAGGGGCGTCAGCCGGTAGCCATCCTCGCCCACCAGGGGCAGGAGGGCGCTGAGGCCGATCACACAAGCGCCCCACACGAAGTTGACGGCGTTCATCGACGCAAAGGCTCGCCCCCGCAGGAGCCGGAGCGGGATCACGGGGTCGGCGACGCGGCCCGAGCGCCACAACCACACCGCGCCGAGACCGACAGCGAGGAGTGCGGGGCCGACCACCAACGGCGACAGCAGACCGGAGCTGGGGTTGCCGGCGTCAGTGACGGCAAGCATCAGCGCGAGGACGGCCCCACCCATCAGGGCGGACCCGGACACGTCCGCCCGGCGGCCGGCCCGCGGCGGCGATGATGGCAGGTAGCGCACGGCGAGGACCGTGAACACCAGCCCGATGGGGACGTTGACCATGAACAGCCCCCTCCAGGACCACGTCGAGATGATCACGCCCCCGAAGATCGGACCGGCGATGGACCCCAGCGGGAAGACGCTGGAGAACAGGCCGATGGCCCGGTTGCGGTCCTTGCCGAAGGCATCGATGACCATGCCGCTGGCGGACGGCATGAACGCCGCCCCGCCGACGGCCTGGCAGGCTCGCAGCACGAGCAGCTCGAAGATGTTGCCTGTCAGCCCGCACAGCAAAGAGGCCGTCGTGAACAACCCGGCCGCCAGCACGAACACCTTCTTGCGGCCGCGGATGTCGGCGATCCGCCCGGCGACCGGCATGCACGTCACCAGGCCCAGTTGGTACGCGGTCATGGTCCAGCTCACCCAGTTGAGGTGGGTGTGCAGGGCATGCCGGATCGCCGGCAGGCCGGTGGCCACGATCGTGCTGTCCACCGACGACATGAACAGGGCGATGGAGGCCACAGAGAAGATGACCCACCGGTTGGTGGGGGGTCGTGGGCACCCACGCCTCCTGCCCCTCTCCTCGCCGGGCTGGCCCTGGTCGCCCTCGGAGAGCGGCCGGCCGAGCATCGACGTGTTGCTCCGGAGCAGCGCCAAGAGGGATACCCGCCTCTCTCGCAGTCGCACGGCCCGGGAAGGGCCCGGGACCGGAGGGGCTCCCTCGTACTCTAGTCCTCCGAACCGGCTTGGACAAACGTTTGCCCAACCCGGCAGCCGCCTGCCGCCAACCCGCTCCCGAGCTGGCGCCGGTCGTGGCCGTCGACGGTCGGACCGCGGGTGGTAGCAGAGCGCTGCGCAGCGACGGCCCCGCCCGCCTCAGCCGCCGCCGGCGAGGAGCCGCTCCAGCGCGGCGTCGAGCCGTGCCCGCCCGACGACCACCGTCTCCAGGGGCAGGCCCATCACTGCGGCGGCAGCGCCGGCGGCCGCCGCCAGCTCGGGCGTGGGTGACTCGCAGAGCCACACCACCCTCCGGTAGTGGCGGAAGTAGTCGGCGGCGAGCTCGGGATGGCGGTCGAGGCCGAGCTCGGCGACCACCGTCCGGGCGAAGCTGGCGGCGAGGAAGTCGGTGAGCAGGTAGGTACCGGGCTCCTCCGCCAGGAGAGCACGCACCTGCTGCTCCCCTGCGAGCAGGTCGTAGCAGTGCAATCCCGGCAGGCGGGTCAGGCCCATCCGGGTGCAGACCTCGTCGAGGGCGCCGTAGGTGCCGCAGTCCGCGTACGCCACCACCACCCGCTTGCCGGCAGCCTGCAGGCGGCCGGCGAGCCCGGCGACGCGCGGGGCGATGCGCTCGGGCCGGTCGTGCATCAGCGCGGAGAGCGGGTGCACCTCGACGGCCCATCCCCGGGCGCCGACAACGCTTCTGACTGCTGCAGCGAGGGCGCCGCAGGCGATCACGGCGACGGCGGGGTCGACCCCCCGCGGTGGCACGCCACCGGACGGGTCGAGGCCGCGCTCAGACCGGGAAGGGCAGCTGCTCGACGAAGCGATCATTGAAGTCCGCACGGTCCGACAGCTCGACGTAGCGAACGGAGTCGACCAGGGCGGCCGCCCCCGCCCGCTCACGCTCGCTCAGCAGCACCATCTTCGCCCCCTCCCCTGCGACGTTGCCGGCGCTCACGACGCGCAGGACGGGAAGCTTCGGCACCAGACCCAGGCGGACAGCGCTCGCCGGTGACAGGTACGACCCGAACGAGCCCGCCAGCAGCACCTGCTGCACGTCAGCCTGCGTCAAACCCGCGTCCTCGAGCAGCAGGGTCCAGCCGGTGGAGATGGCCGCCTTCGCGAACTGCAACTCCCGCACGTCGCGCTGGGAGAGGTAGACCGACCTCGCCGCGTCGCCAGGATCACCGTTCCAGTGCAGCACGAAGACCCGCTCGGCCCCGACGGTCGTCAGCCGTGGAGCGAGGCCGGGTGCGATCCGGCGTGCCACCTCATCGGCCACGAACCTGCCCGAGGCGTCCAGGAGCCCGAGGCGCACGAGCTCGGCTACGGCGTCGACCAGGCCGGACCCGCAGACGCCGAGCGGTTGGGCGTCGCCGATGACCTGCAGGCTCAGCTCCTCGGGTGTGAGGCGCACGACCTCTACGGCCCCGTTGGAGGCCCGCATCCCGCACCGGATGGACGCTCCCTCGAACGCGGGGCCGGCCGGGGCGGCGGTGGCGAGCAGGCCGGCGTCGCTGCCGAGCACGATCTCGCAGTTGGTGCCGATGTCGATGAGCAACCGGGTCCGGCTGTCGCGGTCCATCCCCGACGCCAGCATCCCCGCCGTGATGTCGCCGCCGACGTAGGCACCGACGGCGGGGAGCACGATCGCCCGCGCCCCGGGATGGGCGGGCACACCGAGGTCGGAAGCCATGAGCGCCGGGTAGCTGCGGGTGGCCATGATGAACGGGGCCATGCCGAGCGGCTCGGGGTCGATGCCGAGGACGATGTGGGTCATCGTGGCGTTGCCGGCGAGGGCGACCTCGTAGACCTCCGATGCGTCCACTCCGCCGTCGGCCAGCACCGCCTCGGTGAGCTGCGCGAGTGTCTCCTGGGCCAGGCCCCGCAGGTGGCTGAGCGCGGCGGGGTCCATCATGATCGTGGAGATCCGGGTTATGACATCGGCGCCGAATGGCTGTTGCCTGTTGAGCATCGATTGGACCGCCACCGGGGCGCCCGTCGTCAGGTCGAGGAGGGTCGCCACGACGGTGGTGGTCCCGAGGTCGAAGGCCACGCCGTAACTGCGCCCCGTGGTGTCCCCCGCCTCCACGTCGACGAGCACATCGCCTACGACCACCCCCGTGGCCGTGAAGTTGCCCGCACGCAGGGCAGTCCCAACGGACTGCAGAGCCCGCAGGTCGACCTGCAGCTCCAGGTCGACCATCGCCCCGAGGAGGCGCTCGACGTCGCTGCGCTGGTCGGCGAGGGTGGGCTCCTCGAGCTCCACGTAACGCTTCTGCACAGCCGGCCGCAGGATGACCTTGCGGCCGACGCCGACGGTAGCCGCCTTGGGCCGGGTGACCAGGGGCGGCACGTCGACGCCGAGGTCCGACGCCACCGCCAACCGGCACGCCAGGCGCCAGCCCGCCTTGACCTCCGCCGGCGTGAAGGCTCGCAGGTCCAGGTTGGACACGCCGGCTTCGCCGGCGGTCACCCGCACGCGGCATTTCTTGCACGTGCCGTGACCGCCACAGGTCGAGTCGATGGCGATGCCGTTCCAACTGGCGGCATCGAACAGCGTCACCCCCGGGGGGACGCGCACCCTGCGCCCGCTCGGCTCGAAGGAGATGTCGACGCGGCCGTGGGCTTCACCGCCGCCGCTGTCGGTACCACCCCCGCTTCCCCCGCCGGTCGGCACGGCGCCAGCGGCAGCGACGCTCACGGGCGGGCGGCGGCCTCACCGGCGCTCTTGCCGGCGCGGTGCGCCGCGATCCAGTTGCCGCCCCAGGGGTCGTGATCCAAGAACAGGTCCGCCGCCTTGACCGCCTTCACGATCTCCGGGGAGCGGGCGTCCATGATGGCGCTCGTCAGCCCGGCCGTCATGGCCATGGGCAGGAAGGCGGCGCCGAGGCGGTGGCGATCCGGCATGCCGAAGCTGACGTTCGACGCGCCGAGCGTCATGTTGAGCCCGTGGGCCTCCCGGATCAGCGCGATGGTCTCCAGCGTCTTCTGCACGAGCGAGGTGTCGGCGCCGACGGGCATCGCCAGCGGGTCGATGACGATGTCCTCGACCGGGATGCCGTAGCGAGCGGTCGCCACGTCAACGCACTTGGCGACCAGCTCCAGCCGGCGCCGCGGGTCCTCGGGGATCTCCTCCTCGTCGTTGGGCAGCATGATGATGGCGGCGCCATGGTGTTTGACTAGGGGCAGGATCGCCGCCATGCGATCGTCCTCGGCTGTGACCGAGTTGACGAGGGCCTTGCCCTCGTAGGCGGAGAGTCCGGCTTCGAGCGCCTCGATGACCGAGGAGTCGATGCAGAGCGGAAGGTCGGTCAACGACTGGATCAGCTTGACCGCCCGCGACATGAGCCCGACCTCGTCGGCGAGCGGTGCGCCCATGTTGACGTCGAGGACCATGGCACCCCCGGCAACCTGTTGTGCGACGTCGACCTCCAGTCGTGACAGGTCACCCTCCTTCAGCTGCTCCTGGAAGGCCTTGCGTCCGGTCGGGTTGATCCGCTCCCCGATGATGCAGAACGGCTGGTCCGAGCCGATCACGAGCTCCTTCGATGCCGACCGCAGGACCGTGTGCACGATCGCAGCTCCGCTCAGGAGGCCGCCGCGGCGGCGCGGCGGCGGGAGAGCAGGTCCTTGGCCCTGGCCACGGCCGCCGACGCATCGGCGGCGTAGCCGTCGGCGCCGACCGCGTCGGCGTACTCCTGGGTGACCGGCGCGCCTCCCACCATCACGATCACCTGGTCGCGCAGCCCGGCCTTCTCCAGAGCGTTGATGTTCGCCTTGAACATCGGCATCGTCGTGGTGAGGAATGCCGAGAACCCCAGGATGTCGGGATGGTGCTCCTCGATGGCGGCCACGAACTTCTCGGGCGCCACTTGCACGCCGAGGTCGACCACCTCGAAGCCGGCCCCCTCCAACATGATGTTCACGAGGTTCTTGCCGATGTCGTGGACGTCGCCCTTGACGGTGCCCATGACGAACTTCCCGAGGGAATCGGCGCCCGTCTCGGCGAGCAACGGTCTCAGCACCTCAAGAGCCCGGGCCATTGCCTTGCCGGCGATGAGCATCTCCGGGACGAAGAAGTCGCCTCTCTCGAAGCGGGCGCCGACCTCCTCGAGGGAGGGTATGAGCGCCTCGAACAGGAGATCCTCGGGACCGACCCCCATGGCGAGGCCGTCGTTGGTGAGTTGCAGCACGCTCGGGGCGTTGCCCACGAGCGTGTCGTCGTACAGCTGCTTCAGCAGGTCGTCACGGTTCACGCGGCACCTTCTCTCCGGGGACGATGACCGAGGGTCTCCGACAGGGCGTTGGCCTGCTCGACGCAGCGGGTCGCTGCTTCCCGCAAGCGTCCAGGGCCTAGGCGGGCCGTTGGGCCCGACACCGACAAGGCGGCCACCGGGGCCCCCCCGTCGCCGAACACGGGGGCGGCCACGGCAACCAGGCCGATCTCCAGCTCCTCGACCATCGTGGCGTACCCACGACGGCGGGCTTCCTCCAGCTCCGCAGCGAGCACCTCGCGGCTCGTGAGCGTCCGATCGGTCAGCCGCTCCAGCCGGCCGCGTGGCAGCTCGACCGCGCTTTGGGCCAGCAGCACCTTGCCCAGCGCGCTGGCGTGGGAGGGGACGGACCGGCCCACCCAGTTGGTCACGCCGAGGAGGTAGGGGCTGTCCACCTGGTCGACCACCTGGACCATGCCGCCGACTTGGACCACGCCGAGGTTGATCGTCTCCCCGGTCAGGCCGCCGAGGCGCTCGAGGTAAGGCCGAGCCACAACCACCAGATCGCTGACGTGCCCGATGCGCCACCCGTAGCGGGCGAACAGCTCGCCGGCCCGGTAGGTCCCCGACTCGTCCCGCTTCACCAGGCAGTTGCGCTCCAGCGCCAGGAGCAAGCGTGAGGTGGTGCTCTTCGCCAGGCCGGTCAACTCCGACAACTCCGTGGACGTCACCGGCTCGGCCCGATCGACGATCGCGGTGAGGAGGCGGGCGGCACGGTCCACGGCCTGGGTACCGGTCGGGCTGCCCGCTCGGCTGCGAGCCGTGCCCGCGGCCGGAGCCCGTTGGTGAGGGGGAGGCGCCACTGCCACCGATGCTAGCAAGAAATTCCCAAGTCATGGAACCGTGTTCTACGATGTGACGGTGTTCGTGAACCGCATGCCTCGCTACGAGATCCTGTCCCCCGACGCCATCGCTGTGCTGGACCGTGGATGGCGACGCATCGTCAGTGAGATCGGCATCCAGTTCGCCAAGCCCGAGGCGGTGGCGCTGCTGGAGAAGGCCGGTCAACGCGCCGACGGGGAGACGGTGTTCCTCGATCCGGAGCTCGTGCTCGAGCAGGTTGCCAAGGCGCCCCGTGAGTTCGACGTCCAGGCCCGCAACCCCGCCCACAACGTGCACATCGGCGGCAACCACATGGTGTTCACCGGGGTCTATGGCCCGCCGTTCGTCCGAGAGGGACAGGTGCGCCGCGACGCCACCATGGAGGACTTCCGCCGGTTCAGCATGCTGGCCCAGGCGTTCGAACAACTCGACTCGGCCGGCGGGATCATCTGCGAGCCCAACGACACCCCGCTCGACTCCCGCCACCTCGACATGATCTACGCCCTGCAGACCCTCACCGACAAGATCTATATGGGGAATGTGGTGTCCGGGCCCAACGCCGCCGACACCATCGCCATGAGCGAGATCCTCTTCGGCGGTCGGGATGCAATCGAGCGGACGCCGGCGACCGTGAGCCTCATCAACTGCAACTCCCCGCTGCGCTGGGACGGCCGCATGCTCGACGCCCTCTTCGAATATGCCCAGGCCAACCAGGCGCTGGTGCTGACGCCATTCCTGCTCATGGGGGCGATGTCGCCGGTGTCGATTCCCGCCACCCTCGCCCAGCAACTGGCGGAGGCTCTCGCCGGCATCGCCCTCACCCAGTTGCTCCGGCCCGGCTGCCCGGTGATCTTCGGCTCCTTCCTCTCCAACATCGACATGCAGTCGGGCTCGCCCTGCTTCGGCACCCCCGAATCCGCCATCGGCCTCCTCTGCACCGGCCAACTCGCCCGCCACTACGGGCTGCCGTTCCGTAGCGGAGGGGCGTTCACCTCGAGCCAGACGGTGGACGCCCAGGCCGGCTACGAGGCGCTCATGACGATGCTGCCGACCTTCCTCGCCAGCACCAACTACGTGATGCACGCCGCCGGCTGGCTCGAGGGCGGTCTCGTCAGCTGCTATGAGAAGTTCGTCATCGACATCGAGCTCCTGCGCATGATGCAGGAGGAGTTCCAGCCCCTCGAGGTCGATGAGGAGTCACTGGCCTTCGGCGCCCACGAGGAGGTCGGGCACGGTGGCCACTTCCTCGGCGCCCAGCACACGATGGAGCGCTTCCGCACCTGCTTCTACCGCCCGCTGGTGTCGTCCTCGCAAAACTACGAGCGGTGGAACCGAGAGGGGGGAAAGGAGGCCGCTGTGCGTGCCGGCGAGATCTGCCAGAAGACCCTGGACGCGTACGAGGCCCCACCCCTCGACGAGTCGGTCCGTCAACAGCTGGAGGACTTCGTCGTCCGCCGGCGCAAGGAGCTGGGCGACTGAACGGCGCCGGCGGGGCGTGCCCGGCGCCATTGTGCCGAGCGCCGCGGCAACTCGCGGGAGGCGTGGCAGCATGGTCCGGTGCCCGCCGCCGTGACCCGCCGCACGGGCGGTGCCGTGGAACGGTCCACCGCATCCGCCCCGGACCCTGTCCAGGCACGCCGCAACCGCCGCTGGCTGCTGCTGTTCCTCATGACTCCGATCTGCCTCGGCGTGGGCGTGGCGTTCGCGTACGGGGTCGCCGGCCGATCCGAACCGCAGGTACCGCCCCTGTCGGTTCCGGCCGGCTACCGGGCGATCAGCGACGCCTACTACGGCTACGCCGTGCCTTCCGCCTACCGGTTGAACGGCAACTGGACCGACGCCAACGGCGACTGGTTCTACGGGTCGCCGCAGGCGTTCGTAGCGGAGACGATGCTGGTGACGAAGCGGTCCCCCACCCCGTCTACCCGACTCCCGCTGCAACTGCAAGCCGACGGTCAGCTCCGTGGTCCGGTCCCCCTCCACGTCGTCGGCGGGCACCGCATCACAGTCCCGTACGCCACGTTCGCTTACGAAGTGCAGCTCAGCCGGCCTGGCGGATGGCACGCCGTCGCCGTCGACACCTGGCTGCGCGACTCGTCGACGCAGATGTGGCTGCTGGTCCGGGCATCGTCGCCGGTGACCCAGGCGGTGGTGTCCAGCCTGCAGGGAAGCTGACAGGCCGTCACGAGCCCAGCCCGAGCGCGGCAAGGGGACGGGTCGCCACGACCAGATCGGGCCAGGCATACGGCTCGATGCGGACCACGGCACCGGTGTGAGGCGCGTCGATCATCTCGCCGGCGCCCACCACGATGCCGACGTGGCCGATGGAGGTGAGGGACGGTCCGAAGAACACGAGGTCACCCGGCTGCAGCGCTGACAGGGAGACCGCATCCCCCATGGTCGCCTCGTACTGCAGTTGGGCGTTGTGAGGGAGGTGCAGGCCCACCTCGGCGAAGGCCGCCATCACCAGCCCGGAGCAGTCCCACCCGGAGGGGCTCGCACCTCCCCACACATAGGGCACGCCCAGCTGGGACCGGGCGAATGCGAGCACGGCAGCGACGGGCCCGCTCGCCACGGCCAGCGTCGCCGCCTCCTCGTAGCCCTTCGCCAGGGCGAGCACTTGCTGCACGTACGCCCAGGAGTGGTTGTACGACCAGATGGCCCGGCCCAGGTCACTTGCCGCCCCATCGGCGGCAAGCAAGCGGGCGGTGGAGGCAACGGCATCCGCTGGGTCCCACACGTCCGCGATACCGTCCCCGTCGCCGTCGGTGGCGAAGCCTGCCGCATCCGACGACGTAGGGGGCCCCGGCAGGATGACGGCATGTGGAGCCAGCCCGACCCGCCAGGTGCCGGGTAGGAACTGCCCCGGTCCCTGCGCTCCGACTGGGTTCTCACTGCCCACCGGATTGCAGCCGGGCAACAGTGTTCGGCCGAAGTCGCACTCCACCCGGTAGATGCCGAGCAGGACGGACCAGGGCACGTCGAAGCGGGCGCCGGCCATCACCGCGTCGCGCACGTAGCCGACGGGGACCCCGGGCACGGCGTCCGGCGACAGGCCCGCCGCCCCGTCCCGCGCCGCCGTGGCCAACGCCCCGGCGAGAAGGCCGCCTACGGCGAATGGTGCCCCAAGGCATGCAACGAGCATCGTGATGACCATCTTATGTAGTCTCATTGTTGTCTACTCTATCTCATAGCCTATAAGGGTCGGTGTCAAGGGGGCGGGTAGCCGGGTACGCTTCCCGACGCTCGTCCACCATGGAGGTCGCGTGCCCACCCGCTTGGCGGAGTACCGGATGGTCGGCCCGGCCGGCCCCTTCGGCAACGGCCCCCGCGCCTGGCTGGCCGAGCCACCGCTCGGAGCAAGCTCGGATTCCCCGGTCGTCATCGTGGAGCTGGACGCCGCCGGCGGCGAGACGTGGCCGACGACCCAGGCACTCCTCCACGAGCTCGCCTCGGTCCGCTCCGCCCACGTCCCTCGGTTGCTCGAGTCCGGGCGCGGGGAGGGCAACGAGCCCACCACCTGGATCAGCCGAGATCACCCCGCCGCTCGAAGCCTGGCCACCGCCGTCGGCGACAGGCGCGCCGCGTTGCGCGTCCTGGCGGGCGCGGCACGGGGGGCCCATGACCTCCACGAAGCGGGTTGGGCGCACGGCGACATCCGCCTGGCCACCGTGCTCGTCGACGCCGGGGAAGGACTGCTGGACCTGCCGACCCGGTTGGCGTCGACTGTTCCGCCCGCCGTCATACGGGTTGTCGACCCCTCGGACCTCGACGGCGTCGACTCCGACCGCCTGTGGGGTGCCGGCCCGACCCGGGCGTCCGACGTCTACGCACTGGGGGCGGCCCTCCACCGGGCCCTCACGGGCGCGCCGCTCCATCCCGACCTGGTCGCCGACCAGCCGGTGACGGCCGTGCAGCGCGTCCTCGTCGAGCGACCCCGGATCACGCCCACCTTCGACGGCCCCGTCGCCCAACTGGTGCGGGAGTGCCTCGACCCCGACCCGGCCCGGCGGCCACCTTCGGCCGCCCATGTGGCCGACCGGCTCGACGAACTGGCGGTGGCGTGAGCGAGCGAGTCGAGGTCCTGATCGGCCCGGGGACCGTGATTCGATGGGGCCGTGTCACCGTCTGGGCGGGTCCCACGGCATCCCCCGCTCTCCTCACGTTCCTCCACCAGTCGCTGCGCAACGTCGGATCCTCCGCGCGGGGTGGCCGGCAGGTCGTTGACCACATCGCCAGGATCCTGTCCACCCGCGACCCCGAGCCCGGAGTGCCCTTCGCTGCCGTCGGACCCGCCGACGAGGAGTGGGCCGCCATCCTCCACGGCCCGGTGCAGCTCTGGGACGGCACCCGATGGGTCGCGCCCTCACCGCAGCCCGGGTGGCTGCCGGCTTCGCTCACACCCCAGCCGGCGCTGTGCGTCGGACCGGCGGGTTCGGCCGCCCCCCGCGTCGTGCCCAACTCCCCCTACGACCTTGCCGCTGGGATGGTCCCCGGTGGCGGCTTCATCCTCGTCCCGGAGTACGCCGGCGTGCCTCGGATCCCGCTGGATGTGCGGGATCCGGGAGGGGTGCCGATGCCGGGGGGGGCGGGCGATGCCAGTGGCCACCAGGACGCTTCTGGCTCCCCTTGGGAGCCGGGCCCGGCCCCCTTGGCCGCGCCGGCGCCGGTCACCTCGCCGACCCCGCCAGAAGCAACGATGCCGGTGCCGCTCCCCGTCGCCGCCCCGGTCGGTCCCCCGGCGGACCTGGCGCCCCCGGCCCACCCCGAGCCGCCGCTCGACCTGCCCACGCCCGACCGCGAGCCACCGCCCGACCCCTCCACGCCCGACCGCGAGCCGCCCGCGGACCCCGTACCTTCCGCTGTACCGGTCGGACCCTCCCTGCGAGCGCCAATGCCCTCCCGGCCACCACTGCCGCCCGTCGGCGACGCCGACGGACCCGAGGGTGCCGGTCGGCCACTGGTCTCCGGCGTCCGGTGTCCGAGCGGCCACTTCAACCATTCCCGCGCCCGGCGGTGCGCACGTTGTCGCGCCGAGCTCGGCAAAGCACCGCTCACCAACGGTCCCCGCCCGCCGCTCGGAGTCCTGATCGCCGACGACGGGACGGTGTACCGCGTCGACGGGGACCTGGTCATCGGCGCCGTACCGGCGGTCGACCCGGCGGTTGTCGCCGGACGGGCCACTGCGTTGCGACTCGATGGGGCCACCGGCTCCGTCGCCCCTACCCACGCCGAACTGCGGGTCTCCGACTGGACGGTCCTCGTCACCGACCGAGGCTCGGCCGCCGGGACGCACATCGTCCGCCCCGACCAGTCGGGCTGGGACCGGCTCCCTCCGTTCCGGTCCGAACCCCTGCTACCCGGCTCGCACCTGGCCTTCGGTCAGAGGGTGGTCACCTTCGTGTCGCCGTGGCCGGCGGACGCCGCGGAGGACTGAACGGTCATGGGCCACCAGCCGCCGCCCGGTACTTCGGGCAGAGGTCGTCGACGGCGGCCGTGAGCAGGGTGCCGAGCTCCTCGGGCGCCAACCCGCTCGACTGCAACTGTCCCGCCACTGCCACAAACGACGCTCCCGACGAGAACTCGGCGCAGGCAGCCTCACCGAGCCGGACGAGGGATTCGTCGGAGCGCTGCTGGTTCACCGATGGATAGGCGGCGTGCACCACTTGCAAGAAGGCCTGCGTAGCGGCCGGCGGCGGACCGGAGGAGCCGCTGCAGGCGCCGGCGACCACTGCCGCGATCGTGAGTCCGCAGACCAGGCGCGCAGTGGCGGCATAGCGCGATGCAGTCCCGGCAGGTACCGACGCGCTGGGCTTCGCCGACTCACCGGGGCGCGCCGACCCCCCGCCTGTCCCCCACTTCGGTATCGGGCCCGCCCGTGTGCTGCGTTCGGCCTGCATCGCCCCAGCTCGGATCGACACAGCGATCATATGGACCGGTCCCTCGTCCCAGGTATCGGGTATGCCCAGGTGTCGGCCTGCGACCGGGGTCCGTGCGGTCGGCCGGAGCCGCCCGCCGGCATTTCGCGCGCAGACAGGCAAGTCGCGCGCATCGGCGACGGCATGCCGTCGTCTGTGCGCGCGGTCTCATGGCGTGCGCGCGGTTTTCGTTGGCCGGGCCTCAGGATGCCGTCGGTATCGACTGGTTTGTACCCTCCGTGGGCCTCCGCGACCAGTCGACACCGGGTCGTGGCAACACCGGGTCGTGGCAACACCGGGCCGAAGCCGGCAACATCTGGGCTACGCCGCCCCGGCGCCACCCAGCCAGGCGTCGATCATCTGGCGTGCGATGCTGGTGGGCGGGGGCAGCTCGGGCAGGCCGTCGGGTCTCCACCACGCCGCCTCGGCGATCTCGTCCCCGTCGACGGTGATCTCGCCGCCGGCCCAGTCGGCCACGAAGCCAACCATGAGCGAGTGCGGGAACGGCCACGGTTGGCTGCCGAAGTACGTCACCCGGCGGAGGCGCACGCCGACCTCCTCGCCGACCTCCCGGTGCACCGCCTGTTCCAGGGTCTCACCCGGCTCGACGAACCCGGCGAGGGTGGAGAACATCCTCCCACGGAAGCGGGCGTTGCGGGCCAGGAGGATCTCGCCCTCCCGGCGGACCGCCACGATGACCGCCGGTGCGATGCGCGGGTAGGCCGCCAGGCCGCAGGCGGCGCAGCGCATCGCCCGCTCGGCGGGAACAGCGATGGTCGGGCCGCCACAGGCCCCGCAGTAGCGCGAGGTCCTGCGCCACTCCACGAGCTGCACGGCCCGGCCGGCGACCGCCCACTCCTCGGCGCCCAGCTCGGCGCCGAGGGCGAGCAGCGGGACCCAGCGGGTGCCCGGCGGGGCCGGCGCCTCGACCGATACACCCTGCGCCCAGCAGGGCTGCGCGTCGGCTACACCCAGGAAGATCGGCTCGGTGTCGGAGGCCGTCGCCAGCTGCGGATGTGGCTGCGGGAGCCGAGCGGTCGTTGCGTCGCCGTCGACATCGACGACGAGCAGCTCGGCCCGGCGGACGGCGTACCAGCGGCAGGGCGCGCCGGCCGCGTCCTCTGGGGGGATGGTAAGCGAAACGAAGGGCACCCAACCTGCGTACCACGCCCCGCCGGCCACGCCCCCGCCGGCCACGCCCCCGCCGGCCACGCCACCGCCGGCAACCCGCCCGCCGCGACCGCGCCAGCGCGCGGCATGCTGAACACGATGTCCTCTCCCTCCACGCTCTATGAACGCGTCGGCGGCGAGCCGTTCTTCGAGGCGCTCACCCGGCGCTTCTACGCCGCCGTGCGGACGGACCCGGTGCTCGCCCCGCTGTACCCCGCCGACGAGGGGGCCTTCGAGCAGGCCCGCCGCAACCTCGAGGGTTTCCTCGTGCAGTTCTGGGGCGGGCCGGCAACCTACACCGAGCAGCGTGGCCATCCCCGGCTGCGCATGCGCCACGCCCCCTTCGCCATCGGGACGGCGGCGCGCGACGCGTGGGTGCGGCACATGCGCGAGGCCGTGGAGGTGTCCGGCGCCGGCGTCATGGAGGGGACCCAGCTGCTCGCCTACTTCGATGGAGCCGCCAACCACATGATCAACACGGCCGAGGAGTGAGCGGCTCCCGGGGGCTGGCGACCGTCGACGCGGGGTCCGGGCCGCTGGTGGTGCTGCTGCACGGGCAGCCGGGCACCTCGGCGGACTGGACGGGCGTGGTCCCGCTCCTTGCGGAGCGGTTCCGGGTGCTGGCCCCGGACCGCCCCGGATACGGCCTCACCGGTGGCCGGGCGACCGACTTCGCCGGCAACGCCACCGCCGTCGCAGCGCTGCTCGAAGAGCTCGACGCCGGTCCAGCCGTCGTGGTCGGGCACAGCTGGGCGGGCGGGGCAGCGATCCACCTGGCGGCGTCGGCGCCGGACCGGGTCGCCGGTCTGGTGCTCGCCGCGTCCGTCGGCCCCGACCCCCCTTCCGCCGTCGACCGCGCCCTGGCGCTGCCACCCATCGGGAAGGTTGCCGCCGCCGTCGCCGTGGGCGGACCGGCACAGGTGCTCCTCACCCCGCCGGTACGCCGGCGGCTGCCGCCTGGACGCCGTGCGGCCCTCGAGGCCCTCCTCGGCCGGCCCCTCTCCTCGCCGGACCTTCGCGCCGAGCCGAACCACGCCGAGCCCCACCACGCCGAGCCCCACCACGCCGAGCGCCGGGCGGCGGTGTGGCGTAGCTTCGCCGCCGAGCAGCGCGCCTACGTCCGCGACGCCCCGGGGCTGGCCGTCGTGGCGCGCTGCGTCCGCTGCCCGGTCACGATCCTCGCCGGCAGCCAGGACCGCTTCGTCCCGCCGGAGACCGCCCGCCGCCTCGCCGCCGCCCTGCCCGCCGCGTCCGTGGAGCTCGTCGAGCTGCCGGGCCTCGGCCACCTCCTCCCCCAAGACGCCCCCGGGGAGATCGCAGCCGCCGTCGCCGGCGTGGCAGCCCGCGCCGGCTGAGCAGTCAGACCCGCAAGAAGCGCCGCACGGCGAACGCCGAACCGAGCGCCCCCACCCCCGCACCCAGCGCCATTATCACCAGCCCCGTCATGATCGCTTCGTGGGGCGTGACGTACAGCGGCTGGGAGATGAGCGACTCGCTGCCCACGAACGACGCGATGGAGTCCCGGGCGAAGTAGACGACTACGAAGGCCACGCCGGCACCGACGACGCCGTCCACCAGGCCCTCGAGCATGAAGGGGATGCGGATGAACCAGTTGGTGGCGCCGACCAGCTTCATCACCGCCACCTCCCGCCGGCGGGCGAAGATGGCGAGCTGGATGGTGTTGACGATGAGGGCGACCGCCCCGATCATCACGCCGATCGCCAGCGCTACGGCGATCTCGGACAGCACGTGGAAGCGGTTCTGCAACGCCTGGATCTCCTGCTTGGCGTAGGAGACCCGCAGCACGCCCGGCTGGCGCTGGAACTGCTCTCCGATCTGGGTGACGGCGTTGCTCTGCACCGGCACGACCCGGAACGACGGCGGCATCTGCTGGGGCGTCATGACCGAGATGAGCTGCGGCTCCCCGCCGAAGATCGTCTTGAACTCCTTGAAAGCCTGATCCTTGTTGACGTAGAAGTACCGCTTCACCGTCGTGCCCTTGCCCTCCGCGAGGAGCTGGCCGACGGCGGAGATCTCGTTGCGGGTGACGTTGGGGTTGAGGAAGATGGCGACCTCGACACCGCCGCGCCACTGGATGGCCTGCTTGTAGATCGCCTGGCGCATGATGAGCACGCCGCCGGCGGCGGCGAGCGAGACGATCATCGTCACGATGGCGGCGACCGTCATCACCACGTTGCGGCGCAGGTTGTCGCCCGTCTCCCGCAGGAGGTATCGAGACGAAAGGGACAAAACTATGCTCCCATCCCGTAGACGCCCCGCTCCTGGTCGCGGATGACCGTGCCCCGGTCGAGCTCGATGACCCGCCGGCGCATGGAGTCCACGATGGTGTTGTCGTGGGTGGCCATCACGACCGTCGTGCCCGTCTTGTTGATCCGGTCGAGCAGCCGCATGATGCCGGCAGTCGTGCTCGGGTCGAGGTTGCCAGTCGGCTCGTCGGCGAGGAGGATCAGCGGGCGGTTGACGAATGCCCGGGCGATGGCAACCCGCTGCTGCTCACCGCCGGAGAGCTCCGAGGGGAGGTTGCGCAGCTTCTTGCCGAGGCCGACGAGGTCGAGGATCTGGGGCACCTGGGTCTTCACGACGTGACGGGGGCGGCCGATCACCTCGAGGGCGAAGGCGACGTTCTCGTACACGGACTTCGTCGGCAGCAGCCGGAAGTCCTGGAATATGCACCCGATGTTGCGCCGGAGGTAGGGGACCTTGAACGGCGACAGGGAGCCGACCTCCTTGCCGGCGACCCAGACCCGGCCGGCGTCGGAGACCTCCTCCTTGGTGACGAGGCGGAGGAACGTCGACTTGCCCGAGCCGGACGGGCCGACGAGGAAGACGAACTCGCCCTTCTGGAGGTCGACGCTCACGTCCCGCAGGGCGACCGTGGTGCCTTTGTAGGCCTTGGTAACGTTCTCGAATCGGATCATGGTGAAAGAGGAGCGCCCCGCCCGCACGCCGACGCTCACAGTAGCTTCCCGGACACCCCAGGGAAAGCCTCCCCCTGTGGCTCAGCCCGCCGCCACGTCACCACCGGCCCGCCGCCACCGGAGGAAGGCCTCCATGAACGGGTCGAGGTCTCCATCGAGGACCGCCGTCACGTTGCCGGTCTCGTGGTCGCTGCGGTGGTCCTTCACCTGCTGGTAGGGGGCCAGCACGTACGACCGGATCTGAGAGCCCCACCCCACCATCTTCTTCGGCCCGGCCAGCGCCTCCATCTCCGCCGCCCGCTCCTCCCGGGCCTGCTCGGCGATCCGGGCGGCCAGGATCTGCATGGCCTTGGCCTTGTTCTGGAACTGGCTGCGCTCGTTCTGCACGGCGACGACGATGCCGGTGGGCAGGTGGGTGATGCGCACGGCCGAGTCCGTCACGTTGACGTGCTGGCCGCCGGCACCCTGGGACCGGTAGGTGTCGATGCGGAGGTCCTTCTCGTCGATCTCGACCTCCCCCGCCTCCTCCAGGAACGGCACGGCTCTGAAGGTGGCGAAGCTCGTCTGGCGCCGCGCCTGGGCGTCGAACGGCGAGATCCGTACCAGCCGGTGGACGCCCCGCTCGGAGGCGAGCAGGCCGTTGGCGTAGCGGCCACGGATGATGAACGTCGCCGACAGGATCCCCGCCTCCTGCCCCGGGCTCACCTCGTCCACCTCGAGCTCGAAGCCCCGCCGGTCCGCCCAGCGCTGGTACATGCGCAGCATCATCTCCGCCCAGTCCTGAGCGTCGGTGCCGCCGTCTTTGGCGTGGATCTCGCAGACCGCGTCGCCCTCGTCGTGCTCCCCCGTGAAGAGGGACCGCAGCTCGAGGCGGTCCAGCTCCGCCTCCGCCCGCCGCAGCTCGTCGCCCGCCTCCACCCCGAGCCCGGCGGCCTCCTCGGCGTCGGCCTCCCGCAGGAGCTCGAGGAGCGTCTCGACGTCGGCGAGCCGGGCCTCGAGGCCGTCGAGCAGCTCCACGTCAGCGTTGACCTGTCCGTACTCACGGCTCACCCGCCGGCCGTGGGCGGTGTCGTCCCATAGGTCGGGCCGGCCCATCTCCACCTCGAGCTCGGTTCGCCGCCGGCGCAGGCCTGCCAGGTCGAGGTACCCCCCGGCCTCCTCCAGGCGCTTGCGGGCGCGCCGCATCTCGTCGCTCCAGTCAGGCACGTGTCAGCGCCCGTGGCAGAACTTGAACTTCTTGCCGCTGGCGCACGGGCACGGATCGTTGCGCCCGACATGGTCCCAGACGGCGTCCTTCACCACCGGCTGGTCGACATCGGGCACCGCCGGCGTGCCGGCGCGCGCCCGGGCCACGTCGTCCTCGGAGGCGAACTGGATCTCCTCGCCGGGTGCGGGGCCGGCCAGTGCCGCCCGCTCGATCCCCACCGCCCCCTCTACGGGGTCGCCGGCGGCCAGGTAGGTGGCGTTGGCGAGCTCGGAGACCTCCTCCCCCGGGACGGGCTGGAGCACGACCTGGGCGTGCATGACGATCTTGACGTAGTCGTCGTCGATGCTCGACATCAGCTGCCCGAACATCTCGTAGCCGTCGCGCTGCCACGCGACGAGCGGGTCCTGCTGGCCCATCGCCCGCAGGTTGATGCCCTCCCGCAGGTAGTCCATCTCCGAGAGGTGGATGCGCCACTTCTGGTCGATGAGCTGCAGCATCACCTCCCGCTCGAGGTCGCGCATCGTCGCCTCCCCGCCCGGTATCGACCGCTCGCGCTCCTCGTAGTAGGCGATGGCCTCGCCGGCGAGGCGCTCGTAGATCTGGTCGGCGGTCGTGCACTCGGCGAGGTCCTCCATGCTCACCTGCGTCGGGTAGTACTGGCGCGCCTCGCTGAGCAGGCCGTCGAGGTTCCAGTCCTCCTTGAACTCGTCGATGCAGTGGGCGCTGACGATGCTGTCGAGGGCGGAGGAGAGCACGTCGACGGTCCGGGCGCGCAGGTCCTCGCCCCCGAGGATCTGCATGCGCCGGGCGTAGATGACCTTGCGCTGCTCGTTCATCACCTCGTCGTACTTGAGGACGTCCTTGCGGATCTCCGCGTTACGAGCCTCGACGGTGTTCTGCGCCTTCTCGATGGAGCGGGTGACGAGCTTCGAGTCGATGGGCACGTCATCGGGCAGGGCCCGGCTCATCACCCACGACATCGCCCCGGTGGCGAACAGCCGCATGAGCTCGTCCTCGACCGACAGGAAGAAGCGGCTCTCACCCGGATCCCCCTGGCGGCCCGACCGGCCGCGCAGCTGGTTGTCGATCCGCCTGCTCTCGTGGCGCTCCGAACCGAGCACGTACAGCCCGCCGAGCTCGCGGATCCGCTCCCCCTCCGCCCGGCACTCCTCGGTGAACTTCTCCAGCAGCTCCCGGTGGCGGGCGCGGCCTTCGTCGCTCGCCGGGTCGAGCCCGGAGGAGGCGACCTCCTGGGCGGCGAGCCCGTCGGGGTTGCCGCCGAGGAGGATGTCCACGCCACGGCCGGCCATGTTGGTGGCGACGGTCACCGCGCCGAGCCGGCCCGCCTGCACAACGACCAACGCCTCCCGGGCGTGCTGCTTGGCGTTGAGCACGTGGTGCGGGATGCCCCGGCGGGCCAGCAGCTCCGAGAGGACCTCCGACTTCTCCACCGACGCCGTGCCTACGAGGATCGGCTGGCCCTTCTCGTGGCGCTCGGCGATGTCCTCGACCACCGCTGCGAACTTCGTGGCCTCCGACTTGTAGATGAGGTCGGCGTGGTCCTCCCGGACCATCGGCATGTTGGTAGGGATCGGCACCACGGGAAGCTCGTAGGTGCTGGCGAACTCGGAGGCCTCCGTCTCGGCCGTGCCCGTCATGCCGGCGAGCTTCTCGTACATGCGGAAGTAGTTCTGGAGGGTGACGGTCGCCCAGGTGTGGTTCTCCTCCTTGATCTGCACCCGCTCCTTGGCCTCCACCGCCTGGTGCAGGCCGTCGGACCACCGCCGGCCCTCGAGGATCCGGCCGGTGAACTCGTCGACGATCTTCACCTCGCCGTCGGCGACTATGTAGTCCTTGTCCCGCTTGTACAGCTCCTTGGCCTGCAGGGCCTTGGTCAGCTGGTGGACGTAGTTGGAGGAGACGAGGTCGTAGAGGTTGTCGATCCCGAGGGCCTTCTCGACCCGCTCGATGCCCTCCTCGGTCGGGGCGACGGTCCGCTTCTCCTCGTCGACCTCGTAGTCCCGGTCCCGGACCAGGCTGCGGGCGATGCCGGCGAACTGGTAGTACAGCCGGGCCGACTCGTCGGAGGGGCCGGAGATGATGAGCGGCGTGCGGGCCTCGTCGATCAGGATCGAGTCGACCTCGTCCACGATGGCGTAGTGGTGACCGCGCTGGACCATGTGCTCGAGGGAGCGAGCCATGTTGTCGCGGAGGTAGTCGAAGCCGAACTCCGTGTTGGTCCCGTAGGTGACGTCGGCGTCGTAGGCCGCCTTCTTGTCGTCCCACCCGTCGATCTCAGGGCTGACCCGCCCGACCGAGAACCCGAGGAAGCGGTGGATCTGCCCCATCCACTCGGCGTCCCGACGGGCCAGGTAGTCGTTGACGGTGACGACATGGACGCCGTTGCCGGCCAGGCCGTTCAGGTACACCGGCAGCGTCGAGACGAGCGTCTTGCCCTCGCCGGTCTTCATCTCGGCGATCCAGCCGAAGTGCAGGGCCGCCCCTCCCATGAGCTGGACGTCGAAGTGGCGCTGGCCGATGACGCGCCGGGCGGCCTCCCGGGTGACAGCGAACGCCTCCAGGAGCAGGTCGTTGAGGTCCTCTCCTTGGGCCAGGCGCTCCCGGAACTCGACCGTCTTGCGCGCCAGGGCCTCGTCCGACAGCGCTTCGACCTCGGGCTCGAGGGCGTTGATGTCGGGTACCAGGGACTGCAGCGCCCGTACCTTCTTGCCTTCACCGGCGCGCAGGACTCTGGTGAAGATGCTCATGAACGGTCATGGTACCGGTGGCCGTCCCCCGTTCCCACCAGCCCCCCTAACCTGCGAGCGGTGCAAGGGCAGCTCGTGGTGGGGAGGCGACGGGCCGCTCTTTCGTCCCGTCGAGCGTCGACGCACATCTGGTCCCACGCGCCTGCCGGCGCCCTCGTCGCCGCCTACTTCGTGTGGTTCACGCACCTGAGCGTCGCCGTCAACGACGGTTACGGGACGGGCGGCTACGACCTCGGCATCTTCGACCAGGGAGTGTGGCTGCTGAGCCGCTTCCACGCCCCGTTCGTCACCGTGATGGGCCGCAACCTGTGGGGCGATCACACCGACTTCGTGCTGCTCCTCGCCGTGCCGCTCTACTGGATCGCCCCCTACGCCCAGACGCTGCTCGTCCTGCAGGCGGCACTCATCGCCGGCGCCGCCGTCCCCGTCTACCTGCTGGGCCGCCGGCTCACCGACAGCACGCTGATCGCCACCCTTCTCACCGCCGCCTTCCTGCTCAACCCGGCGCTGCAGTACGGCAACTTGGAGCAGTTCCATCCCGAGTGCTTCCTCGTGCTCGCCATGTCGCTGGCCGTCTACGCCGCCGTCGTGGGCAACGGGCGCCTGCTGGCGGTGGGCGTCGTGCTCGGGCTGCTCGTGAAGGAGGACACGGCCCTGCTGATGGCCCCCCTCGGCGTGTGGGTCGCTGCCCGGCGGAACTGGCGCTGGGGGGCCCGCATCGTGGTCGGCGCCCTCGCCTCGATGGCCCTCGACTACCTCGTGGTCATCCGGCTCCTGCTGGGGGACATGGGGTTCTACCTGAGCCGGCTGCCGTTCGGGGGGGCCGGCGGGCTCGTGACGACCACCCTCACCCACCCGCTGCGCCTGTGGCGGTACATCCGCTCCGGGAACCAGCTCTGGTACCTGTGGCAGCTCGGGTCGTCGTTCGGGTGGGTGTGGCTGCTCGCCCCCGAGGTGGCGCTGATCGGGGTGCTGAACTTCCTCGAGAACTTCATCAGCACCTTCCCCTACATGCACGAGATCCGGTACCACTACAGCCTCGCCATCGAGCCGGTGCTGGCGCTCGGCACCGTGTGGGCGGTCTCCCGGCTGGGGACCCCCCGCCGGCGGGTGCTCTTCGCCGGCGTCTCGTTCGCCTGCGCCCTCGCGTGCGGGACGTTGTGGGGGCTGGCGCCGTGGTCGCGCCAGACCTACCCCCACTGGTCGCCCTCGAGCCCGCAGGTCGCCGCCATCAACGCCATCCGCCGTGACCTGCCGCCCGGCGCCGCCGTCTCCGCCTACTACAACTACGTGCCGCACGTCGACCACCGGCTGCGCTGCTACCAGTGGCCCACGCCGTTCGCCGCCCAGTACTGGGGGCTCTACACCGAGGAAGGCAAGCGCCTGCCCTTCGCCGGCCAGGTGCAGTACCTGTTCCTACCGACCGTGCTCCCCGACACCCCCGGGCGCGCCCTGCTGCACTCCCTCCAGCCCGACTTCCGCGTCGTCGCCGGCAACGCCGTGGCGACGTTGTGGAAGCGGCGCTGAGTCCGCCACCCCGCCGGCGCCTTGCCGCGCCCGCCGGCGCCTTGCCGCGCCCGCCGGCGCCTTGCCGCGCGCACCGGCCCCACACCCCCCCGCCGCCGGCGCCACACCCCCCGCCGGCGCCTTGCCGCGCGCACCGAGAGCAACCGCGCGCACAGCCGACCAAATGGCGTCGTCTATGCGCGCAGTACCAGCTGCTGCGCGCGGTTCGAGCTTCTGGGAGCCCTTCGCCGCCCCGGATCGCCACGCAAAGCGGCGAGCGTGCTACGCCTCGGGGTGGTGTGGGTCGAGGAGCCGCTTCCGGACGGCGTACATCACCGCCTCCATGCGTGAGTGGAGGTGAAGCTTCTCCAGGATGTTCCGCACGTGGTTCTTCACTGTGTTCTCGGATATGAACAACTCTTCCGCGACCTCCCGGTTGGACAGGCCGCGGGCGACGAGTTTCAGCACCTGGAGCTCCCGGGCGGTGAGCACCGGTGCCGACACCTGCTCCTGCTGGGCCGCCCTCCGGGCCAGGGCGTTGAACTCGTTGAGGAGCTTGGAGGCCATCGACGGCGAGATGAGGGACTGGCCCTGCACGACAGCGCGGATAGCCTCGGCCACCTCCTCGACGGAGATCTCCTTGAGCAAGTAGCCGTTGGCCCCGGCTTTGATCGCCTCGTAGAGGTCGTCCTCCTCGTCACTCACAGTGAGCATCAGGATCTTGGTCGTGGGCAGCAGGTCTCGGACCTCCCTGGCGGCCTCGATGCCGGAGAGGCGGGGCATGCGGACGTCCATGAGGACCACGTCGGGTGCGAGTTGCTCGGCGCGGGCAACGGCGTCCTCGCCGTTGTCGACCTCCGCCACGACCTTGATGCCATCCTCGCCGGCCAACACCACGAACACTCCACGCCGGAAGAGCGCCTGGTCGTCTGCGATCAGCACCCGGATGACCTCGTCGGGCTCTGCGCCGGCGATGCTCACGGCCGCTCACGGTAGTACCCGCGGAGCAGCCCGAGTGGATCAGTCACTGCGAGAAGGCCCCAGCGGCTGACCTGGTCTTCGTCCCCACACCCGCCTGCTGCAACCGTGCTGGGCCGGCGGTGGCGGCTCGCGCCCAACACCACCGGTGACCCCACGTAGGGCCGTCTCCGCCGGGGGGCCACGGTGGCCCCTCGGCGGGCAGGACTTACCTCTAAACCGCACCGTGCTCGGCGACCACGAGTCGCCTTACGTGGATCGTTTCGCCTGCGACTGGCTTCGACTTGCAACCACAGACCCGCTGGGGCCCGGCACGAGAGTATACGGGTGCCCGCGGTCAGGCCGTCAGCTGCTGCCTCAGGTCGGCGAGCACAGGGACCGGTCCGGGATCGACGCCAGCACCTGCGGCCAGCCAGAGCGACACGTAGTCGCCGAACATGACCAGGTCGAGCAACTGGGCGAGGTCACCGTCGCCGTCAGCACGGATCTCCACCACCTCCGTACCGGAGCGGAGCAGGATCTCCCGCACCAGCTCGAAGCGACGGCTCACCTGGGGGTGCTCGCCGTCGTGGCGTAGCTCCACCGCCGTGAACCCGGCAGACACGGCGCCGCCGGGTGGCGCCCAGCCGCACACCTCGTTGTGGCACAGCTCCGGCTGGGGGGACGAGAAGGCGAGCCGCTTGGCGTTCTCGTTGACCTGCGTACGCCACCTCCCCGCGGCGGCGGCGCCTACAGCCCCACCGCCGTGGATGACCGGGATGGTTGCCCCGATCAGGCGCGCCACCTCGGCGGCGGCGCTGGTGTCTCCCGCCACGGAGAGCTCGTCCCGGCGTCGCTTCAACTGTTCCACCGCCTCGCCGATCCAGTACGAGGCACCCCGGAAGAGACCGACGTCTTCCAGTACCACGAGTGGTGGGATCGCCATCGACCCGAGCGCAGCGCGAGGCTGCGGGATGTCCGCCGGGATGGTCACCAGGGGGGCGCCCCAGCTCGTTGCCAGGTGGGCGAGCTCACCGCCGCCGGTGACGACCACCATGTGTGCGCCGGCGACGGCCGCGTCGGACGCTGCCTGGATCGTCTCTTCGGTGTTGCCGGACGCGGAGACAGCGAAGACCAGGGTGTTGTCGCCGACGAAGGCGGGGCACTCGTACGACTTGACGACCAGCACCGGCACGGGCACCAGCGGGGAAGCCACGGCGGTGACCACGTCGCCGGTGAAGCCGCTGCCGCCCATCCCGAGCACGACAACCTGCTCTACTGCGTCCGCGTCGGGCAGCCCCTCGAGGCCGGCGGAGGCGGCAGCTGCGGCCGCAACCTGCTCCGGCCAGGTGGCGGTGAGATCAAACATGCCGACCGTGTCGAGGACCGCCATCAGTCCGTGCCCTCGGGGAAGGTGGGAGTGATGCCTTCCCGCTCGGCCTTGGACGTGAGGCGGGCATGCTCGTCGTCGGTCACGGTCTCGGCCTCCTCCACGAGCATCACCGGGATGTCGTCCTGCACGTCGTAGCGCCGGCGGAGGCGAGGGTTGTAGAGCGAGCTCTCGTCGGGGAAGTAGAGCAACGGACCCTTGTCCTCCGGGCAGGCAAGGATCTCGAGAAGGAGTGGATCGAGCGGCATGGCTACGACACCTCCTGTAGCAGCAAGGTCACCTCGGCGGCCCGTGCGGCACATTCCTCGCCGGTGTCGGCCTCGATGTTGAGCCGCAGTAGCGGCTCGGTGTTGGAGGGCCGGAGGTTGAACCACCAGGACCCGAGGTCGACGGTGAGCCCGTCGGTGCGGTCCTGCGTGGCGCCGGGCGCAGCCTCTCCGAAGTGGGCAGCGACGGCCTCGATCACAGCCAGCGGATCGGTGACCTCCGTATTGATCTCCCCGGAGTCGGCGTAGCGTTCGAAGTCACGCCGGAGGTCCGACAGGGAACGGCCAGTGGCGGACAGCATCTCGAGCACGACCAACGCCGCGATGCAGCCGGAGTCGGCGCGGTAGTTGTCGGCGAAGTAGTAGTGGCCCGAGTGCTCGCCGCCGAACACCGCGCCCGTCTCCGCCATGACCCCCTTTATGAACGAGTGGCCGACGCGGGTCCGGATCGGTGTGCCACCGCTTTCCCGGACGATCTCGGGGACGGCCTTGGAGCAGATGAGGTTGTACAGGATCGTCGCCCCGGGGTGCTTCTCGAGCATCGACTTGGCCACCATTGCGGTGGTCGTGGAGCCTGACACGGGCTCGCCGCTGTCGTCCACGAGGAAGCACCGGTCGGCGTCGCCGTCGAAGGCGAGCCCGACGTCGGCACCCGTGGCCGTCACACGGTCACGGAGCGCCACCAGGTTGGCGGGCTGGATGGGATCGGCGGGATGGTTTGGGAACGTGCCGTCGAGCTCGCCGAAGAGGATCTCGAGGGCGAAGGGAAGGCGGTCGAAAACAGCGGGCACCACCAGGCCGCCCATACCGTTGGCGGTGTCGGCGACGACTTTCAGGGGGCGCAGCCGCTCCAGGTCGACGAGCGACCGCACCTTGGCCGCGTAGTCGGCGAGCACGTCAAGCTGCCTCACCGATCCCAGCCGACCAGGGCCAGCGGGCGGACCGCCGTCGCCCCGCAGTTGGGCCTCGACGTCGGCCCGGATGGCGGCGAGCCCGGACTCGGATCCCACCGGGCGGGCGCCGCCCAGGCAGAGCTTGATCCCGTTGTACTGGGCCGGGTTGTGGGACGCGGTGAACATCGCTCCTGGGGCATCCAGCGCCCCGGACGCGTAGTACAGCTCGTCGGTCGAGGTGAGCCCGAGGAGGACGACGTCGGCGCCGGCGTCGGTGGCGCCGGACGCGAAGGCGTCGACCAGCTCTGGTCCAGAAGGGCGCATGTCCCGGCCCACCACGATCGCAGACGCCTTGCTGAACCGGGCAAAGGCGCCCCCGACGGCACGGGCGACCGTAGGGTCGAGCTGGTCGGGGACGGTTCCCCGGACGTCGTAGGCCTTGAAGATCGCGTCGAGCCGGGGCATGAGGCCCAGCACTGTAGAGGGTAAGGGGACGACCCGGGACAACCCGCCTCGGGTGTGGCAGCCTGACCGTTGATAGGTCCGTGGGGTCCCCGCCGGCGCGGGCGTGAACCCTCCCGAATGTGGCGTCAGTGGATGTCGTCAGCAGCGGAACCGGGTGTCGGGGGCTGCGGAGGCCGCCAGCCAGGGGACAAAGGGGTCGCCCCTCCCGTCTCACCGTCGCCACCCGGCACCGCACCGTCGCCACCCGGCACCGGGCTCGCCGCCGGCGCCTCGCCCGTGGCGGCTCCCGGAGGCCTTCTCGTCCGCGGTGCGCCACCCCAGAATTCGGGGTCCTCGGGAGGTCCGACCAGACGCCGCCGGCGCTGGGAGTGCGCCGGCCCGCCCGCCGTGTCCTCGCCTCCGGGGAGGAGCGCCCCGCCCCCCGCACCCACACCGGCACCCCGGATGTGGCGACGCCGGCGCCGCGGCAGCCACCACATGCCCATGAGAGCAATGACTCCGAGCAGGGTCATGCCCCTGGCGGTCCAGTCGACCGGGGTGCTGCCGTAGGTGAGGGTCACGTGCGTCGCCGTAGGGACGACCACCATCAGGTTGGGCGTGGCCCGGTACACCGCTGCGGCGCCTCGCACCTGCCAGTTGGGGAAGTACGAGACCTTCACCAGCATCGGCACGCCCGTCCGGCTCACGTCGAACGACACCGACTCCTCGTGGAGCCGGACGTGGCTGACGGTGACCGGTGGCTCGGCGTGGACCGGAGGGGACGTGTCGCCGGGTGTCACCCGCACCCACGACCGTGGACCGCCCGCGGTCAGGAACACGTCCCAGCGGCGCGGGTCGAGGTACCAGCCTTGGGCGAGGTCGAGCCAGGATGTAGCCGTCCGCAGCGTCCCGGGGACGACGACGGGCTGGTTGGCGAGTGGCTGGACGAGCGGCGAGTCGAGGACCCTGTAGACCTTCCAGGTCTGTTCCTGCGTCGTGCCGTTGCTGAGCGGCATCGGGAAGGGGCCGACCGACGCCAGCAGGCGCAGGCTCGGGTTGGCGGCGGCCTGCCGCTGGATGGACGGGCTGACGGCCAGGTAGTAGCGCACCCCGAACATCTGCAGGTGCTTGATCCCCTCCGTGACGTTTGGCGCCGACGGGTAGTCGAGACCGCGCATCGGGTTGGAGGGCTGCACCGACAGCTCGGCGCTGTTCAGGAAATGGAACGGCGTGGTCGCCGACGACTCGTAGTACAGCCCTTCCATGGTGGCGATGCAGCCGTTGGTCCAGTACGGCAGGAGCATGAGGGCGTCCGGCGTTCCCATGTCATTGAGCGCCGGCTCGTACTCGTACATGGCGCGACCGCACCCGTCGGTCGCGCCGATGTGGCGCATGGTCCGGATGATGGCGAAGTACGCCTGGCGGCCGGACTTGCCGGCGTCCTGGTAGCCGCTGTAGTTCCAGTGCACCCAGTCGGGTATGTAGGAGTTGTCGGAGCTCGTCATGCCGAGCCAGGAGTAGTCGCCGTTGCGAGTGACCGTCCCGAAGGGCAGGATGCGCAGCGGGTAGCCCACCCAGATCAGGGCAACCAGGAGCGTGACCACCGGAACCCAGACCAGTCGCCAGGCAGTCCCGAGCGAACCGGCGCCGACCGGCGCCGACCGGATCCCGGCGGTGCCCGCCGGCCGGCGGGACCACCAACTGCCCACGGCTTCGGAGATCCCGGTCCCGGCTTCGGCGAAGGCCACGCCCGCCAGCAGGTACAGGCACAGGAACCAGAAGGGCAGCGATCGGGCGTTCCACAGCCGGTCGGAAGGGGCGAAGCGGAAGACGAGCACCGTGAGCGCCGCCATGAGCGTGAGCCAACGGCCGACGAGGTTGGAGCGGGCGAAGGAGAGCGTGGCCCCGACGGCGGCCAGGACGAAGAGCCAGATGTCGCCCTTCGGGAACAGCGTGGCCAGGTAGGTCGTGATCTTCCCGTAGCCCATGTTGGTGGCGTACGGGAGGCGGACGTAGAACGGGAGGGCCCAGAACGCCAGCAGGAGGCTGCCCGTGACGCCCACTGTCGCCAGCCAGACCAGCCGGCGGGGAGTGAGCTGCAGCAGGAGGAGCACGAGGGACCCGCCGATGGCGAAGAGCAGGGGCAGGATGTGGGACAGCCCGCAGGCGGTCATAACCGCCGCCGCGAGGATGCCCCCCCTCCCGGTCCGGAGCCCTCTCGCCACCAACCCGCAGAACAGCACAGCGAAGGCCAGGCTGATGGAGAAGGAGAACTCCCCCGCCATCGTCGAAGCGATGTTGCCCCCGTAGATCGTGAAGTCCCGATTGAAGAGGTAGGGCACGGCCGCCGCCGCCAGGCAGGCCGGGCCGGGGAAGCGCATCTGCGCCAAGCGGCCGAGGGCCCAGCACGCGAGGGGAAGGGTGATCAACCCGGCGGCGCTGACGAGCTTGAACGCCACGTTGTAGGGGATCACGAAGCTGAGCAGGGCAATGGCCCACGCCGGCAGGGGGAAGTAATAGGTGAGGGCCGGGAAGCCCGCGTACCAGTCCATCGTCCAGCCGAGGAGCTGTCCGCGTGGCAGCAGCACGCGCCGCAGGAACGCCGGCAGCCACACGTGGGCTCCCATGTCGCCGCCGGCAGGTGTGGTGTTGCGGAACAGTTGGCCCGGCTCGAGCTGGACGAAGACGAAGACCGTGCAGGCGGCGACCACCAGGGCCGTTACGACGACGTCCGGCTGGGTGAGGCGCTGCCAGCGGAGCGGCCCCGGCGGGCGGGGCTCGCCCACCGCGCCGGTCGGGTCGCCGGTCTCGTCGGCGTCGCCGGCGACGTGTCCGCCGCGGAGCAGCTGCGTCATGGGATAGTCCGGGCCGGACGCCCGGTCAGAGTACGAAGCCGCCGCACCCCGCCATGTTGCCCAACGCGCGGCGCCAGGTGGTGGCTGCCCGCCCGCAGCCTGCAAGCCGCCACCCTGAAAGCCCACTTGCCGGGTGGCCTCAGCGTTCTGTGGGTCCCGCTAGGCGCTGGCCACCAAGTTGAGCACCGACGCGAGCGCCAGCTGCCCGTCCAACCCCTCCCAGCACCGGAGATCGCAGTACGAGCAGGTGCGGAGGGCGACCTGCTCGCCCCCGACCCTCATCGTGATGACCACCAGCTCACGGGTCCGGCAACTCGGGCACTTCATCGTTCGGTTCCTCGCATCCATGCTTGAGGGCGCTCTCCTGCAGGTGGTCCATCGGCGGGGCCGGGAAGGGCCTTGAGGTGTTTGCGCGTTTCTTCCACGCCCGCTTCAGTGAATCCGGACGTAAGCCGCGAGTGCCGCGGCGTTGAAGGTGGCGTGGGCAACGACGCCGGGGCCGAGCCGACCGGACCGCCAGGACAGGAGGCCGAGGACGACCCCGAACGCGGCAAGCCCAGCGAACTGCAGCAACTCGAAGTGCGCCACGGCGAAGAACACTGCGGAGACGAGCACGGAGGGGATCCCCGGGAGCCGGGCCAGAAGGCCGCGTAGCAGCAGCCCGCGGAAGAACAGCTCCTCCACGAGAGGTGCGCCGGCAGCCAGCAGGATGTAGAGCAACACCACCCGGCCGGGGCCGTGCACGGCGGCCGTCTCGCGGAGCGCTGGACCGCCGAGGTGGTCGACGATGTTCCTGCCCAGGCGGTGGTTCGCCGCCTCCACCGGCAGGTAGAGGGCGGGGAACAGCAGGTACTGGCCAGCGGCGCCGACGGCCACCCCGACGGGGGCATCCCACCAGTGGAAGGCGAGGCCGTAGTCCTCCGACAGCACGCCGCGACCGTTCCGCCTGCTGGCGATCGACACGGCAGCGAGGAGCCCGACCCACAGTCCCCCGATGTCGGCAGCGGTGACGGGGAGGGGGAGCGGGGCGCCGCCGGCGAACCGGTAGCCCGTCGCCGCCTCCGCCACCAAGGTCGCGGCCGCCGACACGAGGATGCCGACGGCAAAGCCGAAGAGCGCCTCGGGCAGACCCCAGCGGTTGGGCGGCGCCGGCACGGCGGGGTGTGAATGCCGGCCGGCGCCAGCTAGGAGACGAGCGTCGCTGGCGGATCCCAGCGGTCACCCGTAGCGGGATGTGCGGGGATTGGTCCAGGACCTGCGCCGGCAGCCGTCGAGCCCTCCGCGCCGACGCGGCGATCGACCTGGGCCCAGCCACGGGGCGCCCGGAGGCGGGCGGCGTGCGAGCCGCACAACCCCCACTGGTCCCCGCTCGGCCCAGGCCGGTCGTCCAGCCACACACGCTGCCCCCCGTAGTCGTAGGTGAGCCATGCGTCGGCTGGAGAAGGGCAGCCCGGCCGGGCGCACGTGGTGGGTCGCATGCCGCTCACCGTACCGGCGCGCCCTGCCGGCCTCGCGGACCCCGGCCCGCGAGCAGGGTGCCAGGGCGGTAGCACCCTGGCGGGCGTACGATTGCTCCCATGTCTCGTCAGCCAGGCGACTTCCGCTCCGGCAAGCCGGACCGTCCCTCGGGGCCGGGCGGTCCGGGGGGCCCTCCGTCGCTCAACAACAACTGGCGGTGGATCGCTGGCATCGGTGTCGCGGTCGTCGTCCTGCTCATCCTCATCCCCCAGTTGTTCGCCCAGCCGGCCACACCGTCCCAGACCTACAGCCAGTTCCAGCAGGAGCTCCTCCACCACCAGATCGCGTCCGCGACGTTCAACTCCCAGACGGGCCACATCTCCTACACCCTGAGCAAGCCAGCCGCCTCCTACCAGACGACTGGGTCGCCCATCGCCGGCAGCGACCTGATCAACTACTACTCGAAGTACACGTCAGTGAAGGTCAACAGCAACGCCTCCACCATCTGGTCGAGCCTCCTGCCCTACCTGATCTGGATCCTGCTACTGGTGGGCTTCTTCGTCTGGATCTCACGCCGGGCGCAGGGCCAGATGAGCGGGATCATGTCGATCGGCCGCTCCAAGGCGAAGGTGTACACCACCGAGCGCCCCCGCACGACCTTCGCGGACGTAGCTGGCTACGACGGCGTCAAGCTCGAGATACGGGAAGTCGTCGACTTCCTCCGAAACGCCAACCGGTTCAAGGAGATCGGCGCAAAGATCCCAAAGGGTGTGCTGCTGGTCGGCCCGCCCGGTACCGGCAAGACCCTGCTGGCCCGGGCTGTCGCCGGCGAAGCGGGCGTGCCGTTCATGTCGGTGACCGGATCGGACTTCATGGAGATGTTCGTCGGTGTGGGGGCCTCACGGGTGCGGGACCTGTTCCAGACCGCTCGCAAGCAGGCGCCGGCGATCATCTTCATCGACGAGATCGACTCCATCGGGCGCAAGCGGGGCGCTGGCCTCGGTGGGGGCCACGACGAGCGGGAGCAGACGCTCAACCAGATGCTCGCCGAGATGGATGGCTTCGAGGCGACCGAGGGCGTCGTCATGATGGCGGCCACCAACCGTCCCGACATCCTCGACCCCGCCCTGCTCAGGCCTGGCCGCTTCGACCGCCAGGTCGTCGTACCCCTCCCCGACCTCAACGAGCGACTGCCGATCCTCGCCGTGCACTGCCGTGACAAGCGGATCGCGCCGGACGTGGACCTCTCGGTGGTGGCACGCGGCACACCGGGGATGAGCGGAGCCGACCTGGCCAACCTCGTCAACGAGGCCGCCCTCCACGCCGTGCGGCGGGGCGCGCAGGCAATCCACATGGTGGACTTCGAGGCGGCGCGCGACCGGGTGCTCATGGGTCAGCGTCGGGAGTCGACGGTGCTGTCGGAGAAGGAGAAGGAGGCGACCGCCTACCACGAGGGCGGCCACGCCCTTCTCGCCTATGTGCTGCCTGACGCCGACCCCGTGCACAAGGTGACGATCCTGCCGACGGGGATGGCGCTGGGGGTCACCCAGCAGCTGCCCATCGAGGAGCGCCACACCTACTGGCGGGAGTACATCGAGGACACCGTCTGCGTGATGATGGGCGGGCGCTGCGCCGAGAAGCTCGAGTTCGGCACGATCTCGACGGGCGGCTCCAACGACATTCAGCGCGCGACCGAGTTGGCCCGCAAGATGGTGCGCGAGTTCGGCATGAGCGACCGGGTCGGGCCGATGGCTTGGGGCCAGGAGGGTCAGGTGTTCCTCGGCGAGGACCTCATGCACGCCGCCCGGGACTACAGCGACGTGACCTCCCGGGTGATCGACGAGGAGGTCGAGCGCATCCTCCGCGAGCAAGAGGCCAGGGCGTCCCGCCTCCTCACCCTCCACCGCGGCGGCCTGGCCAAGGTGGCACAGGCCCTGTTGGAACGGGAGACGATCGACGGCGCCGAGGTCCGGCGCCTCGTCGACGAGGCGTTCGGCCGACCGGTGCACGACCGAAGCGACGTGGTGCCGAGCTTCGCTCCTACAGAATCCGTCGACGGTCACGACCCCGAGGCCACTCCGGTGGGGGAAGGTCCGGTGACGACGAGCTTCCCGCTGCCCACCAACGGCTGGCAGCGCGCCGACGTCAAGCCCCACGGGGACTGACGCACACGGGCGCCGGCACGCACACGGGCGCCGGCACGCACACGGGCGCCCGCTACGGCACCAGTGGCACCGCCAGGCAGCCGGTGAGGCCGCCGGGACGGCCACCGGCGACAAGCTGGCGGGCGACGACGACCGGAGCCGTCGCCGTCACGAGCAGCGGCGCCGTCACGGGGACGCCGAGACGCCCGAGGTCGACGACCAGCGGGCCGGGTCCGCCGACACTGACTCCCCCGAGACCGGGGAGGGTGACGCGGCGGTTGCCGACCATCTGCGACACCCGAACGACAACAGGTCGACCCGAAGCGGCGGCGACCGTCAGGATCTCGTGCCGGTCGGCGCCGGCGGCGTCCGAGCCGATCAGCCACGACCGGGCGGCGGTGGTCGCCCCCAGCAACTCCGCGGTGCCCCGACCGACCGCCGGGGGGGCGGCCGTCACCACCCGCTCCGCGACGACCGGCACCCCGTTGGTGCTCTGCAGCCTGACGGCGTAGGCCACGCCGGAAGGGATCCGCGCCGACGCCGAGGTGTCGAGCGTCGTCACCTGGCCGGGGCCGACGGTGAGGGCGAACGGCTCAGCCGTCCCCTGGTCGAGCCGGACCGACAGCAGGACGCGGGCGGTCGCCGAGCCGGGGTTGTACAACTCGAACGTCTCGTCGGTCCCGGGACCGGTCCCACCGTCCGGCCACATCCATGACGTCGACGGCTGCGGTGCCCCGGGCAGGGTGGTGACGCCCACAAATGGGGACGCCGGGTCCGCCAGCGGCGCTGCGGCCGCCCGCGACCCGACCAGCGGCGCACCCTTGGGCGGTCGCGCCACGACGTCGGTCTTCCAGGCGACGACCTCTCCCGCACTGGCCTGCACGGTCGTGGCGATGAAGCTCCGCCGGCGAAGGTGGGAACGTAGCGGGACGGCGAGAAGGCCGTGCGGTGGGACGACCAGGCCCTGGAACGCCCCGGGCACCTCCTGTCCCTGGTCGGTCGTGAACGACAGGTTCACGATGGCGGGGGCCGGGTACGGGTTCAGCAGCGAGATCGTCGACTCGGCGTTGAGGAGCGTTGCCCCGGCGGCGAAGTACCACGTGGGCGAACCGGCCGTGGCACAGGGGGAGATGGCGGCGCCGAGCGGGCCGCTGACCTCCTGCTCCACCGTCGCCCGCCCCCCGTCGAAAGTGACGATGGCGCCGACCCAGGCGGCACCGCCCGGCACGCTCTCGGGGACCTCGGCCCGGCCGCCGGCGGGCACCTGGACCGAGAGGCCGGAGGACGCGCCAGCGCTGGGGACGATCGTCACCTCGGCACGAAGGGCCCGGCTCCCGGCGTTGGTCAGCACGAGGCGGCCGCCGGCGGGCCCGCGGGGGACGTCGGTGGCCCCTGCGCAGAACCACGACGACGACAAGGCGGCAGGAGGGGCGGCCGCCGGTCCGGAGGCGGCGGGAGGGACAGGGGCGGACGCATCCTTCGTGGGGCGGCCGGCGACGACCCCGACGACCAGGACGGCACCCAGAGCGGCGAGGGCGGGCAGCCGCGGAACCGCCGAGCACCGGCGATGCCACGGCTCAGCCATCGGCCCAAACCTCCTCATCGGCGGGCGCCTCGGCGGCTACGGGCCGTCTCGGCGCCCGGCGCAGCGACGGCCGCATCGGAGCCAACGGCTGGAACCACTCCGGCCGGACGCCGTCCCGCTCGGAGCCGGCCCGCCGGCTGGTGAAGACCACCGCCAGGGCAGCCAGCCAGAGCAGCGCTGCGACCCACTGCACGACACGCAGCCATGGCTCCACCCCGGCGGCGAGGACGGCGGGCCCGGCCACGCCGGCGGGAACGGCGAAGGACGTCCCCACGTCCAACGCTCGCCGGCCCCGGAGAGCCGTCGCTCCCACCCGCAGGCGCCACCGGCCGCCCGGGCCGGCGGCGACATAGACCTGGAGCGGCCCGCCGAGCCGACCGGTCGCCCGCGTCGGCGACACGCTGGTCAGCGCCGGCCGGGCCCGGCCGAGCTCGGTGACGCCCAACTGCCGTAGGGTCGGACGGGCCGCCAGGACCGTGCCCGCCGGCACGGTGGCCTCGACGGGCCACCAGGCGGCGTTGGCGTACACGACGTACCGGGAGTCGGAGCCCACGGTCTCGAGGTCCGTCTGGAGTGGGAGGCCGCGGAGCAGTGCCACCGGCACCGGCACCGGCCGCTCGCCGCTCTGGGAGGGCGCATCGGCCCTCGGCACGACGACGAAGCGCACGCCGAGAGGTGCGAGGAGGTGGCCCAGCCGCGTCGTGAGGCCGGTCTGGGCGAGGCGCAGGTCGCGGCTGATCGTCGCTCCAGCGCCGGCCGCGCCGTCGAGCCAGGTGTAGGTGACGGCCGGAAGCCCGTCCAAGGAGGTCGCCCACGCCTGACCATGCCCGAGGGGCACCGACGCCTCCGGGATCGCCCGCGGGTCGCCCACCCACAGGACCCGGTAGCCGCCGCCGGGGAGGCGGTTGAGCGAGCCGAGCACCGCCGAAGGTCCGCTGCTGGGCATCCCCCACCGGCCACCGGTGGCCGCCACGAGCACGGGGAAGACGGTGAGGGCCAGGCCGGCGGCGGCGGCGGCCGACACCGCCTGCCGCCACCCGAAGCGGTACCCGGGCAGGTCCTGCTGGAAGGCCACCACCCCCAGGGCCACGCACCCGGAGAGGGCGGCGGCGGCCGGCGCGAGGAGCACGGCGGGGGCGGGCCCGGGGAGCAAGCCGAGGCCGGCGAGGTACGCCCAGGCCACCGCCACGACGACGACGGTCCACAAACGGATCGCCCACGCGAGCCGCCACGAACGGCCGATCAGCAAGGGCGACGCTGCTGCGGCGAGCAGACCCCACTCGAGGGGGCTGCCGCCTACCGAGCCGACATGGAAGCGGAGGAGCCCGGCGACGCCGGGGTGGCGCCCTCCCCAGGGAGCGCCGAAGAGCGCTGCGCGGTGGATGATCACGACCGCCGACCACGGGCACAGCAGCACGAAGCCGACCCCGCCCGTGATGGCACCGACCGCCAACAGCCGGCCGGCGACCGGCGACTGCCCGGCCAGCAGGGAGCCGCCGGCGAGGGCGGCGGCCACGACCGGTAGGACGATCAGCCAGGACGGCGCCACCGACGCCGTCAACGCCGTGAGCAGGCCGAGAAGGCAGAGCTGGCCGGCGAGCCGTCGGCCCTGCACCCGAGGGTAGGGCAGTGCGTCCGACAGCCTCCCGAGGCCGGCGAGCGCCCACGGGGCGGCGGCGTACACGACGAGCGCGTCCCACCGGCCCCACTCCAGCGCCCCGTACGCCACGGGGCACGCCGCGTAGGCGATGAGGGCCCCGGCCCGCGCCCATCCCGTTCCCCAGGGCCGGGCGAGCCGGTAGGCGCCCAACGGCCCGACGAGCAGCGGGGCGAGGACGAGGACGTGCTCGAGGGTGCCAGTGGCACCGACGAACAAGATGCCGGCGAGGCTCAGCAACCCCAGGGCGGGCGCCCCAGGGGCGGTGGAGCCGACGCCGGCGGGCTGCCACGTGGAGACCCACGCCCGCCACCACGAGCCGATACCACCCGAGAGGTTGGGGATCAGCCCGATGTGGGGAAGCGGGTTGAGGAGCAGGCCCCGGCTGCCGACGAGGAAGACGGCGAGGAGCCCGACCACCGCTGTGGTGACCGACCCCCGGCCGGCCGTGGCCGCCGTACGGACCTGCACGGCTGCCGGCCCGGTGAGCACGTCCGCCCCGGTGGCATCCGGCGAGTGCCTGTCCGCCTCAACATCGCCGCCGCCGGCAGGAGGCCCGCCGGGAGCGTCACCCAGCAGCTGGTCGCCCGCCATCGCCGCGCGCACGCGGGCGCGGCCGCGCTGCGCCAGCTCCCCCTGCGGCGTGGCATCGCTGCCCACCTCCAGGGCTTCCAACGGCCCTACCGCCAGGCCCTGCCACGCGGTCGCCGCGTCCCGCTCGGCCAGGCCGGCGATCCACGCCCTGAAGCGGCCGTTGCCGCCGACCTGAAAGCTCCGCAGGCGGTGATCGCGCACGGCGCGGCGGCGCTGCGCACGGCACCGGGAGTGCCACAGCCGGACGGGGTGCGCCCAGGGTCGCCAGGGTCCTGCCGCAAGGCTGGCGGCACGGCCCGGCTCACCGGTGACGAGGGCGGCGAGGGCTTCGGCCAGGGCGAAAACCACAGCGAGCGGGTAGGCCCAGACAAGGGTGACGGCACCGAGGCATGCGAGCAGGACGTGGAACCGGTAGCGGTCCTCGCCCGGCGCCACGCCGCTCGGGGCGTCGACCTGGGTCGCCAGCCCGCAGCCGGCGCCCTCCCGGTGGCGGACCCGGGCGGCCGGCGCCACCCTGACCCGCGCCCCGGCGAGCAGGGCGCGCCACGAAAGGTCCAGGTTCTCCCCGCCCTCCGGCACGGACGCGTCGTACCCGCCGAGGGCCTCGAACAGGTCGGCCCGCACGAGGACCGCCCCACCCGGGGCGACGAACACGTCGCGCGCCGCGTCGTGCTGCCCCTGGTCGAGCTCTCCGCGCTCGACGAGGGGCTGGAGGACGCCGACACGATCGACGCTGGCGCCCACGACGAGCAGCCGGCGTTGGTCGTCCCAGTCGACGAGCTTGGGCGTGACGATGCCGGCGTTGGACCGGAACGCCTCCTCCACCATCAGCCGCAGCGCCTGCGGGTCGGGAGCCACGTCGTCGTGGCACAGCAGGTAGTGGGAGGCGCCGTCTACCACTCCGATCACCTCGTTGGCGGCCGCGCCCCACGACGCCGGCTGCGCCATCCCACGGAGGTAGGCGCCGGGCAGGGCGGCCGCCACGCGGGAGGCGAGATCCGGCCCTGGTGCGGGCGCAGCGCTGGCGTCGATGACGATCACCGAGAGGTTGGGGTAATCCTGGGCCCCCATGGCGTGGAGCGTCTCCTCCAGCCACGGTGCGGGCTGACGCGTGACGACGACGGCCACCACCGGCGGCACCGAACGGTCTGAAGCCATGCTCGGGGCGTCGAGCGTAGTGGGCCGCCGACCGGGCGTCGGGACGCCCGCAGTCCTGCCGGTTGGAGGGATCCCGTTCCCCTCTTGCTTGCAATTGTTATACACTGTGGCCATCATCAGCTAGCAGTGGAGGTCCCCCGATGGCAGGGAGCACGAGCAACAACCACCAGGCCGACGGCTGCAGGGCCGGCGTCCCAGACGTCAACCAGGTCATCGCCGAGGCGGAGAAGGCCGTCCGCGACGGCGCCTACATCGCCGTCGGTGCCGGCATCCTCGCCTTCCAGCGGGCCCAGGTGCAGCGCCGCCAGCTGGCGAAGGAGCTCGAGAAGCTCCGGGAGGGACGGCCGGAGGACGCCGCCGGGCAGCTGACGGCACGCCTGGACGAGATCGGCCGGTCCCTGTCCGCCAACGCCGGCGCGACCCGGGCCCAGCTGCGCGAGATCGCCCGCAGCTGGGACGCCGCCATCGCCCCCACGCGTCGCCAGATGGGTGAGCGGGCCGACGCCCTCCAGTCACGCCTGCCGTCGCCGGCGCGCGAGGTGCTCGCTGGCGCGCGCTCCGCTGTCTCGGCACCCGAGGCGCGCCTGCGCGCCGCCCTCGGCCTCGACTGATGTCGCGTGCGGGTGAGGTGCCTCCGGCGGTCGGCGAGTCCTGCCGCCGCCGGCACCCGAGCCCCGGCTCCTTGGGCCGGAGGCACCCCTCAGCCCGGCCGGGACTGCACGGAGCCAGCCAGCCCGACGAGCGCCGAGACCAGAGGTGGCAGTGCCTCGCGCCAGCCTGCAACGATCCCGGCGTCCGACCAGGCGAAGACGGCCGCGTCGGGATCGGAGTTCACGGCGAGGACGGCTCGTGCCCCGCGGACGCCGATCATGTGATTGGGCTTGCCCGACAGGCCGACGGCGAGGTACAGCGCCGGCGAGATGCTGCGACCGGTCACACCCACCTGGCGGCTGCGGGGCAACCACCCCCGGTCGGTCACCTTCCTCGTCGCAGCCAGCTCGGCTCCGAGGGCAGCTGCCAGCTCGCACATCGTCGGGTACTCGCCGGGCACCACCCCCATCCCGACGCCGATCACGATCCGGGCGGCGGCCAGCGCGCCGGGGTCGTCAGCGTGCTCGACGCGAAGCAGGCGGACGCGGTCGGTGCTTTGGACTTGGAGCGAGCCCAACCCGGGCGGCTGTGAACGCCGTGGAGCGAGGACGGGCAGGAAGCCCGGCACGACCGTGGCCATCTGCGTCGGCGAGCTGGAGGTGATCGACGCGAGGAACGATCCCCCGAAGGCCGGTTTCCAACTCACCATCCTCCCCGAGCCCGGATCGACTCCGACTCCTACGGCGTCGCCGACCAGACCTTCGCCCCGGTGCGCCGCCAACCTCGCCGCCACCTCCCGTCCCCACGAGCTCGCCGGCGCCAGCAGCGCCCAAGGCACCCGGAGCTCGACCCAGCCCGCCAGCGCAGCGGCAACGTCGCCGGCCAGGGATCCACCACGCATCTCCACCACCTCGTCGGCGCCCCAGGCTCCCAACGTCGCCGGTGCAACCAGGGGAGACGGGACGACGACGCACACCCGGCCCCCCACCTGCCCTGCGAGGACCGCCGCCGCTCCAAGCAGCTCGCGGGTGGCGCCCAGGCGCTTCGGCTCTGCGAGGACGGCGACCAGGGTCGATCCACGCGCCGACCCGTCGGGCACCTCCAGAGCCCCACCCCGCCGGTCGGGGTCGCCGGCGAGCAGGCCCGAGACCACCACCAGCGCCTCCTGGACCTGCTCGGCCACCGGTCCCGCAAAGACCCGGCAGAGGCGGTCACTGCCTGCCTCGCGCAGGGCGCCGACCCGTGTGGGGCTGCCTGCCGCCCCCCACGGACCGGGGCCGAGGTCCGCCGCGCTCACACGGGTGATCAACCCGTCGGGCACCGATTCCCTCTGATCGGGAGTCACCTTCGCCGGCGCGCACAGCCGCTCGGCGCAGGACAGGAGCGCCGGCAGGCGAACCTCCGACTCGTGGAAGCCATCGTCGGTCTCGCACTCGGCGCGGGCCAGACGCCCGGCGATGGTCATGGCACGTACCGACGAGAGCATGGGAAGGCCCAGCAGCTCCGCCACCTGGGCTGGCACCTGTCCAGTGCCCGAGTCGATGGAGCTCCGCCCGGCCAGCACCAGGTCGAACGGGCCTTCTCGTTCGATGGCGGCGACCAAGGCCCGCGACGACGCCAGGGTGTCGGAGCCTGCGAACGCGGCGTCCGACACGAGGATCCCCCGGTCGGCGCCAGCGGCGACGGCCTCGCGGAGCACGTCGGAAGCGTTTGGCGGGCCGAGGCTGAAGGCGACGCACGTGCCGGAGGCATCGCGTGCCAGCTCGACTCCCTTGGCAACCGCTCGCCGGCAGTACGGGTTGGTCTCGGCAGCGGGGCGGGAGCGGTCGAGGCGGTTGCCAGGACCGAGGGCGAGGTCCTCGGCGCGCGGTACCGACTTCACGAGGACCGCGACGCGCAACGTCACCTCTCCCTGCCAGGCGGAACCGCCATCCGTGGCGGAGCGCTACGACGCCCGCAGACTGCCAGAGCCGTCCCCCTCCGGGTGGCCGGGGTGGTCGTGGGGGATGTCGCTCCGGGCCACTCCACCCGCACCAGGGCTCCACCCCCGGGAGGGTCGCTCAAGCGCAACGTCCCTTCGTGGGCACGCACGATCAGCTCGACGATGGTCAACCCGAGCCCGCAACCGCCCGGCCGGCCGCCACCTTCAGGGCTGCGAGCAAACGGATCGACCGCGTGAGCGAGCATGCTCGGTCCGAAGCCGGGGCCCTCGTCCCGGATCTCCAGCAGAACACCCGTGCCGTCGGCGTGGACAGCCACTGTCACGGCGCTGTGCGCCGGAGCGTGGGCCAACGCGTTGGCCAACAGGTTGTCGAGCACCTGTCGGGCCCGCACGGCATCGACGAGTGCCACCGCCTCGCCCGAGGTGTCGAGCACCAGGTCGACCCCGCAGCGGGCCGCCACTGGGCCAACGGCCTCCAGGGCATCGAGGACGATCGGCTCGAGCGGCTGCAGCCTCTTGCGGAGGGGCAGCGTCGACTCCTCACCTTGGGCGACGATCAGCAGGCCCTCGCACACCCGCCCCAGGTGGTCGACCCGGGCGGCGAGGCGGCTCAGCACCCCCTCGTAGGACCCGTGGTGCGGGCCGTCGGCTGCCAGATCCAGCTCCGCCCTCATGCCCGCAAGAGGCGTCCGCAGCTCGTGGCTGGCGGCCGCCAGGAAGCGTCTCTGGTGCTCGGAGGCCGCCCTCGACCGAGCCATCATGGCGTTGAGGGTCTCGGCGAGCGCCGCGAGCTCGTCACCGGTCGGTGGCACCGGGAGGTACTCGGCGGCGGCGCCGGGCTCGAGCCTGTCGGCTTCGGCGCGCAGGGCCTCCACCGGTCGCAGCGCCGCGCCGGCGAGCATCCAGGCGCCGGCTCCGCTGAGCAGCACCGCCAGAGCAGCCGCGCCGAGCAGGGCCTCTCGGGCGAGCCGGAGGGAGTCCAGCATCTGGTCCATGGAGGCCCCCACTGCGAGCACGTCCCCCGGCTTCCCGCTGACGGCCTCGGCGAGCACCAGGTGCGGGTTGGCCCATCCCGGTTCCTTGCGGACCAGCCAGATCGGTGCCTTCGCGGTCCGCGGCATCTCGGACCGGGAGACCAGTGGAGAGCCGCCCGCGACGGCGGTGGTGTAGGCGACCCCGCTCGGGCCGAGCACCTGCACCACCGCCTGGTCGACCACCGGGTGGGCGGTGACGCCCGGTGCCGCCAGGGTGAGGAGGTTGCTGGAGAGTGCCGCCTGCACCCGTGCCGCCCTCCTGCTGAGGGAGTACTCGAGGGTGGCTCTCGTGGCACGGCCCAGGTACAGGTAGAAGCCGGTCCCGCCTGCGACCGCCAGGACGACGGTGAGGGCAGCCACTGCTGCCACGATGCGGTACCGCAGCGCCATTCAGCCGCCGGGGCAGGCAACGAGCCGCCAGCCGAGCCCGTAGACCGTCTCGATCACGCAACCCGCTCCAGCCGCGACGAGGCTCCTCCGTAGCTGCGAGACGTGGTAGAGGATCGTCGCGTCCGCCACGCCTGCGCCGGAACCGGCTCCCCACACCGCAGCTTTGATCGTCCGCCGCGTGAGCACCAGCCCTGGGCTACGCAGCAAGACCTCGAGCAGGGCCCGCTCCCGGGGACGCAGGTGAACCTCGGCCTGTCGCACCCACACCCGACCCGACTCGGTGTCGAGGTGCAAGCCCCCGAAGCTGTGCACCACGGCGGTGCCAACGCCCGACGGAGCGGAGGGTGGTGGACCGTGACGGCGGAGCACCGCGTGCAGGCGTGCCCGCAGCTCCGCCAAGCCGAACGGCTTGACCAGGTAGTCGTCGGCACCCGACTCGAATCCCCGCAGCACGTCGTCCGGGCTGCCGAGGGCGGTCATGACCAGGACGGAGGTGTGCGGGCTGACCTCGCGGAGGACCCGGCAGACCTCGCTGCCGGCGAGCCCCGGCAGGAGCAGGTCCACGAGGGCCGCGTCGAACGCACTGGCCCTTGCCAGCTCCAGGGCCTCCTCCCCGTCGCCGGCGACGCTCACGTCGTAGTACTCGTCGGTCAGGGTGGCGGCGACCGCCGCCGCCAGCTCCCGGTCGTCCTCCACGACCAGCACCCTAGCGACGGCCCTCTCCCGACCCTCGGGGACCACCCGCTCGGCGGTCACGACTGCCGCCGTCACAGCTCGCTGGCCCCGCGCATGTACCCGTCGCCCTGCGAGTCGAGTTTGGCGAGACCTGATCCCACGGGCACCGCCCCCGTCACAACTTGCTGGAAGGCACTTTCGAGTACCGCCGGCACCTCGCCCCCATCGCTCAGGAATGCCGTGAGTATGTGAGCCATATGGGGATACAGCGCGTAATTCTGGAACACCATGCCGATGTGACGTTGGTCGCCCGGTACGTCATTCATGATCCGCCCGTCGAAGCGCAACTGGCCCGAGGTCAATTTCTCCAGGCCGGCGATGAGCCGGAGCGTGGTCGTCTTGCCGCAACCCGACGGGCCGAGCAGCACGACGAGCTCTCCCTCGTCGATCTCCAAGTCGATGGAATCCACCACCGGCTCGCCGGCACGGCCCAATGTCTTGGACACGCCCTCCAAGGTGATCTGGGCCAACTGTGATTCTCTCCAGGGTCCTGCCGCCGTCCGCGGCGTCCTACTTCCTGTGTCTATTACCTGAGGGTTTCGCCAGACAGAAGCGGGGGTGTACCAAGCCCGAAGAGATGATGAACAGGTGCGAAGCACCGCCCGCCGGCCGTCTGACGGCCTCGGCCCGACAACCAGGGTGAGAGGTCTCAGGCGGGCGGCGAGCCCTGCCGCTGCCGCCAGTAGGCGAGCACGTCGCCGAGCGTGCGGTCGAGGTCGATCTCCGGGCGCCACCCGGTTGCAGCCCGGAGTCGGGTGTTGTCGCCGCGGAGGTCGGGGACGTCCGCCGGCCGCAGGCGGGACGGGTCGACTTCGACGGGCATGCCCTCCTGCCCCGCCAGGCGGAGGAGCCGGGTGACGAGGTCCGCGATCGCGACCGACTCCCCGCGGCAGACGTTGTAGGCCTCGCCCGGCTCGCCCCGCTCGAGCAGCAGCCGGTAGGCGCGCACGACGTCGCGCACGTCGGTCAGGTCGCGGCGGACGGAGACGTTGCCCACGAGGAGGCGGGGGGCGCCGGTCGCGGCTGCCTCCACGATCTGTCGCGCCAGGGCCGGCACCACGAAGTCGGGCGCCTGCCCCGGCCCTGTGTGGTTGAACGGGCGTGCCCGCACGACCCACGCCCCCCTGCCCAGCCACGCCTGGAGGCCGGCCAGCTCGGCGGCGGCCTTGCTGGCCGCGTAGGGGTTGGCGGGGCGGAACGGCTCGGTCTCCCCGATCGGCAGGGCGTCGCCGGCCACCGCCCCGTAGACCTCCGCCGAGCTCACAAGCAGCACCCTCGGTGGTGCCGCCAGCCGGGCGACGGCCTCGAGGAGGTGCACCGTCCCGAGCGTGTTCACCCCGAAGGTCGCCGGAGCGTCGTCCCACGAAGCCCGCACGCTCGCCTGGGCCGCCAGGTGGCAGACGGCGTCGGGCGCGGCCGTGGCGACAGCCGCGCCCAAGGCGTCGCGGTCGCGGACGTCGACGTCCTCGGGGAGGCACACGACCTCGTCGCCGGCGGCCGCCAGGTCCGCCTCCATCCAGCGGCCGACGAACCCGCTGGCCCCGGTCATGAGCACGCGCACCGGACCGACCGTACCGGATCAGCTGATCGCCTCAGCCGATCGCCTCCCGGTAGACGGCCCGCGTCGCGCTGACGAACGCCTCCGGCGTGTAGCGCGCCGCCTGCAGCCGCCCTGCACCGGCGTGCGCCCGCCGGGAGGCGTCGTCGCCGAGGAGCGCCCCGAGCGCTGCCGACCAGGCGCCGACGTCCCCGGCGGGGACGAGCTCGGCTGCGCCGCCGAGGACCTCGCGGGTGCTCGGCAGGTCCGACGCGACGACCGGAGCCCCTTGGCTCATGGCCTCGAGCGGCGGGAGGCCGAAACCCTCGTGGCGGCTCGGGAAGGCGAACACGGTCGCCGCCCGGTACAGCTCCCACAGGTCGGGTTCGGACACCCGGCCGAGGGTGACGAGGTCGGCGCCGAGCGAGTGGCGAGCCCGTGGGGGCACGAGGTCGTCGGTCAGCCAGCCGGCGTAGCCGGCGAGCACGAGCCGGGCGCCGCGCCGGCCGGCACCGAGAGCGGCCATCGCCTCCACGACGGTGGCGACGCCCTTGCGCGGCTCGAGGGAGCCGACCCACAGCACGAACGGCACCCCGCCGAGACCGGCCGGCAGGCGCCCGCCGGCGGGGGGCGTGGCCACGGCGTGGTGCACCACCCGGATCCGGGCCGCAGGGATGGGGGTGTGCCCGGCGATCTCCTCGGCGGCGGCGGCGCTCGGGGCGATGACGAGATCGGCCCGGCGGGCGGCGGCGGCGGCGCCGAGGGCGTGCCAGCGCCGGCCCCGGCCGGTGAAGGCGTCGGGGAACAGCAGAGGAGCGGCGTCGTGGACGGTGACCACCAGCGGGGCGCCGGGCCGCCCGGGGACGGCGACGGAAGGGGCGTGGACGACGTCGAGGTGGCGGAGGGCGGGGGCGCCCCAGGCGAGCGGCGGCAGGCCCAAGCGCACCCATGTCTCGTAGAGGAGCTTCCGGGGAAAGGGCAGCCTGGTCACCTCCGGACCGAGGCCGGAGCCGGCGAGCCCCTCGGCCACCTGCCCGGGCCGGTGGCGGGCCACGAACGGCACCGGGTCGTCAGTCGGTGGGAGGGTCGCCAGTAGCATCACGAGCTGCGCCGCGTAACGGCCGACACCCCCGGCGACGGGGACAGGAGCTGCTCCACGTTGATGCCAACCCGCACCCGGCGCCTCCTCACGGTCCAGCCGGCCGCCGACGGGGGCGGCTCGGAGACGGCTCTCATCCGCATGCTCGCCGCCCTCGCCACAGCGGGGTGGGAGTGCCACGTCGCCGTGCCGCACCCGGCCGTGCTGGCCGCCGAGTATGCCGCCGCCGGGGTCAGGCTGCACGTCGTGGCGATGCCACGACTGACGACCCAGGGCGGCAGGCTGCACTGGGCGGGGGCGTACGCGGCCCGCTGGCCGGGCAGCGTCGCCGCCCTCGCCACCCTCGCCGGGCGGGTCGGCGCCGACGTGGTGCACACCAACTCGCTGCACTCCTGGTACGGGTGGGCAGCGGCGCGAATGGTGCGACGACCCCACGTCTGGCACGCCCGCGAGATCGTCGTCCAGTCCCCCACCGCCTTGCGGGTCGAACGCCTCCTGGCACGCCGCTACGCCGACATCGTCGTCGCCACCTCACGAGCCGTGGCCGCCCAGCTCGACCAGGCCAACGTCAGGGTGGTCCTCGACCCGCCGGCGCCGGAGTTCTCCCCGGCGCGCGCCGGGGTGTTCCGGGCCGCCGAGGGCATCCCCGACGATGTGGCGCTCGTGGGGTCGGCGGCACGCATCGACACCTGGAAGGGCTTCGGGGTGCTCCTCGACGCCGTGCCGCTCCTCCCGGCGGGCGTCCAGGTGGTCGTCGCCGGCGCGCCCGTAGGCGGCAAGGAGGAGCTCGCCGCCGGGCTGGCCCGCCGGGCGGCGGGACTCGGCGTGCGCTGGCTCGGGCCCCGGCGTGACATGCCGCAGCTGATGGCCGACCTCGACGTGTTCGTGCAGGTGTCCACCGAGCCCGAGCCGTTCGGGTTGGTGCACGCCGAGGCGCTCGCCAGCGGCACGCCCGTCGTCGCCGGTGACACCGGCGGGCCGGTGGAGATCCTGGAAGGGCTCGACTCCTCCGCCGGCCGCCTCGTGCCCGCCGGCGACCCCGTCGCCCTGGCCGGCGCCGTGGCCGCCCTCCTCCCGGCCGGGCCGTCGTCCGCGGCCGCCCGGCGTGCCCGGGGCGTCCTGCGCGCCACCCACGAGCCAGATTGGAACGCCCTCTTCGGCGAGCTGCTCGGCGGGAGCCGCCGGCGGCGGGTGCCGATGGGCGGAGGGCGGCCGGGGAGGGCGGCGGTTTTCGGCTAGGACACGAGCCTGTCGTAGAGCGCCCCAAACGCCAGAGCGACGCGGTCCCAACCGAAGGCGGCGGCCCGCTCGCGCCCGGCCGCCACCAGCTCCTGCCGCCGGCGCTCGTCGGTCAGCACCCGCACCAGGGCGGCGGCGAGGGCGTCGGCGTCGCCCGGCGCCACCACCTCGGCGGCGGAGCCCACCACCTCGGGCACGGCACCGGCGGCGGTCGCCACCACCGGGACCCCGGCCGCCATCGCCTCGAGCGGCGGGAAGCCGAAGCCCTCGTAGCGCGACGGGTAGGCGAAGACGGCGGCGCCGGCCAGGAGCGGCGCCATGTCGGCCACCCAGCCGGCCCGCTCGATGCGGTCCCGGTGGGCGGCGGCGGCGATCGCGGCCGCCAGGGCCGCCTCCCCCCACCCCTCCGGCCCGGCCAGGCGGAGCCGCACGTCGGCCACCTCGGCGGCCACCCGGTCGAAGGCGGCGACGAGCAGCGGCAGGTCCTTGCGGGGCTCGGAGGTCCCCACCGCCAAGATGTACGGCGGGCCGTCGTGGGCGCCAGCGGCGGGTGCGGCGGCAACGGCGGGCGCCGGCGGGACGCCCCACGCGATGACGTGGAGGCGTTGGGCCGGCACGCCCAGGTGGTCGCGCAGCTCCGCCGCCACCCACGCCGAGGGGGTGTGGACGTGCGCCCCCCCCTCGACGGCGCGGCGGACGAGCTCGGGGTACCGGCGCGACGCCGGCGTCACCAGCTCGGGGAAGCGGAGCGGCGTCAGGTCGTTCACGGTCACGAGACGGGCCGCCCGGCGGGTCGGCGGGACGACGAAGTTGGTGCCGTGGACCACGCCGACCGGTCCCGTCCACCACTCCGCCGGCGGCGTGTCGCGCCGCGCCCATATGGCGAGCAACGGCCGCGCTGGCATGGCCGCCCGCGCGTGGCCGACGCCGGGGGGGAGGACCAGGCGCAACTGCCGCCAGCCGGTGCCGGTCAGCCCGTAGGCGAGCAGGTCTCCGGCGGGCCGCTGCCGCGCCAGCGCCTCGAGCAGGCCCCTCACCGCCACCCCCACCCCCGTCGGCCGGCCGAGCAGGGGTGCGGCGTCGACGGCGACGGTGGCCATGGGGCGGCGAGCGTACCGGCTGGTGCGCCGGCCACCCCCTGCGCCGGCGCCCGCGCGCCAGCAGGCGACCCCCCTGCGCCGGCGCCCGCGCGCCAGCAGGCGATCCCCCTGCGCCGGCGCCCGCGCGCCAGCAGGCGATCCCCCTGCGCCGGCGGCGCCGCCAGCACCTCGGTGCATTGAGCGCCGGTTCCGGGCCTGGATCCCCCCACCTCCACGAGCGCACCCAGCTCCGGTCGGTGCCGGGCACCGCCAGGGGCTGGACCACGAGCGGGTACGGTGCGTTGGTGCTCACCGCCCTCGCCGGCGGCGTGGGCGGTGCCCGGATGCTGCGGGCGCTGGCCGCCGTCGTGCCCCCCTCCGAGCTCACGGCCGTGGTCAACACCGGCGACGACGTTGTCCTCCACGGCCTGTACGTGAGCCCCGACGTGGACACCGTCGTCTACACCCTCGGCGGCGCCTCCAACCCCGACACCGGGTGGGGGCGGCGGGACGAGACGTGGGAGGCCATGGCCGAGCTGCGCGCCCTGTCGGGCGGCAGGCTCACGTGGTTCAACCTCGGCGACGGGGACCTCGGCACGCACCTGTTCCGCACGACACGCCTCTCGGAGGGTGCCAGCCTGACCGAGGTGACAGCCGAGATCGCGGCACGCTGGGGTGTGGGCGTCAGGGTCCTGCCGATGTCGGACGACCGGGTCGAGACCCGTGTCACCCTCGCCGGCGGCCCGGAGATCGGGTTCCAGGAGTACTTCGTGGGCCGCCGACACGACGTGGCGGTCTCCGCCGTGCGCTTCGCCGGCGTCGGGGCCGCCCGCCCCGCACCCGGTGTGCTCGACGCCGTCGCCGGCGCCGCCCTCGTCGTCGTTTGCCCGTCCAACCCGATCGTGTCCGTTGCGCCGGTGCTGGCCGTGCCCGGCATCGGCGACGCCGTCGCCAGGCGCCGGGACTCGGTGGTCGCCGTCTCGCCCATCGTGGCCGGCCGGGCCCTCAAGGGCCCCGCCGACCGGTTGCTCGCCGAGCTCGGTCACGAGCCGAGCGTCGCCGGCGTGGCCCGGCTGTGGGCGCCTTGGGCCGGGACGTTGGTGGTGGACGTCGCCGACGCCGGCGACGCCTCAGCGGTCGAGGCCGAAGGCGTGCGCTGTGTGGTCGCCCCGACAGTCATGTCGGGACCGGAGGAGGCGGCCGCCCTGGCCCGCACGGTGCTGGCGGCACGGGGGTGAGCATCACGCTCCTGCCCGTCGAGGGCATCCCCCAAGTCCGGGCCGGCGACGATCTCGCCGCCCTCGTCTCCGCCGCCGCGGCGTTGCAGGACGGTGACGTGGTCGTCGTCACCCAGAAGGTCGTCTCGAAGGCGGAGGGCCGCCTCGTGCCCGTCGACCCCGACGACCGCGCCGGGCGGGCGGCGATCGTGGAGCGGGAGGCCGTCAGGATCCTGCGGCGTCGGGGCGACCTGATCATGACCGAGACCCGGCACGGCTTCGTCTGCGCCAATGCCGGCGTGGACCTCTCCAACGTCGAGTCCGGCTGGGCGGCCCTCCTGCCGGTGGACCCCGACCGGTCGGCCCGGCGCATCAGGGACGGTCTGCTCGGCCGGTGCGGGGTGCGGGTGGGGGTGATCGTGTCGGACACCTTCGGACGGGCATGGCGACGGGGCGTCACCGATGTCGCCATCGGGTCCGCCGGCGTCGCCGGCGTCATCGACCTGCGGGGCACCCGCGACGCCCTCGGCCGGGAGCTCGCCGTCACCGAGGTGTGCGTCGCTGACGAGCTCGCCGGCGCCGCCGAGCTGGTGATGGGAAAGGCGAGCGGGATCCCCGTGGCGATCGTCCGGGGCGTCGACCCCTCCTGGCTGCGGGAGGCGTCGGTGGCTCTCGAGGTCGTCCGGCCGCACCGGGAGGACCTGTTCCGCTGAGGGGCCACCCGCCCGTCGCCGCGCCGTCTCAAGCGACGCGCGACGTCCACCAGGACACGGTGGCGCCGGCCCCGTCGACCAGCGCCGTCCACGGCTCCCACCCGAGGTGCAGCTTGGCCCGGGCGGCGTCGAGGGCGAAGCGCCGGGGCGTCGCCGGATCGGCCGGCGCCGGGTCCGGCCGCCGGTCGAGCCCGGCAGCAGCGGCGAGCACGCCGAAGACGGCGTTGGCGCTCGTCTCCTGGCCGGTGCCCACGTTGAGCACCAGGCCACTGCCCCGCCCGGCGCTGCGTGCCAGGGCGTCGACGGCGTCGTCGACGTACAGGTAGTCGCTGGTCTGCCGGCCGTCGCCGGGGAGCGGGCAGGGTCCGCCAGCAACGAGCCCGGCGCAGAGGGCACCGACCAGCCCACCGGTGGGAGCTGCCCGCGGGCCGTACACCTCACCCACGGCGAGCGCCGTGTACTCCACGGCGTGGCGCTCGCGGTAGAGGTGGAGGGAGTCGAGCACGGCCCGCGCCACCACGGCATCGACGGTGCGGGGCTGCTGCAGGTGCGATTCCCGGATGGGGAGCTGGCCGGCGGTGGCGTCGGCGTACAGCTCCGAGGCGCGCAGCACGAACACGACCTTGCCGATGCGCCCGCGGCGAGCCGCCTCCAAGAGCCGCAGCCCGCCGAGGAGGGCAACCTGCACTGCACTGTCCGGACCGGCCGGCGAAGCTACGAGGTGGTAGGCCACCTCCGCCTCGCGGCGCCCGAGCAGCGCGTCGAGCTCGGCGGTGCGGATGTCCAACTGGTGGAAGCGGAGCTGGCGTCCCGGGTCGGAACGAGCGTCGGCCAGGTTGGCGAGGGTCCCGGTCGACAGGTCGTCGACCACGTCGACGCTGCGGCCCTCGGCGAGGAGCCGCTCCACCAGGTGCGAGCCGAGGAAGCCCGCTCCCCCGGCGACGAGGACCCTCATGACGCCGGAAGGCGAACCCCGACCAGCTCCTCCCCCGCCGGCACCTCGACGCCAGCGCCGACGACCGACAGGCCGTCGAGGCGGGCCCGGTCGCCGATCCGCGCGCCCGGCCCGACGAGCGAGTCCCGTACGAGCGCCCCCCGCCCGATGTCAGCGCCCGGCATCAGCACCGACCGCTCGACCACGGCGCCGGGGCCGACCGTGACGCCAGCGGCGATGACGCTGGATGTCACCGAAGCCGTGGTGTCGACGCCGCCGGCGGTCCCGTCGGTGGCGTGGCGGAGATTGGCCGCGAGGTAGGACGCCGGCGTGCCCGCGTCGATCCAGGCGGCCGCCGATGCGAGCGCGTAGAGACGTCCCTGCGCAGCGAGCGCCGGGAAGGTCTCCCGCTCGATGGAGACCGGGCGGCCCAGGGGGATGCCAGCGAGCACCTCCGGTTCGAGGACGTAGGTCCCGGCGTTGATGAGGTTGGTCGGAGCGGCCTCGATCGATGGCTTCTCGATGAACGCCACCACCCGTCCTTCGTCGTCGGTTGACACCACCCCGTAGCGGGACGGATCGTCCACGGGCGTGAGGTGGATGGTGGCGGCGGCACCCTGGCGGCGGTGGAAGTCGACGAGCTCGCTCAGGTCCATGTCGGTGAGAACGTCGCCGTTGCAAGCGACGACCGTCTGGTCGACGCCGGCCTCCGCTGCGGCGAACGCGATCGCCCCGGCAGTGTCGAGTGGTCGGGGCTCGACCGCGTACCGCAAGCGCACCCCGTTGCAGCGCCCGTCGGGGTAGGCGGCCGTGAAGGCGTCGGGCCGGAAGCCGAGGGCCAGGACAACCTCTTCGACACCGTGACGGGCGAGGTGCTCGACGACGTGCTCGATCATCGGGCGGTGGCCGACGGGGAGCATCTGCTTGGGCGTGCTGAGAGTCAGCGGGCGGAGGCGGGTGCCCATGCCACCGACCAGCACCACGGCTGTCGGCACCGGTTGCAACGACTACCTTCGGCAGCGACGGGTCGGGCGCCCGTTGCTCACGACTTCTTCTTGGCCGTCGTCGGGGTGGTGGTGCCGCCCTTCACCGTCGTCGGGGAGGTGCGGCCCTTCACGGCCTTGGTAGAGGTCGGCGGGACGGTGATGGTCTTGGACGGCAGGGTCGTGGTCGTCGTCGGGGTGGCCGCCTTCTGCAGGGCCTTTTCGACCGACGCCGGCGGCGGCGGGATCTTGCCCTTCTCCGAGCTGGGGACGAACGCGATCGTGACCAGGGCCTGGTCCTGCAGCCGGACGGTGCGCGGGTCCTGGTTCAAGATCGCGCCCGTCGGGTCGCCGACGAAGGCGTACTGCTTGACGAAGACCTGGGCTGGCCGTGAGCCGCAGCTGTTGCCGTTGACGTAGTCCTTGCCCTTGGGTAGCTGGACCTGGTTGCCGGACAGCGTCATGCCGACCGATGTGGCGAACTCGCCCAGGGTCGCGTTGCGGCCGGCAGCGGCCTGGATCTTGGGGGCGATGTGGATGACGCCGTTGCCGGCCGTGGTGATCCCCGTGGTGGTCACGGGGCGCTTGATGTCCGGAGCCCATCTGCCGCAGATCCAGATGCCGTACCCCTCGTTCCACGGGGCGCCACCCACCTTGGGAGCCACCTGGGCGTTGGCGACGGTCGTGTTGTGGATGCGGGTGATGTAGCCCTGCCGGCTGGTGTAGGTGAGCGCCACGCCGACCACGACGATCACGGTGATGACGGCCGTGTAACCCCACGACCGCCGGGAACGGTTGGTGCGACCTCCGCCGATGCCGGCGACGCGCGCCACCTTCTTGCTGGAGGAGGCCTTGCCCATAGCGCAGTCAGGGTATCCGCCGGCGGGCCCCTGAGCGGATCGCCTGGGCCGGCGCGCCACCGGCGAAGCGGTGCTGGGCGGCCGCTACGCCGAGGCGGCCGACGAGGCCGGCGCCGACCACGGGCAGGGCCAGGCGCCGCCAGCCGGCGGAGCTGTCGCGGGCGAACCTCCAGAGGGAGCGGTGGTGGGCCGCCAGCATGCGGTACGGGTGGCGGTCGGCGGAAACCCCCTGGACATGGGTCACCGTCGCCGCCGGCTCGTAGCCCACAGCCCACCCGGCGCGCGAGGCGCGCCAGCACATGTCGACGTCCTCCAGGTACATGAAGTAGGCAGGGTCGAAGCCTCCGACGTCGTCCCACGCCACCCGGCGGGCGAGCACGCACGCTCCCGACACCCAGTCGACGTGGGCGGCCCGCTCGTGATCCCAATCGAGCATCCGGTAGCGGGCCGTGAACCGGTTGCGCGGCGCCAGGAGGCCGAGCACCCCGTGACCGAGTGCGTCGACGAGGTCCGGGAAGGTGCGAGCCGACGGGTAGACCGAACCGTCCGGGTTCAAGATCCGCGGGCCGACGAAGCCGAGCGAGCCGTCGGTCTCGAGGCGGTGGACGAGGGCGCCCACGGCTGCCTCGTCCACTGTCACGTCCGGGTTGCAGACGAGCAGGTAGGGCAGGTCGGTCGTCCCCGCTCCCATGTTGGCGGCCCGGCCGTAGCCGAGGTTGGCGCCGCTGTCGACCCACTCCAACTGCGGGTCGGCGACGCGAGCCAGGTCGTAGGAGCCGTCCGTCGAGGCGTTGTCGACCACGATGCGCTCCGCCACGCCGGCCCGGAGAAGTGACGCCAGGCAGGCGGCGAGGTGCGGCCCAGCGTTGTAGTTGACAACGACCGCGGCGACGGCGGCCGGTCCACCGGCGCGCCCTGCAGACCGTCCGTTCATGCGGTAAGGCGCCGGACGGTGCGCTCGAGGCTGTCGTGGTAGTCGGGCAGGAGCCGCTCGCCGGCGAGCCGCAGCGCGGCGTTGTCGAGCACAGAGTTGGCGGGGCGCGGCGCCGGCCGGGGCGGCTGCAGCTCGGCGGTGGTGATGGGCGCGACACGCCCGGGATCGTCGCCGGCGGCGGCGAGGACGTCCCGGGCGAAGCCGTACCAGGTCGTGATCCCCTGGTTCGTCACATGGAACATGCCCGGCCGGCGGGCCACGCCGAGCTCGTACAGCTTGGCCGCCAGGTCCACCGTGAATGTGGGGCAGCCGCGTTGGTCGTCGACGAAGGCCAGCGGCCCGCCCCGCTCGGCCAGGCGGAGGATGGTCCTCACCATGTTGGAGCCGTTGGGCCCGACGACCCACGACGTGCGCACCACCGTCGCCCCTGGGCAGGCGGCGACGACCTCCCGCTCGCCGCCGAGCTTGCTGCTCCCGTAGACAGAGAGCGGGCGCGGCTCGTCCCATTCCAGATAGGGCGCCTCCTTGGTGCCGTCGAAGACGTAGTCCGTCGAGACGTGCAGGATGTGGGCGCCGGCGCGCGCGGCCGCCTCGGCGACATGGCGCGCCCCGAGGGCGTTGACCCGCCAGGCCCGATCGGGATCCGACTCGCAGGCGTCGACCGCCGTCCAGGCGGCCGCGTTGACCACCAGGTCGGGCCCGACGGCGCCGACGAGGGACGCGACGGCATCCCGGTCGCCGATGTCGAGGCGAGTGTGGTCGGCGGCGACAAGCTCGTGGTGGCTACCACCGAAGGCCGCCTGCAGCTCGACGCCGAGCTGGCCCCCCGCCCCGGTGAGGAGAACCCTCACGACGTCGCCCGGACGCCCTCGGCCCGCCCGCCCTTGAGGGGTTCCCACCACCAGCGGTTGTCGCGGTACCACTCGACGGTCGCGGCCAGGGCATCGTCGAAGCCCCGGCGCGGCTGCCAGCCGAGGGCGCGCACCTTCGCCGTGTCGAGAGCGTAGCGACGGTCGTGGCCGAGGCGGTCCGGGACCATCTCGATGCGCTCGGGGCCGGCTCCGCACAAAGCGAGGATGCGCTCGGTCAGCTCCCGGTTGGTGATCTCCGCACCGGCGCCGATGTTGTATATCTCCCCCGGCTCCCCCGACCGCAGGACCCGGTCGACGGCGGCACAGTTGTCCTCCACGTGCAGCCAGTCGCGCTGGTTGAGCCCGTCGCCGTACAGGGGCACGGTCCCCCCGTCGAGGAGGTTGGTGGTGAACAGCGGGATCACCTTCTCCGGGTACTGCCAGGGCCCGAAGTTGTTGGAGCTGCGCGTCACCACCACCGGCAGCCCGTAGGTCGAGTGGTAGGACAGGGCGACGAGATCCGAGCCCGCCTTGGACGCGCTGTAGGGCGAGCGCGGGTCGAGGGCGTCGGTCTCCTTGGAGCGGCCCGTTCCGACCGAGCCGTACACCTCGTCGGTGGAGATGTGCACGACCCTGCGCGTGCCCAGTTCCCGGCACACCCGCATCACCGTGTTGGTGCCCACGCAGTTGGTCCGCACGAAGGCGTCCGGCCCAACGATGGAGCGGTCCACGTGGCTCTCGGCCGCGAAGTGCACGACGGCGTCGCAACCGGCGGCGGCCGCAGTCAGGGCGCCGGCGTCGCACACATCGGCGTGCACGAACCCCAACCGCTCCCCCCAGCGCTCCTCGACGTCCCTCAGGGTCGAGCGGTTGCCTGCATAGGTCAGCGCGTCGTACACCGTCACCCGGTCGTCGCTGTTCTCCAGCACCCAACGCGTGTAGTTGGAACCGATGAACCCGGCGCCGCCGGTCACCAACAGATGCATGGCGAACGAGGCTACGCCAGCCGGCGGCGCCGCCCTCCCCTCATGTGCCGATCGCCACCTGGCAGTGGTCGCCCACCATCAGGCGCGTGGCGCGCGGCAGCGCCCGCGAGCGGCTCACCGTCACGTGGTGGCCCAGCAACGAGTCCTCGATCCGCCCGGCGTCGACGATGCTGCTGTCGTCCATGACCACCGAGTGCTCGACCTCCGAACCTTCGATGTGGCAGCGCTGGCCGATCGCCGTGAACGGCCCGATGAAGGAGTCGACCACCTCGCTGCCCGCACCGATCACCGCCGGCCCCCGCACGTGGGAGCGTACGAGGCGGGCACCAGGCTCGACGACCACCCGCCCGTCGAGGCGCGACCCGGCGTCCGCCTCACCCTCCATGCGCGCTTCGATCGTCTCCAGCAACAGCCGGTTGGCGTCGAGCAGCGGCGTCAGCTTCCCGGTGTCGATCCACCATCCCTCCAACACCTCCGAGCGAACCCGGCGGCCGCGGTCGATCAACCACTGGATCGCGTCGGTGATCTCGAGCTCGCCCCGGGCCGACGGGGAGATCGACGCCACCGCCTCGTGGATGGTCGGGTCGAACAGGTAGACGCCGACCAGTGCCAGGTCCGAGCGCGGCTCCTCCGGCTTCTCCACCAGGCGCACCACGCGCCCTTCCCTGTCCAGCTCCGCTATCCCGAAGCGGTGGGGGTCGGGCACTCGCTTCAAGAGGATCTGTGCCGCTGCCGGCGCGTCCTGCCCGCCGGTGAGCGTCGGGGTCATGGTCGCCACCCGGTCCGCCTCGAAGCGGTCCACGAACCCCTGCAGGTCCTGCTGCAGCAGGTTGTCGCCCAGCCAGAGCACGAAGTCGTCTTCACCGAGCCAGTCGCGGGCGATCAACACGCAGTGCGCCAGCCCCAGGGGCGCCTCCTGGGGGATGTAGGTGACCTCGAGGCCCCAGGCGCCGCCGTCGCCGACGGCTTCCTCCACCTCGGCGGCGGTGTCCCCAACGATGATCCCGACCTGCTTGATCCCCGCCCCTGCAATCGCTTCCAGGCCGTAGAAGAGGATCGGCTTGTTCGCCACCGGTACCAGCTGCTTCGCCCGGGTGTGCGTGATGGGCCGCAACCGTGTACCGGCCCCGCCGCACAAGATCAGCGCTCGCATGCCTTCGAGGCTACGCCTGCGGGGGCGGCCGGAGGGGGGCTCGGGCACCCCGCAGGTGGACGACGTCGCCGGCCGCGAGCGCCTCGAGCCGGCCGGTGCCGAAGTCGACGACCAGGCGGCCATCCCCGTCGACGGCCACGGCGTCACCCTCCCGGGCCGTCCCCGACGCTTCCACCCTGACGCGCCGGCCGACGGTGGCGCATGCCGCGCCGTACTCGGCGGCCACTTCGTCCCAGTGGCCGCAGCGCCTGTCGAGCTCCCCGAGCAGGCCGGCGAGCAGGGCGGCGCCGTCGACGGGCCGGCCGGCGGCTTGGCCCGCGCAGACGGCGCCCGGCGGAGCGGCCGACAGGTTGAGGCCGATGCCGACGACGACGGCGCCGGCGTTCGACTCGGCGAGGATGCCGGCGAGCTTGCGGTCGTCGACGAGCAGGTCGTTGGGCCACTTCACAGCGGGGCTGAAGCCCCCCACCCTCCGGCAGGCGGCCGCTGCCGCCAAGGCGGCGGCCGAGCCGGCAAGGTGGTAGCGCGAGGCGTCGAGGTCGCTGGGGCGGAGCAGGACCGACACGAGCAGGGCGGTGCCTGGCGCCGCGTCCCAGCGCCGGCCGAGCCGCCCGCGCCCGGCGGTCTGGTGGTCGGCGACGACGACGAGCCCCTCCGGCGCGCCGGCGAGGGCCGCCTCGGCGACCACCCGGTTGGTGGAGTCGGTCTCCTCCAAATGGCGGATGGGACCGAACCGGGTGCCAGCGCCCAGGTGGGCGACAACTCGCTCGCAGTCCTGCATGCTGACAGACTGCCTTCCCGTGCCGAGCAAGGTCCTCATCGCCAATCGGGGCGAGATCGCCGTCCGGGTCATCCGCACTTGCCGGGAGCTGGGCGTGGCGACGGTCGCTGTCTACTCTGACCTCGACCGTGACGCCCTGCACGTGAGGCTCGCCGGCGAGGCGTACGCCCTGGGCGGCCAGACTGCACCGGAGAGCTACCTCGACGCCGCCAAGGTCCTGGAGGCGGCCCGACGCAGCGGCGCCGACGCGGTGCACCCCGGCTACGGGTTCCTGTCGGAGAACGCCGAGTTCGCCCGGGCGGTCACGGCAGCTGGCCTGGTGTGGATCGGCCCGCCGCCGGAGGCCATCGAGGTCATGGGCGACAAGATCAGCTCACGAGTCGCGGCGCAACGTGCGGGCGTCGCCGGGGTGCCCGGCACGACGGAGGTCCTGGTGTCGGCCGACGAGGTGGTCGCGTTCGGCGGCCAGCACGGCTGGCCGGTGGCCATCAAAGCGGCCTACGGCGGTGGGGGCCGGGGCATGCGGGTGGTCCCCTCGGCGGCGGAGGCGCCTGCCGCCTTGGAGTCGGCGCAGCGCGAGGCGGGGAAGGCCTTCGGCCGGCCGGAGTGCTACCTCGAGCGTTACCTCGCCTGGCCGCGCCACGTGGAGGTCCAGGTGTTCGCCGACCAGCACGGCAACTGCATCCACTTCGGCACCCGCGACTGCTCGGCGCAGCGACGCCACCAGAAGCTGATCGAGGAGGCGCCGGCACCGTCCATCCCGGCGGAGACGCTCGAGGCGATGGGTGACGCCGCCGTGAAGGTGGCCACGGCCTGCGGCTACACCAACGCCGGCACCGTCGAGTTCATCTACCAGGACGGCGAGTTCTTCTTCCTGGAGATGAACACGCGCCTCCAGGTGGAGCACCCGGTGACCGAGCAGGTCGTCGGCAGGGACCTCGTGGCGCTGCAGCTAGCGGTCGCCGACGGCGAGCCGTTGCCGCTGTCGCAGGGCGACGTCCGCCTCACGGGTCACGCCTTCGAGGTTCGCCTCAACGCCGAGGACCCGGCCGGCGGCCGGTTCCTGCCGTCGCCGGGGAGGATCACCCGGTTCTACCGTCCCGACGGCTACGGGGTCCGCACCGACGCCGGCTACGACGAGGGGGACACGGTCAGCCAGTACTACGACAACCTGATCGCCAAGCTCGTCACCTGGGGCCCGGACCGGGAGGCGGCGCGCCGCCGGATGGTGCGCGCCCTCGAAGAGCTGGTGATCGAGGGCGTCGCCACCACAGCGCCGGCCGACGTGGCGATCCTCTCGCACCCTGACTTCGTGGCGGTGGAGCACTCGACCAACTGGGTGGAGACACGCCTCGACCTCTCCGGCGTGGCCGCAGCAGCGCAGGTGGGCGCCGCCGGCAGCGACGCCGGCCCGGCCCGGGTCCGCCGGGACATCGACGTGGAGGTCGGTGGGCGCCGCTACTCGGTGCGCCTGTGGGTGCCCGAGGGTGCTGCGGCTGCACCCGCCGCCGGCGACGCCACGCCCCGTGCTCGCTCCCGTCCCGCCGGCGGCAACACCGGCGGCGCTGCCGGGAGCGGGGCGGTCACCGTGCCTATGCAGGGCACGATCGTGAAGGTGCTCGTCGCCGGCGGCGACGCGGTCGAGGTCGGGCAGGCCGTCGTGGTCCTGGAGGCGATGAAGATGGAGAACAACATCGCCGCCGAGACCTCCGGGACCGTGCTGGAGGTCCGGGTGGCGCCCGGCGACGCCGTCGGAGCCGGCGACGTGGTCGTCGTGATCGGGTAGCAGCGCCCCCGTCGCCGGCGGGAGCACGGTCGCCTGGCTACCTACTCGGCCGCGTCCGCCAGCGCCTCGGAGAGCGTCGGGTGCACCAGGCAGCTCTCGACGATGTCGCTGACCTTCAGGTGGGCGGTCACGGCGACGGCGATGACCGAGATCAGCTCGGCGGCGTGACGCCCCACGATGGAGCCGCCGAGCACGACACCGGTGACCGGGTCGGAGACGATCTTGACGAACCCGCCCGGGTCGTCGTTGATGAGCGCCTTGGCCGTCGACGCGTACGGAACCTTGGTGACGCGGATCTTCCGCCCGCTCGAGAAGGCCTCCGCCTCCGCCAGGCCGACATCGGCGATCTCCGGCTCGGTGAAGATGGCGGAGGCCGCCTTGTCGTAGTCGATGTGGTGGTGCTCGCGGGTGTGCAGGCCCATCAGGTGCTCGGCGACCTTGCGGCCCTGCATCGACGCCACCGACGAGAGCGGGAGCTTCCCCGAGACGTCACCGGCGGCGTATATGTGCGCGACGTTGGACTGGCAGTGGTGGTTGACGACCACGTAGCCGCCACGGTTGACCTCGACGCCGGCCGCCTCCAAGCCCAGGCCCTCGCTGTTGGGGATCGACCCTATGCAGAACAGGGCGTGGCTGCCGAGGGCGGTACGGCCGTCGTCGCAGGCGACGGCGACGCCGTCACCGGTTCGTTCGACCATCTCCGCCCGGGCACCCTTGAGCAGGCGGACCCCGCGCCTCAACAGGCTGTCCTCGAGGGCGGCGGCGACCTCGGGGTCCTTGTAGGGCAGCACCTGCTGGCGGGACACGATGAGGGTGACCTTCGAGCCCAACGACGAGAACATGTGGACGAACTCCACGCCTGTCACCCCGGACCCGATGACGACCAGGTGCTCGGGTACGGTGGGCGGCGGGTACGCCTGGCGGGTGGTCAGGACCCGGTCGCCGTCGGTGGTGGCCCAGTCCGGGACCCGCGGCCGGGTGCCGGTGGCGATCACGATGGCGTCGGCCTCGAGCTCCTCGACGCCAGTCGCCGTCTCGGCAACGACCTCGTGGGGGCCCTTCAGCCGCCCCTCGCCGCGGAGCATGCGCACGCCCTGGCTGGTGAGCAGCTGCTCCACCTGGGCGTTGAGACGGTGCTCGATGCTATCCACCCGCTGGCGCTGTGCGGCCCGGTCGAGGTGGGCGTCGAGGTGCTCGAGGCCCATGCCGGTGATGCGACGGGCGAAGTTGAGCGCTCCGCCCGTCGCGATCATGGTCTTGGAGGGGATGCAGTCCCAGAGGTGGGCGGCCCCGCCGATCAGGTCCCTCTCGACCAGCACCACCTCGGCGCCGAGGCGGGCGGCGGTCGACGCTGCCGAATGCCCACCCGGGCCGCCGCCGAGGACGACGAGGCGGACGTGGCGGTCAGCGCGCGGCGCTGTGGACACCGAGCTCCTCCCGGAGGACGTCGCTGATCTCGCCGAGCGTGGCACGGCGCCGGAGCGCCTCCTTCATCGGCACCAGGAGGTTCTGCGTGCCGCGGGCGGCGGCCGCCACGTCGGCGAGGGCAGCGGTGACGGCGCCGCCGTCACGCGAGGCCCGTGTCTGGCGCACCCGGGCGATCTGGTGGTCCTCTAGGGACGGGTCGATTGGGAACACCTCGGCGGTCGTCGGCTCGCCGTCGCCGAAGCGGTTCACGCCGACGACCACCTTGTCGCCCCGGTCGACGGCGGTGGCGTGCTCGTAGGCGGCCTGCTCGATCTCCTGTTGCACGTAGCCGGCCTCGATGGCAGCCACCGCACCACCCATCCCATCGATCTTGTCGAGGTAGGACCACGCCGCTGCCTCGATGGCGTCGGTGAGGGTCTCGACGAAGTAGGAGCCGGCGAGAGGGTCGACGGTGTCGGCGACCCCCGACTCGTTGGCGATGATCTGCTGGGTGCGCAGGGCGATGCGCGCCGCTCGCTCGGTCGGAAGCCCGAGCGCCTCGTCGAAGCCGTTGGCGTGCAGGCTCTGGGTCCCGCCCAGCACGGCGGCGAGGGACTGCAGGGTCACCCGCACCATGTTGTTCTCCGGTTGCTGGGCGGTGAGCGTGGAGCCGCCGGTCTGCGCGTGGAAGCGCAGCAGCAGGCTCCTCGGGTCGGTCGCCCCAAACCGCTCCGCCATGATCCGCGCCCACATCCGCCTCGCTGCCCGGAACTTGGCGACCTCCTCGAAGAGGTTGTTGTGGGCGTTCCAGAAGAAGCTCAGGCGGGGGGCGAGCTCGTCGACGGGGAGGCCGGCGCCCACGGCGGCCTGCACGTAAGCGATGCCGTTGGCGAGGGTGAATGCGATCTCCTGCACGGCCGTGGAACCGGCCTCCCGGATGTGGTAGCCGGAGATGGAGATCGTGTTCCACGATGGGAGGTGCCGCCGGCAGTAGGCGAAGGTGTCGGTCACGATCCGCATCGACGGCCGGGGCGGGAAGATGTAGGTGCCCCGGGCCACGTACTCCTTCAGGATGTCGTTCTGGATGGTGCCGCCGAGGCGCGCCGGGTCGACCCCGTTCTCCTCGGCCACGAGCTGGTAGAGCAGCAGGAGGATGGCGGCGGTGGCGTTGATCGTCATCGACGTCGTCACCTGGTCCAGGGGGAGGCCGGCGAGCAGGACCCGCATGTCGTCGATGGAGTCGATCGCGACGCCGACCCGACCCACCTCGCCCAGCGCCAGCGGGTGGTCCGAGTCGTACCCCATCTGGGTCGGCAGGTCGAACGCGCACGAGAGGCCCGTGCCGCCGGCGGCGAGCAGCAGCCGCCACCGCTCGTTGGTTGACTCGGCCGTGCCAAACCCGGAGTACTGCCTGATCGTCCACGGCCGGCCGCGGTACATCGTCGGGTGGATGCCGCGGGTGTACGGCGGCTGGCCCGGCTCGCCGAGACGCTCGGCGGGGTCCCACCCGGCGAGATCCGCCGCCCGGTAAACCGGACGGATGGTTATGCCCGAATCGGTGCGGCGCTCGTCGCTGGCCATGGGCCCAGAGCCTACGGTGCTCGCCGCAGTGGCCCCCCGTCGCACCCCGGGCAGGCAGGGCTCGGTGAAGAACAACTGCGGCCGCCGCTCCCAGGTGCCCCTACGCAGCAGGCGGGGGGGCGATCGGGTGCGGCATGCACAGCTCGTCGTACTCGGCTATGACGAGCTGCTCGGGCGGGATGGAGCACGCCGGGCAACCTGGGTCCCGGTTGACCCGGAAGGTCCGGAAGCTCTCGTCGAGGGCGTCGTAGGCCAGGAGGCGGCCGGCGAGGGGCTCACCGATGCCGAGGAGGAGCTTGATCGTCTCCATCGCCTGGACGGACCCGATGATGCCGGGCAGCACACCGAGCACCCCCGCCTCGGCGCACGACGGGGCCAGTTCGGCCGGCGGGGGCTCGGGCACCTGGCAGCGGTAGCAGGGACCGTGGTGCGGCATGTACACCGACGCCTGACCCTCGAAGCGGAAGATCGACCCGTGCACCACCGGGATGTCGAGCTTCACGGAGGCGTCGTTGACGAGGTAGCGGGTCGGGAAGTTGTCGGTCCCGTCGACGACCACGTCGTAGCCGGCGAAGATCCCGAGGATGTTGTCGGCCCCGAGGCGCACGTCGTAGGTGACGACGTCGACGTCGGGGTTCATGGCCGTGAGGGTCTTCTTGGCGGAGTCGACCTTGCGCTCGCCGATGCGGTCGAGGTTGTGCAGTATCTGGCGCTGGAGGTTGGACGCGTCGACGACGTCCATGTCGAGGATGCCGAGCGTGCCGACACCAGCGGCGGCCAGGTACAGCGCAGCTGGGGAGCCGAGGCCGCCGGCGCCGATGAGGAGGACCTTGGAGTCGAGCAGCTTCTGCTGGCCGGCCACGTCCACCTCGGGAAGCAGGAGGTGGCGCTGGTAGCGGTTGCGCTGGTGCGGCGACAGCACCGCCGGCGTCCGCCACGGCCGTCCCTCGTCCTTCCACTTGTTGAAGCCCCCGGCCATCGATGCCACGTCGGCGTACCCGAGCTGGGTCAGCGTGTCGGCAGCGAAGGCGCTGCGGGTACCGCCGGCGCAGTAGACCACGATGTGGGCGTAGCGGTCGGGGATGCGCCCCTCGACCTGGCTCTCCAGGTGCCCACGGGGGATGTGGACGGCCCCGGGGAGAGCGCCCTGCTCGTACTCGTCGGGCTCTCGCACGTCGATGACGACGGTGCCCACCTCGGCCACCTCGGCGGCGGCCTCGGAGGTGTCGACTTCGCGGATGCGCTCCTTGGTCGACTTCAGCAGGTCACGGAAGCTCGGCATGCGCTCTCCTCTCTCCGAGCAGAAACATTACCTCCTGGGTCGACATTCCCGGGCATGCGAACCTCTGCTGGTGCAACTCGACGAGCTCCTCGCCCGCCGGCGGATGCGCCGCCGGTTCCTCGACCGGCCGGTGGCGCCGGAGGTCGTCGACCGGGTGAACTCGCGGGCCGCCCGGGCGGGCGCGGCGTTCCTCCGACTCCACGCCGATCCTCGTTCGACGATGGCGGCCTTAGGGGTTCCCCCCCGACGGCTGCCCCTCGGCACCGTCGTCCTCGGCTGGCCCGAGCCCGGGGAACGCCCCGGGTCGTCGGCGCGCTCACGGCCGCGCCGGCCGCTCACCGACCAGGTCCACCGGGGAGCCTGGTGAGCGAAACGAGGCAACCGGCCGGCAGTTGACAGCCGGAGCTGCATGAGATAACATGAGATCATGCCTCCGCTGCTGACGTTCACCACCGATCGCCTCCGCATCACGCCATGGGCCGACGAGGTCATCGATCGGCTCGGCTTCGATCCCCGCTCGCCCTACGTCGAGAAGTTCTGGCTCGGCGTGCTCGGACCGAGCACCACCTGGCTGCTGCGGCGGCTGGCGGCGGGCTTCGACGCCGAGCCCGCCGGTTTCGATCTGCCGCTGCTCGAGACTGCCCGGGCGCTCGGTCTCGGCGACAGCACCGGCCGCAGCGGGGCCTTCCTGCGGACGGTCAACAGGATGGTGCAGTTCAACATGGCCATGGGGACCGGCGAGGCGCAGCTGGCCGTCCGCCGGCGGGTTCCCCCACTGCCGGCCCGATACGCCGATCGCCTGCCCCCTGCCCTGCAAGAGGCGCATCATCGCTGGCAGCAAGCGGAGCGCGAGGTGCCCGAGGAGGATCTGCGCCGCCGGTGCCGGCAGCTCGCTCTCAGCCTCGTCGAGTTGGGCGAGGACGAGGAGGCGACCGAACGCCAGCTCCTGCGCTGGCGTTACCACCCCGGACTGGCACGCGACGCCGCGGCCTGGGCCTCGTCTCATCACGCCGAGCAAGAAACTTGATATAGAACGACTGAGGCTTTGCTATACTCATTACCGTACGTTTCTTCGGTGTGAGAGGAGAACCTCATGACCACGCTCAACCTCTGGCAAGACCCCTTCGCTGACGTCGAGCAACTCGTCCGGACCGTCTTCGGCAACCAGCCGGATCGGCCCCAAGGCTGGACGCCCGCCTCCGAGGTCTTCCGCGACGGTGACGACGCCGTCGTGGCGGTCGAACTGCCGGGGCTCGATCCAACCCGCGATGTCACCGTCGAGGTGGAGAAGGGCCACCTGGTGATCCGGGGCGAGCGGCGCCAGCAGAACGATGCCCAGATCCAGCGCGGCAGCGTGAGGGAGCGCCGGTACGGCAGCTTCCGCCGGGTGTTCCGGCTCCCCGACCATGTCGGGCCGGAGAGCCTGGCGGCGTCCTACGACGCCGGCGTCCTCACCGTCCGGGTCGTGGGCGCCTACTCGCCGCCCCAGCCCGTCCAGGTGTCGATCGGCGTGAGCGCCACAGCGGCGCCGACCATCGACGCCACGTCGATGCCGGCCCCCGAGGGCCAGAAGGAGGAGTTGGCCGGCAGCGGCGCCACCGCCTGAGAGCCCACCGCTCGACAATCCGCCGCCGTAGGACCCACCGCCGAGCACCCGTCCCCCCGGCACCCGACGGCCCGCCCCACCCCTCAGGGCGGGCCGTCGGCGCGCAGCAGGACCGTCTCCATGCTCGCCAGCCGCTGGCGGCGCCTGTGACGGTACCGTCCCGGTCATGGTTGACGTCCGGCCGCCGCTCCCACCGGGCGACTGGATCGCCATCCCCCGCCGGGGCAGGGCGTGGCTGTGGGACAGCGGCCCGCGCCCGGGCGCGCCGACGGTGGTCCTCCTCCACGGCTGGACCTCCACCGCCGCCCTGACCTGGTGCCGCTGCTTCCGGCCGCTCGCCCGCGAGGCACGGGTCGTCGCCATCGACCACCGCGGTCACGGCCGGGGTATCCGCTCGCTCAAGCCCTTCACGCTCGAGGACTGCGCCGACGACACGGCCGCCCTCGTGGACCTCCTCGGCACCGGCCCGGTCGTCGCCGCCGGCTACTCCATGGGCGGGCCGGTCACCCAGCTCCTGTGGCGCCGCCATCCCGACGTCGTGCGCGGCCTGGTCCTGTGCGCCACCGCCGCCCGGCTCGGGGCCGGCACGCTCCCGCCTGCCGCCATGCAGGCCCTCGGCATCGGCCTGTCTCTGGTCCTCGCCACGGTACCGGCCGCCCTGCGGGAAGAGGGCCTGCGCCGCCTGGGCCGCTCCGGCGGCGGGCCCCGCACCGTCGCACCGTGGGTGGCGGCAGAGAGCTCGTACGGGAGCCCCGTCGCCTTCGTGCAGGCCGGCGCAGCGACAGCCGCCTACGACGCCACCCGCTGGGTCTCGCAGGTCGACCGCCCGACGGCCGTTGTGGTCACGACCGAGGATCGCACTGTCCCACCGCCGCGCCAGCGCGCCCTCGCCAGTGCCATCCCGGGAGCCCGGGTCTTCGAGGTAGAAGCCAACCACCGCGCCTGCGTCGAGTCCGCCGACCGCTTCGTGCCGGCCCTGCTCGGAGCGGTCCGCCACGCCGCCGGCGCCTGAAGCTCACCCCGCCACAGCCGACCACCCCACCGGCGGGAGCCAGGAGAGGCACCGTGCACGATCCAACGTGGCGGTCGCGCACCTCCTCCTCCCACCCCTGGGGACGGCGTCGGCACGAGATGTCACCGGCCACGCACGCAGCCGGCCGTCTCAGACATCCGCCGCCAAGTCCTCGCCCCGGGGCGTCACAACCAGCCCGTCGTGACCGCTGGCGGCACCGTCCGTTGCGGCGAATCGCGGGGGCAACACCGACCGGGGCGCCAAGTAGGCGGCGGGGCAGGAGGCATCCTCCAGGAAGGAGACCAACAGGCCGTGCAGCTCGCCCACAACCTCCGGATGAGCCTCGGCGACATCGGACGCCTGTGTGGGATCGTGCCAGAGGTCATAGAGCTCAACGGGATCCTCCCCGCTCGAGTACAGCATCGACCATCGGTCGGTGGTGACTGTCATGGGCATGAACCCGCTGAATGACCGCTCTGCAGAATCCACCGACCGGGTACGCTCGCCCGGCAGGTGCATCGGCCACGACGTGACGGTGAATGTCCGCGGAGCTTGCAGCTCAGTCCCCTCCGAGGCGAGGAGGGACCTTCCTTCCCCCAACGGCTCCGCACCCACAATGTCGCGCACCGTCGCTCCGACGTCGGCGATGCATGCCAGCCCGTCGATCTCCCCCGGAGTGATGCCGGGGGCGCGTACGACGAGAGGGATGTGGCACACCTCCTCGTAGAGGGGAGAATGGCCCATCTCCCCCACGGCGCTCCGATCCTCTGTCACAGGTCCGATCCGCCAACCGATCGACTTGCCGAAGTATCCGTGTTCCCCGAAGTAGAACCCGTGGTCTGTCAGGAAGAACACCACTGTGTTGTCACGGAACCCGAACACATCCAATCGTCCGAGAAGATGCCCGATCCAGTGGTCCACCATCTTCGTCTTGCCAAGGTAGGCGGCACGGCCGAGCGCCACGTCCTCGGCCGCCGCTCCAGCAGCGCCCATCCTGGCATATGCCGGGTATGGAACCTCCTGTTGCTCGTACTCCCTGCTGAACTCACGCACGTAGTAGGCAGGAGCGTCCCAGGGCTCATGGGGGTCCCACGTATCCGCTACGAGTAGGAACGGCGTCGCCCTCTTCTGGCCGGCCTGTCGCTCCATCCACTCCGCCGCCAGTCGCATGGTGGCAGGAGCACAGTGGTCAGCTTCCGTCCGCCGCAACCCGACAACGTCCGCGGCGCTGTCGGGATGCAGCCGGTCCGGCTGCCCGCGAACCCACAGGTAGTCACTGAAGCCGCGATCGTAGCCAAAGCCGGACCGCATTAGGAAGGGAACGTCCGTCACGCACATCGTCTTGTACCCGGCGTCCGTCGCCGCCTCGGCAACGGTGCCCCACGACGCCTCGAGCGGTCCCCAACCCTGCCTGGTGAAGGCGATCCTGCCGGTCAGCAGATCGGCGCGCGCCGGCACGGTGGGAAACGAGCAGCTGTAGAACCTCTTGAACACCTTTCCCTCGGCTGCAAACCGGTTCAGCGCCGGCGTCCGGTTGGGATCTCCGCCATAACACTCCATATTGTCACGACGAAAGGTGTCACTCACTACAATCAAGATGTTTGGACGCCCATCGGCAGTATTGAACACTCGCGACTTCAAAGACACTTCAACCTCCTCATTGCGAACACCTCTAGACACCTCTCGGCCATTCCGGCAACCCAACCCAACTCGGTCTGAGCCAACCCGGTCTGAGCTGCCGTCCTCAGTTGTCATCGCACTAGTAGCGCGCTGATGCTCCCACGTACCGTCGCAGCAGCGTCCGGCCGAGCAGCCTCCACAGCCGATCCGTGACCACACCGAGTATACCCAGCGTGACCACACCGACGAACATCCAAGAGATCTGGAAGTAGAGCCGCGCCGTCCAGATGAGATAGCCCAATCCCGAGTTGGCCGCGATGATCTCCACCGCGATGATGACCAGGAACGCATTCGCCATTCCCAATCGCATGGCGGTATAGATATGAGGCATCGCTGCCGGGACACGAACCCGCCAGAACAACGCTAGTCCAGACGCTCCCAGGCACTTGGCAGCAGCCACCTTGTCGTCGGAGATGGCGGCTACGCCCGTCGCCGTGGTGACTGTCACGAGGAAGGCCACGGCGTACATGATCAGGAGGATCTTCGATTCCTCGCCGACCCCGAACCAGACCATGAACAGCGACACCAGCGCCAGGGCTGGGATGAATCGAAGGAAGTGGACGAACGGGTCGAGCACGGCTTTGGCGACACGGGAGGTGCCGAGGAGGAAGCCGACCGGAGCTCCTACCAAGGAGCCCAACAGCCAACCGGACAGGATCCGGAACAGGCTGATTCCTGTGTCCTGCTCCAACTGGCCGTTGGCCAGGAGGTGCTGGAACGCCTGCAGGATCGAGCTCGGCGACGGAAGGAAGAACGGGGATATCAGGTAGGTGGACGCCAGTTGCCAGGCTCCTATCACGACGACCACGCTTCCTAGCGAGAGCCCCACCAGGGAGTGGCGCACCAACCACGAACCGGGCCGCGCCGGCACCTCCCCCGGCTTGCTCGTGGCCTCTGCCAGCGCTTCGCGGTCGATCCGGATCACAGCTCGGTGCCCACTTCCTCCGAGATGGCTTGGTCGACCTTCCGGAAGAGCTCGACGAAGGTGGGTCCGAACTCGTCGCGGGGATAGGGCAGTGGGCACGCCAACACCTGCTTTACCCGCGCAGGGGCGCGGCTCACCACGACGACTCGCTGTCCGAGGAGCACCGCCTCACGGATGTCGTGGGTCACGTAGATGAACGTGGTGCGGGTGGTCTGCCAGATCCGCACGAGCTCTCGCAGGAGAATCCGGCGGGTCTGCGCGTCGAGGGCTGCGAGAGGCTCGTCCATCAGGAGCAACTTCGGCTCCACCGCAAGGGCCCTGGCGATCTGCAGTCGCTGCTGCATTCCTCCGGAGAGCTCATCGGGGAACTTCCCTGCATGGTCGCCGAGCCCGACGAGCTGCAGCGCGCCTGCCGCACGATCCTCTCGTAGCTTGCGGCCCACACCCATGGCCCGCAGACCGAACTCCACGTTCTGCCTGGCCGTCAGCCATTCGAACAGCGCCGCCTCACTCGACTGGAAGACCATCACCCGCTCAGGCCCCGGTCCGCGAACCGGTTGCCCGGCGAAGGTCACGGCGCCTTCCGACGGCTTCAGGATGCCCGCAGCCAGCCGCAGGAGCGTGGTCTTCCCGCTGCCGCTCGGGCCCACGATCGTCACGAACTCCCCCATCCGAACGTCCAGGCACAGCCCGCGAAGGACCCAGGTCAAGTGGCCCTGCCCGTCCTGGAACTGCTTCCCGACTCTGTCGAGCTCGACCAGAGGGTCTCCGAACCTTGCCCTGCCGTGCTCAACCAAGCCATCTGCCATCACTGCAGACGGGGTCGGTCTCACGAGGCCTTAGCTCTTCGCTGCTGCATCGATCGCGGTCGTGTTGATGTTCGTCGCCGTGGACGGCAGTGTGTTGGTGAGGTGCTGTTCCAGGAGCACCTTGGAGATGGACTTGAACGCACTGAGATCCGAGCTCGACCAGCTCACGGTGTAGTCCTCACCTTTCATGCTGGAGTAGAGAGAGCTGGGCGGCGCCCCCACGAACTTCCCCACGATGTTGGCTGCCTGCTGCATGTTGGGGAGCATCCAGGCGTTCGCCTCGCGTAGGGCCTGAAGAGCTCTCACCACCACTCCCTCGTTGTGCGCCAGATAGTTCCGGCTCACCACGATGTACGCCGGCTCGATCGCAGACTTCAGCTCGTCGGGGTAAATCGAGACCCCAGGGATTGCTTTCGCCTGGGCAATCCCCTGTTCGTACACCAAGGCCCCCGATATCTCTCCTGCTCGGAGTGCGGAGATCTCCCCGAACTGGTCGGAGAACGAGACGGTCTTGACCTTCGAGAAGGAGAACCCGTAGGCCTTGAGCAGCGCTGACGTCTGGTAGACCTGGTCCGTGCCCGTCTCCAGGCCCCACGTGGCCTTGTCGAGCTGGTGGGGATAGGCGAGGTTGCTTCGCAGGGCAAGGGAGTAGAAGCCCGGCGCAGGATGCATGTCCGCGGCCAGGATGACCAGTGCGTGGCTCTTCAGATAGGTCAGAGTCGGGAACGCCAGCGCGGCCGCGAAGTCGGCGCGACCCGTGAGCGCGGCCTCCAACGTGGCCACACCGGTGGAGTAGTTGGTGACCGTGGCCTTGATGCCGTGGCCGGCAAAGTAGCCCCTGGCATTGGCCACGATCGCCTGGCCGAAGAGGTCCTCACTGACCGCAAAGGTCACAGGGGCCGGGTGCGACTTGGCGGGAGCCGAAGTCGAGCTCCCGCATGCGCTCACAAGGAGGGCTAACACTCCCGCGAGCGCCAGGCCTGCAGCGCGGTTTCGCTTCCCGAGCGAGAGCACGCGCGTGGCGCGTCCCCCTGTCCGGTGCTGCGAGGTTTGGTTCGGAATCGGCCTCGGATCCATCTTTCTCTCCTCCAAATTTGCAACTAGTCGTTGTGCTGCCTGTCAGCCGTGGGCGAGGCACGCCGCAGGGTGGTGTACGCGAAGCGCTTGGGATGGGAGAGCCCCACTGTGTGAATGACTGGCTGCGCAGGGCTCGAGGCAAACGCGGTCTGGCGAATCCGCAACAGGACCGTCCCCCGAGATGTGCCCAGCTGCGAAGCCACCCCGGCGCTCGGCCGAGCGGGCTCGAGGGTGGTGACCGCATGCGTCACCGTGACCCCGTACTCGCGAGCGAGCAAGGGCAGGAGGTCCTGGGTCACCGTGCTCGCGTCGAACGACTTGCCGTTGAGCACGCCGGGTACGAAGTCCTGTACGTGGAGGGCACGTTCCCCGTCAACGACGTACACCCGGCTGATGGACCAGATCGCGTGATTGGCGGGCACCTCGAGCAGCTCGTGGGCTGCGGAGGGTCCGGTCTTCCGGCAGACCTCCACGACCTCCACCTCGCAAGAGTGGCCGTGGCGGGTGATGATCTCGCTCAGCGGCGCCAGCTCCTCGAGCCGGGCGACCATGTGGCTCTTTGCAGGCGCCACAAAAGTCCCATCCCCCCACCGACGTTCGACCACTCCCTCGGCAGCCAGCTTGGCGAGCGCCTCCCGGACGGAGGCACGACTCACGCCCAACATCTTGCTCAGCTCCACCTCCGACGCCAGCCGATCTCCCGGTTGACGGGATGTGAGGATGTTCCTGAGCAGCTCCTCACGGGCCACATCGGTCCGCCTCCGTAGTGCTGAGTCAGGCTCAAACGAGTGGACAGACATCCGACCTCTCCTCCCTAGAACGGACCATAACCCCATGGAGCCCCGTCGTCAAGGCTCCCCCTGCCTTTGTTGCGGTGCCTTTGTTGCGCTACCACCACCTGGCGGGCTGCCGGCGCCCCTTGCCGGCCGACCAGGACGACCGCGCCGGACGGGCCAGGGTGGACGGTGGCGTGCGGGGCGCTGCGTGCCCGTGACGCAGCAGGAGGGTTCGGTCCTCGTATTCCCCGGTGAATGGCCGTCAGTCGCCTGCCAGCCGGCGCTCGACCGCCCGGGCGGCCAGGACCACGGCGGCGCCGTAGCGCCGACCCGGCCGGCGGGTGGTGCGCTCGATCGGCCCGGACACCGACACGGCGGCCACCACGGCGCCGTCGAAGACCACCGGTGCGGAGACCGATGCCACGCCCCGCTCACGCTCCTCCACACTCTCGGCCCAGCCCCGTCGCTGCGAGCTGGCGCCGGGACCGAGGACCTTTCCCGCTGACCCTCTGTCCATCGGCAGGGACGCCCCCACCGGCACGATCGTCCGCAACCCGTGCGGTGACTCCAGCGACACCACGCACACCCGCCGGTCCCCCGCCGGGACGTAGAGCTGGGTGCTCTCGCCCGTGCGGTCGCGCAGCTCCGCCAGGGCGGGGCCGGCCGCCTCGGCGAGGCTCCGAGCGCCCCGTCCGGCCTCCCGACCGAGCACCGCCAGTCGGGGGCCCAGCAGGAACCGTCCCGCGCCATCGCGGTCAACCAGGCCGTGGCGCTCCAGGGCGACAGCGAGGCGGTGAGCGGTCGCCCGCGGCATCGCGGTGGACGACGCCAACTCTGAGAGCGAGCACGGCCGGCGCTCCAGGGTGTCGAGTATGGCGACGGTCTTGTCGACCACGCCCACCCCGCTGCGGACCGTCTCCTCTAGACTTGCTCCCACGAAGCGAGACTCTATCTCAGAAGGTGAGACGGTGGAATGACTGATCGCCGCACCCTGGCCGAGAAGGTGTGGCAACGCCACGTCGTGCGGGCCACCCCGGGGGAGCCTGACCTCCTCTACATCGACCTGCACCTCGTCCACGAGGTCACCTCGCCGCAGGCGTTCGACGGGCTCCGCCTGACCGGGCGGCGCCCGCGCCGCCCGGAGCTCACCGTCGCCACGGCCGATCACAACGTGCCGACCACCCCGGGGCCGGTCGAGGACCCCGTCTCCGCCACGCAACTGGACGTGCTGACCCGCAACTGCGACGAGTTCGGCATCCGGCTGTTCCCGATGGGCGATCCTCACCAGGGGATCGTCCACGTGATCGGACCGGAGCTCGGCCTCACGCAGCCGGGGATGACGATCGTATGCGGGGACTCCCACACCTCGACGCACGGCGCGTTCGGGGCCCTGGCGTTCGGCATCGGCACCAGTGAGGTCGAGCACGTCCTGGCCACCCAGACCCTGCCGCAGCGGCGCGCCAGGACGATGGCGGTGGAAGTGGAGGGCGACCCGCCCCCCGGCGTCAGCGCCAAGGACCTCGTCCTGGCGGTCATCGGCCGCATCGGCACCGGCGGCGGCATCGGCCACGTGATCGAGTACCGGGGCTCCGCCATCCGCGACCTTTCCATGGAAGGCCGGATGACCGTCTGCAACATGTCCATCGAGGCCGGTGCCCGGGCCGGGATGGTCGCGCCCGACGACACGACCTTCGCCTACCTGGAGGGCCGACCGTACGCGCCCGGGGGTGCCGACTGGGAGCAGGCCCTGGACGACTGGCGCTCGCTCAGCACCGACGGCGGCGCCGCCTTCGACCGGACCGTGGAGATCGACGCCACCTCCGTGCGCCCTCATGTCACGTGGGGTACCAACCCGGCCCAGGTGGTGACCGTCGACGGCGCCGTTCCCGACCCGGACGCCTTCGACGATCCGGGCGCGGCGGAGGCGGCGCGGCGCGCCCTGGCCTACATGGGCCTCAGCGCCGGGACGCCGATGCGCGACGTGCCGGTCGACACCGTGTTCATCGGTTCGTGCACCAACTCACGCCTCGAGGACCTCCGCGCCGCCGCGGCTGTTCTCGAAGGCCGGCACGTCGCCGCCGGCGTGCGCGCCCTCGCCGTGCCCGGCAGCGGGCCTGTGAGGGCCCAGGCCGAGGCAGAGGGCCTGGACCGGCTGTTCACGGCCGCCGGGTTCGAGTGGCGCCTGCCGGGTTGCTCGATGTGCCTGGCGATGAACCCGGACAAGCTCGCCCCCAGGGAGCGGTCGGCGTCGACGTCCAACCGCAACTTCGAGGGCCGCCAGGGAAGGGGGGGAAGGACACACCTCGTCTCACCCGCCGTGGCGGCCGCCACCGCGGTCGCCGGGCACTTCGCCGCCCCCACCGACCTCGGCTGAACCGCCGCCGACCACCCACCCACCCGCCCAGCCGGCCGCCGCCGGTCACCCAGCACCGATCCCGGAGCCACCCCCATGGAAGCCGTCCGAGCCGTCACCGGCACCGCTGTCCCCCTCGACCGCAGCGATGTCGACACCGACCAGATCATCCCGAGCGACTGGCTGAAGCGGGTGGAGCGCACCGGCTTCGGGCGGGGCCTGTTCGCCGAGTGGCGGGACGACCGTGCCTTCGTGCTGAACCAGCCGGAGCACGCTGGCGCGACCATCCTCGTGGCCGGACCGAACTTCGGCGTCGGCTCGTCGCGCGAGCACGCCGTATGGGCCCTGCAGGATTACGGCTTCCAGGCGGTGGTGTCCCCCCGCTTCGGGGACATCTTCCGCAACAACGCCACCAAGGGAGGGCTGGTTCCCGCCGAGGTGGACGCCGCCTTCGGGCGGGCGCTGCTCGACGCTGTCCTCGCCGACGCCGCCCTGGAGGTCACGGTGGACGTCGAGCGCCTGGTCGTCGCTGCACCGGCCGCCGGCCTCGAGGCACCGTTCGGCATGGACACCTTCACCCAGCACCGCCTCCTCGAGGGCCTCGACGACGTCGACCTCACCCTCCGCCACGCCGCCGACATCGACGCATTCGAGTCCCGCCGGCCGGCGTGGCTGCCGAGGGCCGCTGGCACGTAGCCACGTAGCCACGCTGCCATCGGGAGTGACCAGCGGTGCGGAGACCGAGACGGCGAGGCATCCGACCCGGTAGCGTTCAGCCGTGCGCCGGCTCATTCGCTGGGTCCTCGTGGCGGTGATCCTCGCCGGCGCCGGCTGGGTCCTGCGCCTCACCCTCCTCGAGCGGGCGGGACGTCGCCGGCTGGCAGTGCCGCCGGCGGAACCCTGGCCGGACTTGCCCGGCCGCGACGGATCGGCTCCGCGCCCGCCGGCAGGGGAGCCGGCAGCCGCCGATCCGCCGGCGAGCGCCGGCCGGACCTGGGTCGCGCCGCTCGACGGCGGGGCGTGCCCATCCAGCCACCCAGTCAAGGCGAAGCTCCGCAGCAGGGTGTTCCACCTGCCGGGCATGGCGGCGTACGGGAGGACAGGTGCCGACCGCTGCTACGCCGGCGCCGAGGCCGCCGAGGCGGACGGGTTCCGGCGCGCCAGCCGCTGAACCGCAGCCCTCAGCTCCGGCGCCCCATGTTCGGCTGAGGTCCCAGTTGGCGTCACCTTCGTCGAGGTCGGTGCATTCGGGGCAGGAAGCGCCACTCAATGCACCGACCTCCCGCCAATGCACCGACCTCCCGCCGCCAGCGCCCCCAGCCGGCGCCCCAGCCCCGCGCCGGCGCCCCAGCCCCGCGCCGGCGCCCCAGCCCCCAGCCGGCGCCCCAGCCCCGCGCCGGCGCCCCAGCCCCAGCCGGCGCCCCCGCCTACATGTCAGGCTGACCCAGCAGCTTGGCCAGCCGGGCGACGCCCTCCACCATGGCGTCATCGGCCAGGGCGTAGCTGAAGCGCCCGTAACCCGGCGCCCCGAACGCCTCCCCTGGTACGAACGCGACCTTCGCCTCGTCGAGCACCACCTCGGCCAGCTCGAGGGTGGTGGCCGGCACCCGGTCGCCCAGCGTGCGACCGAGCACGCCCTCGAAGCTCGGGAACGCGTAAAACGCTCCCTGCGGCTCCAAGCACTCCACGCCCGGTATATCCCGCAGCATGGAGACGATCGTCCGCCGGCGCCGGTCGTAGACGTCACGCATCTCCGCGACGGCGTCGAGCGGGCCGGTGACGGCAGCGAGCGCCGCCCGCTGTGCCACGTTGCTCACGTTGGACGTGGCGTGGCTCTGCAGGTTGGCGGCGGCGGCGATGACATCGCCGGGGCCCACCATCCACCCCACCCGCCAGCCCGTCATCGCGTAGGTCTTGGCGACGCCGTTGACGATCACGCAGGTGTCGGCCAGCTCCGGCACCAGCGCCGGCAAGGAGCTGAACACGGCGTCCCCGTAGACGAGGTGCTCGTAGATCTCGTCGGCCAGCACCCACACGCCCCGCTCGAGTGCCCACCGGCCGATCTCGCGTGCCTCCGCCGGGGTGTAGACGGCGCCGGTCGGGTTGGAAGGCGACACGAACAGCAAGAGCTTCGTCCTCGGCGTGACGGCGGCCTCCAGTTGGTCGACCGTCACCTTGAAACCCGTCGTTCCCGTCGTGGGCAGCTCCACCACCCGGCCCCCGCTGAGGCGGATCGCCTCGGGGTACGTCGTCCAGTACGGCGCCGGCAGCAGCACCTCGTCGCCGGGGTCGAGCAGGGTCGCGCACGCCTCCAGCACGGCGTGCTTGCCCCCGTTGGTGACGAGCACCTGGGACGCCGCGACCCGGTACCCCGAGTCGCGGAGAGTCTTGGCGGCGATCGCCTCGCGCAGCTCTGGCAGCCCCGGGGCCGGCGTGTACTTGTGGTTCTTGGGGTCGCGGCAGGCATCGACGGCCGCCTCGACGATCGAGGCCGGGGTCGGGAAGTCCGGCTCGCCGGCGCCAAAACCGATGACGTCCTCGCCGGCGGCTGCAAGAGCCTTGGCCTTGGTGTCAACGGCCAGGGTCGCCGACTCGGACACGGACGCGATGCGCACGGAGATGCGGGGCATGTCTGCCATGCTTGCAGGCCCGTACCCAGGGGGCGAGCCACCGAAGGGACTCATGACCGACGCGCCCGACATCCGCATCCCTGCAGGCCTGCTACCTGCCGACGGGCGGTTCGGCTCCGGTCCGTCCAAGATCCCGGCGGCGGCCGTCGCCGCGCTGGCGGCTGCACCTCTCGGCACCAACCACCGCCAGGCGCCCGTGCGCGACCTCGTCCGCCGGCTGCGGGCCGGCCTGCGGGAGTTGTGGGCGCTGCCCGACGGCCACGAGGTGCTGCTCGGCAACGGCGGCGCAAGCCAGTTCTGGGACGTGGCCTGCGCCTGCCTAGCAGAGCGGAGGACCGAGCACCTCGTCTTCGGGGAGTTCTCCGCCAAGTTCGCCAGCGCGGCCACCCGGGCGCCACACCTCGACGACCCGGTCGTGGTCAGAGCGGAGGCGGGCGCCCGGCCGCCGCCGCCGGCCGCCCGGGCCGACGTCGACCTCTACGCCCTCACCCACAACGAGACCTCGACCGGAGTGTGCGCCCCGGTCGAGCGGCCGGCGGCGGACGGGCTCGTCGCCGTCGACGCCACCTCCGGCGCCGGCGCCCTGCCGTGGGACCCCGCAGCAGTGGACGCCTACTACTTCGCGCCCCAGAAGGTCTTCGCGGCCGACGGCGGGCTGTGGGTGGCGGTCTGCTCCCCCGCTGCGCTCGAGCGCGCCGGCCGGCTCCGGGACGCCCCCGGGCGATGGGTCCCGGCGTCGCTCGACCTCACCCTCGCCGCCGAGAGCAACCGCCTCGACCAGACTGCCAACACTCCCTCCGTCTCCACGTTGGTCCTGTTCGTCGCGCAGCTCGAGTGGCTCCTCGCCAACGGCGGCGCGGCGTTCGCCGCCGCCCGCAGCGCTGCGTCGGCGGCAGTGCTGTACGGCTGGGCGGAGCGCAGCGACTTCGCGGCGCCGTTCGTCGCCGACCCCGCGTACCGCAGCCCCGTGGTCGGCACCGTCGACCTCGACCCCGCCGTGCCGGCGGCGACGGTGGCGGCGGTGCTGCGCTCCAACGGGATCGTCGACACCGAGGCCTACAGGAAGCTGGGGCGCAACCAGTTGCGGGTCGGCATGTTCCCGGCGGTCGACACCGAGGACGTGCGCGCGTTGACGTCCTGCATCGATCACGTTGTCGGCCGGCTCACCTGAAAGGGGAAAGTCCTCGCCCCCAACCGGGCAGGCGGAGCTCGAGGACTTTCTCAGTAGCCGACGAGCGCGAGGACGTCCACCTCGCCGGGCGGCCCGTCAAAGACCAGTTCGCCGTCGCGCAGGGCGACGCAGCGGTCCACCTTCTGCACGTACTCGAGCTGGTGGGTGGCAACCACGATCGTCGCCCCCGCTGAAGCTGCATCATCGAGCAACTCGATGAAGGCGTCGCGCCCCTGCGGGTCGAGCCCCACGAACGGCTCGTCGACGACCAGCAGGCCGAACGGCCGCACCAGCCCGAGCAGGATCGCCGTCTTCTGGCGAAGGCCCCGGGAGAAGCGGGACGGCAGGTCCTCCGCCCGGCGGGCGAGGCCCAGGTCGTGCAGCAACCCGGCGGCGCGGTCCTCCCAGTCCTCGGCGCCGTGCAGCCGGCACGTGAACTCGATGTGCTCGAGCACCGACAGGTCGTCGTAGAGGACCGGGTTGTCGGGCAGGTACGACAGGGTGGCACGGGCCTCCATCGAACCGGCGGGGTGCCCGAACACCGTGGCCCGGCCGCTCGTCGGCTCGAGCAGCCCGGCGACCATCCGCAGGAGGGTGGTCTTGCCGGACCCGTTGTGGCCGACGAGCACAACTCGCTGGCCGTCCGGGATCGACAGGTCGAGCGGGGCGAGGGCGACCAGGTCGCCGTAGGACTTGGTCAGCACCGTCGTCTCGAGCGCGGGCGGCGGGCCGGACGGCATCGGTCCGTTGACGCTACTACGACGGGGTGTGCGGGCTCGGCCGGCGGGTGACCTGCGCCTCCTCCATCGACTGGCGCCACCATCCGGTCATGCGGTCGTGGTAGCGAACCCACCCGAGGGCGACGACGCCGGCGAAGAGCACCTCCGGGAGCACTGACGTCGTGGCCGCCAGGTGGCTGAGCCCGCTGTGCGGGTGCCTGCCGGCGAGCACGGGCAGGGCGCCGATCATCGCCACCGCCGGCGGGATGACCGTACGGAGCAGGTTGCGGATCCCGGCCATCTCCGGCGGCATCAGGGTGTCGGAGCTGTTGAACACAGCGGGCGGTCCCTGCACCGTCGACATCAGCCCGGCGGCGACGGCGCCCACTGCGGCGGGCACGGCCATCACCGCCCCCACCTCGAAGCCGAGGAAGCTGCCGCCGGCGAGGGCAGCGGCGCCGGCGCCGCACAGCCCGACAACGGTCATCACCACGATCGACGGCACCGCCTGGCGCAGGTACAAGTCGCCGGCCTCGATGCTGTACGCGTCCCGCCGGTCAGGGTGGTCGGCCTCCTGGGCGACCGGCTCCACGGCGTCGAGGGCGGCCAGGTACAAGGCCAGGCCGGCAGCGAACAGCAGTGGCGTCGTGCCACGCCATACGCCGAGCTCGGCCAGGCCGGCCAGCACCCCGAGGGCGACGAGGCGCCCGAGGCGCAGCGCCGGGAAGCGGAGGATGCCCTGCCAGCCGCGGCGCCACGCCGGGAAGAGGTTGCGCTGGGGTCGGGAGCGCGAATCCCCGGTGCCGGCACCGTCGGCGGCCCCGATGGCGGCCGGGGCGGCAGGGGCGGCAGGGGCGGCAGGGGCGGCGTAGCGTCCCGGGAGCTTCAACCACGGGCGCTGGCGGGGCACCTCCTGGGCCAGTTGCCGGCGGAGCACGACGACGGTGCGCAGGTCGCGCAGGGTCGCGGCGAAGCGGAGCTGGCCGACGAGGGAGGAGCGGCGTTCGGCGTCCTCGACCGACGTGCCACCGACGACCGCGAGGCCCACCAGCGCGGCGACGACGGGCAGGAGGATGCCGGCGGTACCGGCGGCGCGCAAGCGCAGCGGCCAGAGGGCGAGGTCGCCGAGCAACGTCATCGGCGAGGTGGTGAGCCCGGTGGCGTAGTCCGCCGCCGCCCACCCGATCACGGCGAGCGCGAGCAGCGTGCCGGCGCGCCGGCCGATCCGCAGGCCGGAGGCCACGAAGGCGAGGCCGTACCCGCCGAGCACCGCCAGGGCGGCCACCGCGCCGCCACAGGCGATCCACGGAGCGACGTTGCCTGGGAGCCTCCGGTAGGCAAGCAGCCCGAGGAGCGCTCCGGTGCCGGCGGCGGCGACCACCCCGGAGCGCAGCTGCTTCCACGCCTGGGGCCGCAGGGCTGCGCTGCGGTCGATCGGCGCGAGCAGCACGTGGCGCACGTCGGCCGCCTCCAGGGCCAGCGGGCCGCCCTGGCCGCCTGAGCGCAGCCCGACGGCGAGGACGAGAGCGACGGCCAGCCCCACCGCCGGCGCGCCGTGGGCCTCGACGCTGGCGGCGGCGGCGGCGCCCATGCGACTGCCTCCGACGAGCCCGGATCCCAGCCACAGCGCCACCCCGGCAAGGATGGCGGTGAGGTAGGCCCGGTAGAGCGCCTCGAAGAAGTCGATGTTGGCCACCCGCCGGGCGCGCCGGGCCCGGTGGAGGTCGGCGAGGGCATCGAGGGCCGGGTCGTCGGCGGAGCGGCGTCGCACGGGCGCGCCTCAGCCCCCCGATACGTCCTGCGGGCGGGCGGAGCCGGCGTTGATGAACGGCATCATCGCCCGGAGCCGGGCACCGACCTCCTCGATCGGATGGGCCTCGCCGGCGGCCTCGAGGCGCTTGAAGTTGGGCAGGCCGGCCCGGTACTCACCCATCCACTCCTCGGCGAACGCGCCGCTGCGGATGTCCTCGAGGATCTTGCGCATCTCGGCGCGGACCGAGTCGCCCACGATCCGCGGCCCGCGGGTCAAGTCGCCGTACTCGGCGGTTGTCGATATGGAGTACCGCATGCCGGAGATGCCGTGCTCGTACATCAGGTCGACGATGAGCTTCACCTCGTGGAGGCACTCGAAGTAGGCCGACTCCGGGGCATAGCCGGCGGCGACGAGGGTCTCGAAGCCGGCCTGGATCAACGCGGTCAGCCCACCGCAGAGCACCACCTGCTCCCCGAAGAGGTCTGTCTCGGTCTCCTCGGCGAAGGTGGTCTCGAGGACCCCGGCCCGGGTGCCGCCGATGGCGTCAGCGTAGGACAGAGCCAGCTGCCGGGCGGTGCCGGTGGCGTCCTGGTGGACGGCGATGAGGGCGGGGACCCCCCCTCCGCCGACATAGGTCCTGCGGACGAGGTGGCCGGGCCCCTTGGGGGCGACCATGGCCACGTCCACCCCGGGCGGGGCCTGCACGAACCCGAACCGCACAGCGAACCCATGGGCGAACAAGACCGCGTCCCCGTCCCGCAGGTTGGGGCCGATCGCCTCCTGGAACAGCGCCGGCTGGTCGGTGTCGGGAGCCAGCATCATGATGACGTCGGCCTCCCTGGCCGCCTCCGGGATGGACGTGACCCGGAGCCCTTCGCCCTCAGCCTTGGCCCGCGAACCGGAGCCCTCCCGCAGGCCGACGCGCACGTCGACCCCCGAGTCCCGCAGGTTGAGGGCATGCGCGTGCCCCTGGGAGCCGTAGCCGATGACGGCGACGTTCTTCCCGTGGATGATGGAAGGATCGGAGTCCTCCGCGTAGTAGATCGTCGCAGGCAACTAGCTCGCCTTTCCGGTCGTGCGCAGGCGGGGTGCCTGTCGCTCCAGTCGGGGCAGCGCCACCCGGCCGGTGCGCTGCAGCTCGGTGATCCCGTAGGGTCGCACCAAGTCCTCGAAGTCGTCCAACTTGGCCGGCTCCCCGGCCAGCATGACGCTGATGTCGGCGTAGCCGACATCCACGATCGCCCCCCCGAAGACGCCCACGAGCTCGAGCACCCGGCTGCGGGTGTCGGCGTCGGCAACGACGGTGCAGAGCAGCAGCTCCCGCTCGACGGCGTCGGCCGGCGCCAGCTCGGTGATCTTCACCACGTTGACGAGCTTGAACAGCTGCTTGGTGATCTGCTCCGGGTCGGTCTCCCGCACGTCCACGACGATGGTGATGCGGCTGAAACGCTCGTCGTCGGTCGGCGCCACAGCGAGTGACTGGATGTTGAACCCGCGCCGGGCGAACAGGCCGCTCACCCGGGCGAGCACGCCCGAGCGGTTCTCCACCACCACGGTGAGCGTGTGGTGATGGGGGTGGCGGTTCAATGCAGCACCCTTCATTGGACCACCTTGCGGGCGTCGCCGGCCTGCGACGGGTGCACCACGACGTCGCTGTTGCTGGCACCGGAGGGGACCATCGGGAAGACCTTCTCGCTGGCGTCGGTGCGGAACTCGATCACGACCGGGCGGTCATCGACGGCGTTGGCCTTGTCGATGGCCGGCTGCACCTCGTCAGGGTCCTCGACGCGCAACGCCACGCAGCCCATCGCCTCGGACCACTTCACGTAGTCGGGCAGGTCGGGCGACAGGTACACCTCGGAGTAGCGCTCGGCGTAGAACATCTCCTGCCACTGGCGGACCATGCCGAGGTAGGCGTTGTTGAGGATGGCGACCTTGATGGGGATGCGCTCGCTGGCTGCAGTCACCAGCTCCTGTGCTGTCATCTGGAAGCACCCGTCGCCGTCGACGGCCCACACCGTCCGGTCGGGCCGCCCGACCTTCGCGCCGATGGCGGCGGGCACCGAGAAGCCCATGGTCCCGAGCCCACCGGAGTTGACCCACGAGTAGGGCTCGGTGAACCGCCAGTACTGGCTGGCCCACATCTGGTGCTGTCCGACGCCGGAGACGAGGATCGTGCCCTCCGGGGCGGCGTCGCGGAGGGCCTCCAGCACGAACTGCGGCTTGAGGGCGTCGCCGGCGGCCGGTGGGTCGTAGTGCAACGGGTAGCGCTCCTGCCAGCCGGAGAGGCGGCTGCGCCACGCCGAGCGGTCCGCCTGCGCGTCACCCCCGCCTCCCAGCACCCGCACGAGCTCGCCGATCACCTGCTTGCAGTCACCGACGATGGGCACGTCCGGCCGGCGGACCTTGCCGAGCTCGGCCGGGTCGATGTCGACGTGGACGACCTTCGCCTCCGGCGCGAACCCGTCGACCCGGCCGGTGACCCGATCGTCGAAGCGGGCCCCGAGGGTGATCAACAGGTCCGCCTCCTGCATCGCCCGGATGGCGGTGTAGTTGCCGTGCATCCCCGGCATTCCCAGGTTCAGGGGGTGGTCGTCGGGGAAGGCGCCCCGAGCCATCAGGGTCGTCACCACCGGGATGCCCGTCAGCTCGACCAACGCCCCCAGCTCCAGAGCGGCACGCGCCTTCAGCACCCCTCCGCCGGCGTAGACCACCGGGCGCTCGGAGGCGGCGATCAGCCGGGCCGCCTCCTTGATCATGCGGGCGTGGCCCCGCACCGTCGGCCGGTAGCCGGGAAGGGACGCGACGACCTCCTCATCGGTCGGCCACCACCATTTCACACGCGCCGTCAGCACGTCCTTGGGCACGTCGACCAGGACCGGGCCGGGCCGGCCGGTCGTCGCCAGGTGGAACGCCTGGCGCACCACGAGCGGCAGCTCCTCGGGCTCCATGACCAACTCGTTGTGCTTGGTGACCGAGCGGGTGATGCCGACGGTGTCGCACTCCTGGAAGGCGTCGGTCCCGATGGCGGGGCGCGGCACCTGCCCGGTGATCGCTACGAGGGGCACGGAGTCCATGTAGGCGTCGCAGAGGGGGGTCACGAGGTTGGTCGCCGCCGGGCCGCTCGTCACCATCACCACACCGGGACGCCCGGTGACGTGGGCGTAGCCCTCCGCCATGTGGCCGGCGCCCTGCTCGTGGCGCACGAGGATGTGGCGGATGGGCGAGTCGAGCAGCGGGTCGTAGGCGGGCAGGATGGCCCCGCCGGGAAGGCCGAAGACGACCTCGGTACGCTCCATCTCCAGGCTCTTGATGAGGGCTTGCGCCCCGGTCAGGTTCATGGCTCCTCGGTGTGGACGTGGACGGGGGGTCGGGCAAAAAAAGACGACCTCCTGAGGAGGTCGTCGGGGACGCACGCTGCTCGGCGCGTGCGTCAGGTGATCAGTACGAGGACGAGGACGGTCGTCGGCACGGCAGGGATTCTCGCACGGGCCGGCGCCGGCCGCAATGCCAGGACGGGCGCGCCGGCCAGTTGCTGCGCAGCAGCCACCTCGACGCCGCCGTCGTCGAGCGGGCGACGCCGGCGGGAAGTCGAGCGACAGGCGCTTCACGCACGGGGGCCCGGGAGGCCAGGCGGTCACGATGAGCAGGCAGGGCCTATGCCTCGGTGACCGCCCCCCGCTCGGCGCCGGTCACCAGCCGGGCGTACTTGGCGAGGACCCCGGTGCGGTAACGAGGCTCGGGCAGCCTCCAGTCCTGCCGGCGGCGGGCGAGCTCGTCGCCGGCCACCAGCAGCTCGATCGAACGACGTGGCACGTCGATGGCGACGCGATCCCCGTCGGCGACCAACGCGATGGGGCCACCGTCGACCGCTTCCGGTGCGACGTGACCTATGCAGAACCCGTGGGTCCCGCCGCTGAACCGGCCGTCCGTCAGCAGCGCGCAGTCCCCTCCCCGCCCGGCTCCCTTCATGGCGCCGGTCACTGCGAGCATCTCCCGCATGCCCGGGCCGCCCTTCGGCCCTTCGTAGCGGATCACGAGCACCGTCCCCGGCTCGATCCGCCCCGCCAGGATCGCCTCCATGGCGCCGTCCTCGCCGTCGAACACTCGAGCGCTGCCTTCGAAGCGGTCCGTGTCGAGGCCGGCGACCTTGACCACCGCGCCCTCCGGCGCCAGCGATCCCCGCAGGATGGCGATGCCGCCGTCGCTGTGGATGGGGGCCGACAGCGGGTGGACCACGGAGCCGTCCGGCAACGCCGGCGGGGTGGTCGCCAGGTTCTCGGCGACCGTGCGGCCGGTGACCGTCAGGCAGTCCCCGTGGAGGAGGCCGGCGTCGAGCAGCTCCTTCATGACGACAGGCACCCCCCCCACGCCATCCAGGTCCACCATGTGGTAACGGCCATGAGGCTTGGTATCGGCGATGTGGGGCGTGCGCCGGCCGACGCGGTCGAAGTCGTCGAGGGTGAGATCGACCCGGGCCTCGTAGGCGATGGCGAGCAGGTGGAGGACGGCGTTGGTGCTGCCGCCCAGGGCCATGGTCACGGCGATGGCGTTCTCGAACGCCTCCTTGGTGAGGATGTCACGGGGGTGGATGCCGGCGTCGAGGAGAGCGACGACGGCCCGCCCCGACTCGAAGGCGAGGTCGTCTCGTCGGGCGTCGATCGCCGGCGCCGACGCCGACCCCGGCAGTGCCATGCCGAGCGCTTCGCTGACCGACGCCATCGTGTTGGCGGTGAACATGCCGGCACAGCTCCCGATCGTCGGGCAGGCGTTGCGCTCGATCAACGACAACTCCTCGTCGGTCAAGCCTCCTGCGGCCCGGGCGCCGACGGCCTCGAAGACGCTGGTGATGTCGAGCGGCTCGCCGTGGGCGCCCCGCCCGGGCAGGATCGTGCCGCCGTAGAGGAAGACCGAGGGCACGTCGAGACGGGCGGCGGCCATGAGCATCCCGGGGAGGCTCTTGTCGCAGCCGGCGAAGGTGACGAGGGCGTCGAAGCGTTCGGCGTGCACCATCGTCTCGACCGAGTCGGCGATGACCTCCCGGCTCACGAGTGACGCCCGCATCCCCTCGTGGCCCATCGAGATCCCGTCGGACACCGCGATCGTGACGAACTCGAGCGGGAACCCGCCCGCCTGCCGGACACCCTCCTTGGCGCGCCCCGCCAGCCGGTCGAGCGGCAGGTTGCACGGGGTCACCTCGTTCCACGACGACGCCACCCCCACCTGTGGCTTGTCCCAGTCCTCGTCTGTCATCCCCACGGCGCGGAGCATGGCCCGCGCCGGGGCCCGCTCGAACCCGTCGGTGATCTCACGGCTGCGCGGCTTGGGATGGGTGCTAGGCATGTGCCCGAATGTAGGCGAGCCGGCGCCGGGGGCTCGGGGGCGGGGCGGGGGGGGGCGCCGGCGGGGGCCGGCGGGGGCCGGCGGGGGCCGGCGGGGGCC